>QHZO01000141.1:896-12569 GCA_003224695.1 Acidobacteriota bacterium
TAGCGGAAATTGTCTCGCAGATACGCCTCAACGGCGCGGGCGCGATCGTAATTATTCCCCGCCTTGGAGATCAGCTCGCGGGTCAGCGACTCAACGCGCGCGTCGAGCGTGGGCGGCAGGCGGAGGTAAATCAGCCGGAGGGCGGGAGGAACGTCCGCCGCCGTGCGCCGCAGCTCGTTGGGGGAAGGCAGGCCGGTTTCCGATACCACCTCGTAGCCGAACGGCGAATACCCGTGCTGCGGGTTGTGAACCCCGCTGGTCTCATCCACGGTCACGAAGCGCATGTGGCTCGCGAGCTCGCGCGGCATGGCCGCGGCAAACACCACGTCGGTCGTGAGCGGCGCCACAATGACACGGTAACGCACGCGCTTCCGGCTCACAGCCTGCCAGCCTTCCGAGCGAGGCAGCAGAATGCGCTGCACTCCGCCCTCAGCGAAGGCGGCCGGCAGGATCGTAACCTGCTCGGTGTTGTCGTTGTACCAGTGCCGGCCGTCGAAGCTGGTGAGCGCCACGCCGCGCCACTTCGTTCCCGCGAGCTGCCTTGGGTTGTCCTGGGGGATGATGCGCATCACCACCTGGTTCGAGCGCAGGATTTTTCGGATGTCGCCCAGGTTGACGCTCTCCGAAAACCCCGTAATGTTTTGCCGCTCCGCGCCGAGGTTGGTCAGGTAGCCCGTTCGGTAGCGCGGAATGACGAAAAATAAAGCGGCTGCCAGCGCCACGATTCCGGCTGCCAGCCCTCCGGTGGTTAGACTCAGGGCTTTTTCAATTGCCCGGCGGTTCCGAGCGGCGGAAGCAGTGGGCCCCTCGGCCGCGCGGGCTGCCGCTTCCGTGCTGCGTTTGATTTCGTAGCTGATGAACGTCGAAATCGAAAACAGGACGTAGAAAATAAAACAGGCGATGAAGGTGGTGCTGACGGTCAGGATGGCGCTGGCGAGCATCATCATGAACGACAGCGTGGCCAGGTAGCCGTAGTCGCGGTAGGTGCGCGCGGAAAAAACTTTGACCAGCGTGGCGAAAAGAATCAGGTGTACCGTCGCGCCGAGCATGTGGTCGAGGATGGTTGGGCCGGCCGTGAAAATGAAGAAATCGAGCCCGTAGAAAAAAACGTAGAAAATGGCGATGCGCGTGACGGTGCGCGGCGCGAGCGACCAGTCGCGGTCGTGGAAGTAGCTCCACAGCCGCAGCGCCAGCGCGGCGAAAACCACTACGGTCGAAGCCGGATCGAGCTTGCGTGTGGTCGTGATGGTCAGGAACGCCGTGGTGAGCATCAGCAGCAGCGACACTTCGAAGTATCGCTCCACGCTGATGTGGCGCTGCTTCTTCAGCAGTTCGGCGTGTTGCTCGGCGGTCAGCCGGGCCATCGGCAGGCCTCTCTCATACCCGGCGCGGGAAGCCAACCAGGGCAAGGCATATCCAGACATGATTCTAGCATCCCAGTATCGGGAGTTGTGATAGAGTTTAGAGGTGAGGTATTCATGTGGCGATTGCTTCTCATCGGGCCGCTCGTGGTTGCCTTCGCGTGGCCGGCTCTCGCCGCACAGTTCCGTTCCGCCCCGCGTTCGTCTGGTGCAGTCAGGATGGGCGGAGGTTTCAGCGCGCCACGCACTTTCGGTGGCGGCTTCCGCATGGCGCCCGTGCGACCGGGGCCGATGCGACCCCCTGTAATGCGGCCGGCGACCTTTGGTCCTCGCCCGTCGCCATATGGTCGTTCATCGTTTCAGGGAGGCCCGCCGATGGGCGGACGCTCTTTGGATTGGCGGCATAGGCGGCGCCGATTCTTTGGACCTTCATTCGGACTTTTCACCTACCCGTTCGCTTACCCTTACAGTTACATCCCATCTTTCTCGGAATACCCGCTTTTCGGCCCGGACTCTTCGTCCGAGCAGTCGTATCAAGCGCCCGCGGAGACTCCTGGTGCGGCGCAGGATGAAGGCGAAGGGGATTCCCTATCTGGACAGGTGCAGGCGCTCACCGATGAGGTGGAGCAGATGCGGCAAGAGCGGGGCGGCGGCTCCCCAGCCAGTTCGCCCAGTGCGGAGCCAACCACGCGAGCGGACCGCCTTCCCACCGTATTCGCGTTTCGTGACGGACGGAAATTGGAAGCGGTGAATTACGTCATCATGGGAAAGACCCTTTGGCTTGTCGGCGAACAAACCACGCGTCGCATTCCGCTCTCTGATCTCGACCTTGCGATGAGCAAAAAGCTGAACGACGAGCGCGGCAGCGAGTGCCCACTGTCCGATTCCAATTAGTCATTAAACCTAACTGGATTTACCGCGGGGCCCGCCCACTGGCCCTCCCATGCCTAAGCCTAGTTTCCTCCGTGCTATAACGTTCTTTTTTTCGCGACGCGCGCAGATCTTTCTGCTGCAACGTGCGGGAGCGGGCATTGCTCTCGAGTGACGCCGCCACGTCGCGGGCGATGGAGGAGACGGCGGCGGAGCCGAAGTCGGAAGGGGAGAGCCAGCGAACGGCCAGGCGATTGGTCCGTCGTCCGTCGTTCGTCGTCCGTTGCGGCCCGCGACTAACTAAGGATCGCTGACCACGGCCGCGCCACGGCTCGGGCGCATAAAGTTGAGCTGTAATGGAGCGATGGGTGATGGCGTGGCGAAACTCGGACTTTGGCGCGGCGTGAATTCGAACCCAGGGAAACAGAAATCGAAGCTTTTCGTCGAGCCGACGGCGCGCGCTTTCAGGAGAAGCGCCGAAAGCGGAAGGGAAGTTCCAAAGCTCGGGAAGAAGGTTCTCGTCAAGACCGCGGACCAGCGCGAACTTGCCCGCGCGAGCGATTGCGGCCAAAGCGAGGAATCGGCGCTCGGTGGGTCGGTGCGGGCGTGGAGCCGGGTGAGACTCCGGCCGGCCACGCGCGTAGGCCCGGCACGAGCGGCGAAGCGGGCACGCCGGGCAGCGGGGCGCGCGCGGGAGACAAACCGTTTGCCCGAGCTCCATCAGCGCCTGATTGAAGTTGCCCGGGCGGCGGCGCGAAAGCCACGTATCGAGAACGCGCTCGACCCTTCGGCGGAATCGCGATTGCTGAATGTGGCCTGGTAACAGGCGCCAGCGCGCCACGACCCGGGCCACATTGCCGTCGAGCACCGCGTACGGCTGGCCGGAGCCGATGCTCAACACGGCTCGCGCGGTGTAGTCGCCGACACCCGGAAGCGACCGCGCCGCCTCGTAATTTTCTGGGAAGACCCCGCCGAACCGGCGCATCACGATTTGCGCGGCGCGATGCAGGTCCCGCGCCCGGCGGTAATAGCCGAGCCCCGACCACAGCTCCAAGACGCGTTCCCGCCTGGCGCACGCGAGCTCGCGGACGCTCGGGAAAACGCGGAGGAAGCGGTTGAAGTAGGGGACAACGGCCGCCACCTGGGTCTGCTGGAGCATGATCTCCGAGACCCACACTCGGTAGGGGGACCGCTCACGGCGCCAGGGAAGCGGCCGGGCGTGCGCTCGAAACCACCGGAGTAACGCCCGCCGAGCCGAGGCGAACTCTGTCGAATCAAAAGCCGTTGGCCGGCGGGATTGGCGTTCGATCCCTTCGGAGAAAGCACTCTCGCTATGTTCCAGACCGTGCAATGTCCTCAGGCGGAAATTCGACGCACCATCAGAAGCCTGTTTCTCGCAAAGCGCCCAAAGGTCTTCTGGACTGCCAGGCGGCCCGTAAGGGTTCATCTTCCCACGGCTGGAAACGCTAGTTCACCGCAAAATCCGCCTGCCGCACGGGTGAAGCGTGGCTATCAGAATCTCGCGCCACGACCTTGACGGTGTATTCGCCCGCGCTGAGCTTATCCACGGGAACCGCCAGCCCCACCGGAATGATGGGATTGCCGGGCTGGGCAAATTCATTGACCAGCACGGTGTTGGTTGTAAAGACCCGCTGATTCGTCTTCTTGTCGTATATGTCCATGATCACGCCAACGCGCGGGAAGCCGTTTGCGAAAGGCTCGGGCTCGTAAACCTCCAAATACATTGCCAGCTTTTTATCGCGCGAAAAGTTGCTGGACGGTGAAGGGGTAAACTCTACTCCTTTCGCCACGAGTGGGCTGCGCTCTTCGAGCAGCGCCGTATCGAGGTTTTCGGCAAGCTCGGAGACGCTCTGGAATTTATCGCTCATAACGAGAGAGCTCAGGCCGAACTCCTGGCCTGTGTAAGGTTCCACATTCAGCGGCGCCTCCGCCTTGGCGAACTTGCGTTCGCCCAGGCTCGCCACCACTTTGAGATTGTATTTCCCAGGCACGATGTCGAAAGTGTTGGTGTAAATGAACGGGCTTTCCAGGAATTCTTTCAAGTCTTTCTTTTCCAGGTCCTTTTTAACCGTTTGGCTGAACCGCGCGGCCACGTTTCCCGTTTCCGTGTAAGCCATGCCCAGGATGTTGATCTCGGCGTGCATCTCCTTTTTTTCCTTTTCGAAGCCCAAAGCGTTCGTAGGTATGGCGAGTGAGAGGTTGACTCGCGCCAGATTCGGCGCGGTATAAAAATACGGGACGTCCATCGACATCTGGACATTGCCGGGCGCGGGGCTGGCCACCAGCGTTTCAAGCGCCGCACCTTCGGGCTTGCTGGCGAGAATATCGCCTGTTGGCACCTGGCAATAACCGCTGCGGAAACGCACCTCGCTTCCGTGCTGCTCAACTTTCACCTTGATGGTGTGGCAGCTCCCTTCCGCGGGCTTGGGAGGGGCGTAGCCGAGCGTATAGTATTCGTCAAGGTCGCGCATAATGCTGTCAAGCCCGCCGGCCAGGTCGTTGGTATTGAATATGGGTCGCCCGCCTGTCCCATTGGCCAGCGCGAACAGGACATCCTGATTCGTCGTGACGCTCTCCGGGAACTGAGGAATAATTTGCCGAGGCTGATTCAACGGATTGAGTGATTGCCGGTTGGGTGGAGTGAATCCGCCGCCTCCACCACGCGAGCCGCCAGACGTTCCCCCACCTCCGCCTTTCCCACCCGTTCCTCCGCCGCCCGTGCCGCCTCCACCTCTTCCTCCGGTTCCGCCACCCGTGCCTCCACCGCCGGAGCCACGGCCTCCGCCCGCGCCACCGCCCGTACCGCCACCTCCGCGGCCGCCCCCACCGGCCCCGCCTCCGCCTGTGCCCCCACCGCCGCCGGGCCTACCACCGCCTCCGCCCGCGCCGCCACCCCCTCCACCAGGTCGCTGGAATGGCAAGGGGACCAGGAGAGCCGCCCACAACGCATTCGTATGTGGATAGAGCAATTGGTCTGGAAGGACACCGCTATGGGGCGCCCAAACGCCTCTGACATCAATCGGGTAAATGGCCACGTTAGATTTGTTCGCCGCATCAATCGTCGCCGTGAGCTCAGAGGTCAGCACAGGGGTAAGCGGAAACCCGCTGGAGAACAAGACCAAGGTTTTCCGGCCGGGGACACTGCTTAAGTTTTTACAAAGGGACCGAATTGCCAGGAGCATGGTGCGGGCACCGAAGCTGGCTTGAAGGCTGGGTACAGGGAACCCTCCGAGCGAGGCCACCTGGACGGTCCCGGGGCCGCCCGCCGTCGAAGGTCCCGCCGCGGTCTCTGCGTTATCGTTCGATTGGACGTGCGCCACCCGCGTGTGGCCCACGGCGCGCTTCAAAGGCTCCGGGTCGTTCGTGAAATTCTGCGTGATCTGAAGCGAGCCGCCAAACTCCGCAACCGCGATCATGTGGTCGCTTCTCGTCATTTTATCGAGGAACTTTTCCGCCTGCTCGCGGGCGCGCTGCTGATCGCCGATATCCATCGAGGAGCCGTCGAAAAACATCACGATGTACTGATTGGCGCGCGCATGGTTCGGGGCTTTCATTCCCGGAGTGATCGAACCGCCTGGCGCGCCTGCCGACAAAGGAGGAGAAAAACTGGCGATGGGCTGCTCTTTGCCGTCTTCGTAAACTTTAAAATCCTTCTGGTTGAGGTCGCGGAGGTAATTGCCCTTTTTGTCGGTCGCCACCGCGTCCACCAGAACCAAGTTCGTCTGCTTCTGGATGACCACGGGCGAGGTTTCCGGATTCTGGGGGCTCCCCGGTGATGCGGTCTGGGCCGCGGGCGTATCGAGCCAGGCGGGGGCCAGAAAAACCATTCCCGCAAGAATTAAACTCGCGATGAGCGCTGGATGCTTACTGCGCATGAGTCACCCCTTTTAAAAAGTTATGTCCACGGGCCGGGAAAGCGCGGAAAGCTCCGCGTCGGAGTCGTCCCGCACCACCTGGCGGACAACGTAAGCCCCCGGCTTCATGTCGAAACTGGTTTTCATCGTCAGCCCGGAAGTACGCAGGCGGGCCAGGCTTTCGTCCCGCAGACGCAGCTCCAGGCGCTTTTGCTTTGCGGTGACCAGGTTCCCGTCGGCATCAAACACGGCGACCACCACCGTCAGCTCGTCAAGGTTTCGTCCCTCTTCCTTCCGGAAGCGAACGAAGCGCAAGTCCATGCGCGTCCGGACCGCAAGCTGAGCGGTCCCTTCGCGCAGGCGAAAATACTCGGTGTCGAAGCCGGCCGCAAAATTGCTCGAGTCATCCTGGGAAAAAACCGCGTCCTCAATCTGCGCCGCCGACTTGTCCGCTGTAGCCGCGGCGTTGGGCGGGGCAAAGTATCCTCGCCGGGCTTCGAGCTCCGGTCCGCCGGGCCGCGCGAGCTTAACCTTGAGCGTATGGAAACGCCCGTCGTGTTTCAAGTTTGCGGGTGAAAATGCCAGCGTGTAATAGACGCTCGGAAACGAGCCGACGCGCTCGAATCCGTCGTCCATGCTGTTGTTGTTGTGGAAGAATACGCCGCCCGTATCGCCCGCAAACTCCGCAAGCGGGTCGTCCATGACCAAATAGGCTTCACTCGTCCAACGCGCTTTGGCCACCGCAGGGTCCGAGGTCACGGTAGGCGGCAACGGAGGGTCGGGATTATTCTGCGGGATGAAGGCCCGTTCTGTGGCGTCGCCGAGCGGCAGGGCCGGCGAGGCATCGAGTCCCTTGGATTCGAGCGTGTTGATAATCACGTTGCTTCGCAGAGCTCGGTCAATGATTGCGTCCACGTGTTCATGCAAGGTGATGGTCAGCAGCCCCGGCGAAATCATCACCAGGGTCCGCTGGCCAGGGAGGAAGGAAAGACGTTTAATGACCTGTTCCATTTTCCTGAGCGAGTATTCCGATTCAAGCTCCGCCTGGCTCATACGCCGGAAAGCTTCCGATTGAGCCCCTTGCTGCGCCTGGTTGTACATCCGTGGATCGTTATTAAACTGGCAGTTGAGCAAGTCCCGGACGGCGAATTCCGAAGCATCGGGATCGTGGTGCGCGACAATCAGGTAGGCTTGGTAGTCGGAGATGTTCGGGCAGGGGTTGACCCCCTGCTGAACTACCGGCCGTGGCAAAAGCCCCGCGAGGGTCGAGTGGATTTTCTCAGTGTCGCGGCTGAAATCCAGGCCGTTGTGGCCGGAGGAGGTGAAGATGCCGACATGGTCGCCGGCGGCAAGCTCTTTCGCAAGGTAGCGCTCGGCGGCGTCACGCGTCCGAACAATTTGATCGAAGCTCATGTGCACGTCATCGAAGTAGAGCGCGAGAAAGCGCAGCGGCTTGGGAGCCTGTTCGACAGCTCCCCCGGGCGAAGCGTCGGGAGGCGGCGGATTGGCCGGCGCCGGTCCCGCCGACGCTTCCGGAAATGCGTGCTGGAGGGCGAAATGCGTGATGGTCTGCGGCTTGCCGTTGTCGAAAAGCAGGAAGTCGTTTTGGGTGAGATTGCCGCGAGGGTTCCCAGATGAATCGCGCACCACCACGCGGACGACAACGAGATTACGTTCCACCCGCAGGCTGAAATCAGGCGAGGTTTCGCGCGTTTGAACTTCCGGCCCCTGGGCGGCGAGCGCCGCTCCCCCAAGCAGCATAGCCAAAGCGGAGGCTAGCGTCAGCGCGCTGCCCCACCTATCGTTTCGTGAGTGCGCCGGTACGCATGCTGGCGGCATCATACGCGCGGTTCGGGTTGAATTTAAATCGCAAGCGACCCTCTTATCGGCTGAGATGGCTACCTCCGCCGGCTCGTCTGCGATAGCGCCAGTATCGGGCGGAGCCAGGGTAAAGTCAACCGCCGCCATCGGTTTCCGGCTCTAAAATGCAACTTGAACGGACCGGGAAATTCCCGACATCCCAGAGCTTGTGCCGTCGCGCACGACTTGGCGCACCAGGTAGCTGCCCGGTTTGACGTCGAACGTGGTGCGCGCCGTGAGGCCGGACTTGCGCAAAAGCTCGAGCGTCGAATCGCGCATATGAAAAATCACGGTCTTCTGTTTGACCACGACGACGTTCCCGTCCTGGTCGAAAATGGCCAGAAGAATCGTCAGGTCGTCGAGGTTGAGGCCGTTCTGCTTTTCGAAATGAATGGACCCCACGTCCACGTGGGTGAACACCGATAGTCGCGCCTGGCTTTGGCTCAAGCGGAAATACTGGGTGCGAAGGTCGGAAGGCAGTTCATTCACCTCTTCTTGGGAAAACAGGACTTCGCGGAGTTCTTCTTTTCTCTCGGCGGCTACGTCCTCGGTTTTCGAGGGGGCGAAGTACCCGCGCCGCGCCTGGATGGTCCAGCCGCCGCCCCGAGCGAGCTTGACGGTCACATTGTGGAATCGGCCGTCGCGCTTCAAATTGGACGGCGAGAATCCCAGAACGTAGGAAACTTCCGGAAGGGAACTGGTCTCGCGAAAACCCGCGACCAAGTCGTTGTTGTTGTGGAAGAAAACTCCGCCTGTGTCGCGGGAGAGCGTGCTCATGACTTCCTGCGTCCAGATGTCGCGCTGAATCAGTTCCAGCGATTTCTGATTCACGAGGTCGGCGCGCAAGATCAGCGATTTGCCGTTGGGGTCGCTGAGCGTCGGGTCGGTCCATAGGCCGCGCGCGTCCAGGGCGCTGACGACCACGTTGGATCGCAAAGCGTGATCCACCAGACCGCTCACGCGCTGATGCTGGGTGGCGGTCATGAAGCCGGGAGAGATCAGGACTAGAGAGCGTTGACCGGGCAAGACCCCCATTCGCCGGACGATTTGCTCCACCCCGCGGAGGGAATACTCGGAGCTATCTTCGGCTTGGTTCAGGACACTGAACGACAGGCTGAAAGCCGCGCGTTGTTGGTCCGCGCGGCATTGGGCCTGAGCTTGCGGAGGAAAATTCTCGCAATTGCACGCGAAACCTTCTTCGGTGGCAATATCCAGAGAGATTTGATCGTGTTGCTCAACGATTAAGTAGGCCTGGAAATCGTTGATGTCGGGGCAGGCCCCAGGGGTCTGCCCCATGATCGGCCGCGGTAGCAAGCGCTGGAGGGTGCTTTGCAAGGCATCCAGATCAGACGTGAAGTCGAGCGTGACCTGGCCCGAGGAAGTGTAGATTGCCGCCCGATCCTCCGGCCCAAGCGATTGCTTGAGGTACTTCGCGGCGGCGATCCGCACCGCCATTACGTCCTGAATGTTGGGCGGCGCCGCCGGCCTCCGGCTTTTCGCCATTCGCCGTTGCCAACGGCACAGGGCCGGCGGCCGCCTTCTCAATCGAGAAATGCGATATGGTTTGCGGCTTCCGATCGTCGGACAGCAGGAAATCATCCTTCGTGAGGTCGTCCCGCGCGCGGCCTTGGGAGTCCCGCACGATGACCCGCACCACCACCAGGTTGCGCTCCACCTTCAATTGAAAAGCCGGAGCGGACGTTTGCGTGGTCATCTCAGGTGTTGCGGCTTGTTGCGAGAAAAGTGGAGAAACACCGGCGACCAGCAAAGTGGCGAGAAAGCAGGAAGGAAACAGGGTGCCGCGGCCTAGAAGCGCTGGTTGGAAGTTCTCGGCGCGCAAGATTGATCACCTCTCGCGGCTGAGGAAGTGTCACCCCGGAAAGAGACTCAAACCTCCCCGCTGCCCCTGCTTGTACTATGGGACCGGCAGACTCGGAAGTCAATTAGAACGGCCTGCGGTCGAGCGGTCCCGCCTCTCTGATAATTATTGATTCTGATTGAGCAATTTGCAATGCTTCGCGGGAGATTTGATGATGTCTCTCAAAGATTTACACGAATTCGTGGCTCGCCTCGAACGCGCAGGCGAGCTTCGCCGCATCACCGAGCCCGTGGACGTGGACTTGGAGATCACGGAGATCACCGACCGCGTTTCCAAGGCCGGGGGCCCGGCGCTGCTGTTTGAGCACCCTCGCGCCGGCCGGGATGGGCAAGATTATTCAATTCCCTTGCTCATCAACATGCTCGGCTCGAAGCGCCGCGTGGAGCTGGCGCTTGAAGTTTCCTCGCTTGAGGATGTGGCGGGCCGCATCGAAGAGCTGCTCGAAATGAAGCCGCCCGAAGGATTTGTCGAAAAGGTCAAGCTCCTCCCAAGGCTCGCCGAGCTTGGCTCGTTTTTCCCGAAAAGCGTCAAGACGGGGCTTGTGAAGGAAATCATCGAGCGCGACCGCCCATCGCTCGCGGCACTTCCAGTCATGAAATGCTGGCCGCAGGATGCCGGGCGATTCATCACCTTCCCGATGGTCATCACGCGCAGCCCGAAAACCGGCCGGCGCAACGTGGGCTGTTATCGCATGCAGATTTACGACGACCAAACGACGGCGATGCACTGGCAAATCCATAAGGGCGGCGCCGAGCATTTTCGCTGGCTCGAGCGGGAAGGGAAGGGCAGGCGGATGGAAGTTGCGGTGGCGCTGGGCTCGGACCCCGTCACCATGCTCGCGGGCGTTCTGCCGCTCCCCGCCGACCTCGACGAGTTTCTGTTCGCGGGCTTTCTCCGCAAGGAGCCTGTGGAAGTGGTCCGGTGCGAGACCGTGGACCTGGAAGTTCCCGCCAACTCGGAAATCGTTCTCGAAGGTTACGTGGACCTCGACGATATTCGCGTCGAGGGGCCGTTCGGCGACCATACCGGCTACTATTCGCTGGAAGATAAGTTTCCGGCCTTCCACATCACCTGCGTCACACGCCGCAAAGACCCCGTTTACGTTTCGACCATCGTCGGCCCTCCGCCCATGGAAGACTACTGGATGGGCCACGCCGTGGAGCGGATTTTCCTCCCGCTCATGAAGAAACAGATGCCCGAAGTCGTGGACATGCACATGCCCGCGGAAGGCATCTTCCACAACTTGATGATTGTCGCCATCCGAAAAAGTTATCCCGGCCAGGCGCGCAAAGTGATGAACGCCATTTGGGGGCTGCCCGGCGCGATGTTCACCAAGTGCCTTGTCATCGTAGACCACGATGTGAACGTCCACGACATGCGCGAAGTGGCCTGGAAGGCGCTGAACCACATTGACCCCGAGCGCGACATCCAGTTCATGCTCGGGCCGGTGGACCAGCTCGAGCACGCTTCGCGTTTGCCTAACTTCGGCTCGAAAATGGGCGTGGACGCCACGCGTAAGTGGGGGAGCGAAGGCTTTGCGCGCCCGTGGCCGGACGAAATCAAAATGGATGCGGCGACGAAGAAGAAAATCGACGCCCTTTGGCCCCGGCTTGGGCTGAAGTAGGGGCGGGCGGCGCGCGCCCCATAGCAGAGCGTAGCGCCGCCGTCTCGGGGGCAGTTTGGGAAACAGCCAGCGAGGACGCTGGCGCTACGGCGGGCGTTGGCAGTGGGCGAACGCCGTTCGCCCCTACGGGTCGCGCAACGGCGAGCAACAAGGCGGGCGGACGGGCTTCGGCTCCATCAGCTCGACCCTCGTAAAATTCGGGTC
>QHZO01000142.1 GCA_003224695.1 Acidobacteriota bacterium
CGTGAGCGAAATGGCTTCAGGACTTGAGCGAAATGGGAGGTCAACATGGACCGACGGCGATTCTTGCGAGACCTGGCAACGACAGCCGACGCGCTGGGGGAGGATCAGTTTTAAGATGGCCGCGAAGAAGGAGACGAAGCGCGTGATTGCGTCAGTCGAACTCGAGCGTCCGGGAGCACCAAAGGAACTGCACTTGAAGTTTCGCCCGCCCGTCCCGAGGGTCTTAAGGTCCGCCATGGTGAATGGCCGACCCGCAAGAATCGGCGGCCCTCATGACGACACTGCGATCATCACCACGGGAAACACCCAGCGCTTCGACGTGGTGGGCTTGGTGGCATGATCCAATCCGTCAGGAGACCGATTTCCGAGATTGTGAAATCCGCGCCCCGGACTTTCACACGGAGCGCACGGAGCAGCTCAGTGCTCTCCGTGTTCCTTCTTTCCCGGGCACCGAGGACACAGAGCCGCCCCAACGCTCCCGTCCCCGACGGTGGCTTATTGGCCACCGGGCTGGCCGGAATGCAGCCGGGTTGATGGCTTCGAAAGGTACCACGCGGCGGGTCAAGGTCGGCGATGGGGAGGAGAACAAATGAAAACGATTCTCCGGCCTGGTAACTTGATTGTCGCAGGCTTCCTGATGCTCACTGGGGGGCTCGCCCATGCGCAAGGGACGCGCGCCGATTACGAGCGGGCGCAGCAATTTCTGGGGCAAAACTTGGAGAAACTTTTTCGGCCGGCGGACATCGTCCCGCATTGGGTTGGAGAAAACGACCAATTCTGGTATCGCAAACCAGGCGCCGAAAAGGAATTCGTGTTGGTTGACGCTGCCAAGAACACCCGCGGGCCTGCATTCGACCACGCCAGACTGGCCGCGACGCTCTCGATTTCGGCGGGAAAGGCGTTTCGACCGACTCGTTTGCCTTTTGATTACGACGAGATAAACTCGCCTCTACATCAGCCAAACTGAGACATGACTCGTGAGGCCGAGCAATGGACTCCTCAATCCAGATGCGATAAGCTGGCCTTCGCTTATCGGTTTTCATTGTGCTGGTTCGCACACCAAGGGGAATCGCCTTGAATAGGTGAGGGATATTCGCCTCATGAATGGCTCTTATGTCCGCGGTGAAGAGACGGGGGTCTTTCGGAAAGGCGCTGGAGCCTCGGACACGTCATTCCGTGCTCAGAACATTAGCGAGGGCACATTCCGGCGAGTTCGAGACCTGATTGTTCATGGGAAGCTGGCGCCGGGGAGCCGCGTGATCGAGGCGGACCTTGCGGACAAGCTCGGCGTCAGCCGGACGCCCATGCGAGCTGCTCTTCACAGGCTGCAACAAGAAGGCTACATCCTTGTTACCTCGGCCGGCGGAAATAAAGCACGCTTGTCGGTCGCGCCGCTGACGAAGGACGATGCTCACGAGCTCTATCGGATCGTTGGCCAATTGGAAGGGCTTGCAGCCCGCGCAAGTTCGCAACTGGAGCCCCAGGCGCGGGCCGCCTTGGCCGAGAAATTGCGCGAATTCAATGAAGGGCTTCGAGAACTCGCTGAAGCCAAGCGCGCGGATCCAAACCGCTCTTTTGACCTGGATATGAGCTTTCATCAGGCGATCGTGGACGCCGGTGCAGGTCCCCGGCTGCGCGCGATCCATGGCGCCATCAAGCCTCAGACGGAGCGCTATTGGCGTCTGTACGCGAGCGCGATCATCGACCAACTCGGTCTTTCCGTCTGCGAACATCTGGATATCATTGGCAGCATCGAACGCGGTGATTCCGACGGAGCCAAGCAGGCCATCGTGCTAAATTGGCAAAATGGCGCTCAGCGCCTGAGCCAAGTTATTGAAACTTTGGGCGAGCGCGGGAGTTGGTGATCACCCTCTAAGCGCCAATTGAGGATTGGTTTTAATCGGGTTCGAGAGAAAGGGCTGGCCACCTAACGGAGAGTATACAAATATGGATACGATACCCGATGGGATAAAATCCGCCAGCCACCTTGATAGGCGGCCCAAGCTCTGTGGCGCCTTCAGACCATCTTCTGGCACGCAGGGCCCCCCGGGAGCAAGTTCAGTTTCTGTAGAAAGTGCCCCGGTACAGAGCTTCAAGTAACCAATTTCGAGGGCTGAAGAAGGCCATCCTGCATCGAAAAAATTCGCTGTTCTACAAGACACAAAACGGCGCGCAGGTCGGCGACCTCTTCATGAGCCTGATTCATACGTGTGAGCTGTACGGCGCCAATCCCCTCGACTACCTGACCGCGTTGCAGAAACATTCAGCGGAGCTGTTCCGCAACCCTTCGGACTGGATGCCGTGGAATTACGGCGAGAGGCTGAGACGGGCCAGCGCCAGCAGGGATTCCGGAGAGACAACGCTTCCTGGAGTATGATCAATCTCCTGGCTGGAAACTATAAATTCGAGCTGGGTCGATCCACCCCTTCGAAATCGGCCAAAAGCGTGAACTTGCGATATCAGAATCAGACAAGATTTTTGGCCACCCCTTCGGACGCAGCAAGACGGTCTTCGCGCCGGTCTTTACGCGCGTGGGTCCACCCCCAGATCAGCAGACTGTTCACCTGTCATTACAGTTCTTCCCCAGCTAAAGTTCTTTAAACGCTGACGAGGCTTCAGCGTCCGGGTGTCAGTCTCTGAGCTCGTTTTAGATGCTTCGAAGGTTTAAGGGAGGGATCACGTTGAGTCAATAACACCCTGCAAGGGGAATCGGAGTCTTCATGGGCGGGAAGAGCTACGGGAATGCCCCGCTATTTGTGCCAAAGAGGTATGGTCCAGGATTCCAGCCGCCGCATTTCGGACGTCAAGAAACACTTGATAAAGGGCGCTGTGCGTCGGAGCGAGCGGCCCGTCAATAGCACGGATGATCTCACCGAGGAAGATGTTCTGGGGCGGTCTCCGTAGCAGGTATCCGCCTTGCGCACCCCGGAGGCTGTCGACAAAACGTGCCGTCTTCAGATCGAGGAGGATCAACTCCAGGAACTTCTGCGGAATGTCTTCGGCGGCGGCAATGCTGTGAATCTTCGCCGGCTCGGGATAGTTTCGCGCCAGTCTGATCATTGCCTCGAGCGCGTAAAGACCCTTCTTAGAAATCTTCATACGTCTATCCACTTACTAAAGTCTTCTCCTTGCGTGTCAACAAACTCTGTGACTAGCAGCCTCAGCCTAAACCGCAGAGGGCAGCACCGCTCTGCGCCCTGACAACACTCGCAAGATGACGGCCGCTCCACGGGAGCCGCGCACAGACGTCCAGAACCTGCCGGCATTGCCAAGCGCGTCGCGGGGGGCTATGGGAGTACCTAAGAGCTCACCCGCTTAGTCTATCATTCGATGGGGCTTATCGAATTCCCGCCTTGAAAGTGCTCGCCGGCATCGAATACCCTAGTACTGCGATAGAGTTTATCGACAAAGCCTGCAAGCAGCACCGATGCTGACTCGCAGTAGCCGCAGGAAGTGAGATTCCGCAGCCCGTTTCTTCGGTTGAGATGGCCTGGGTGCCTTCAAGGAGGGGTCATGTCAAGCCAGCGACGCGTTGCAGTGGAAATCAAAGGCTTGCTGAAGAGAAGCGCATGGCTGCCACTGCTTTGCCTCGTCTGGTGCCTGCCACTGTTAGCTGAGGATAGCAGTGCGGCGGCCGGGCAGGGCATGCAGCCCGCGGTAGCTCAGGGCTCGTTGAGCAGGCAGGCCTCTATAGAGCGAGCCAGCAAAGAGAGCGTCGCTCCGGGTTCCGCATCTGCTAGTTTCGACAGCGCCGCCTCGGAGCCCAAGAATCCCGCAAACCCGGCTGCACCTTCCTCCAATCCGGACACTGATTGGACACCGGCCGCGTACCTGAATGCACATCTATCCCACTGGCTTTGGTTGAGCGGTGAGTTCCGTAATCGGGAGGAAGGCCGCACCAATTACGGGTTCAGGCCAGGTAAGGACGACGCCTATGGGCTGACGCGCCTCCGCATCGGCCTCGATATAGGCCCCAACTCCTGGTTCCGCGCTTTCATTCAGGCTCGCGACTCGGAAGTGATCGGGGCCAATCCGAAGAACGTGACTAGTTCCATGAAAGACGTGTTCGACCTCAGTCAGGCCTACATTGAGTTCCGAAATGGCGAGAGCGGCTGGTTTAGCCTCAAGACGGGACGCCAGGAGCTCTCGTTCGGTGACGAACGTCTGATCGGCCGGAGCAATTGGTCGAATGCCTCTCGGTCATTTGACGCCGTCCGGCTGACCGTTGGGACCCAGGACGTCGGCGCACTGCTCGACCTCTTTGCCGCCTCGGTGGTGAAAAACTACCCGACGAGCTTCGATAAGGTTCAGTCAGGCCGCGACTTCTACGGAGTAAACCTCGCCATGACGAGGCTGGTGCCGAAGGCCACCATTGAGCCCTACGTCTATTTGAAGACCGTCTCAAGCGTGACCGGCACCGATAAGAGGTCCGGCAACGAACGCCTTTACACCACTGGACTGCGATGGGCCGGTACCGTTCCGGGGGGCTTTGATTACCGGGCGCGTTACTCACTCCAATCAGGTCATTATGCTGACAACTCGATCCACGCCTGGGCTGGGTACGCCATTCTCGGCTACACGATTCAGAAGAGCCGGTTTGAACCGCGATTCTCGATTGAATACAACTACGCGAGTGGAAACAAAGTGATCGGTGGGTCCGTGAGGGAAACGTTTGACCTGCTCTATCCCACTACACACCAGTGGCGCCGCATTACGGACTTGTTCGGTGAGCAGAATATAACGGACCTGAAACCGGGAATTGATTTCCGACCCACGAAGAGGATGAGGGTGTATTTCGTGGCCAGCGATCTATCGCTTGCCAGCAGGTACGACAGCTTGTACGACACTGCCGGAGCCGTACTGGTGAAGGTTCCCAAGGGAGGTGCGCTCAGCAAGGACATCGGCAAGGAAGGAGACCTTTACGGAACATACGATGTGAACAGTCGCCTGCAAATAGGGGCTGGTCTCGGATACTTGGTTGCTGGCCAATTCCTCAAAGCGGCCAGTCCGGGCGGAAATTCCTCTTATCCATACGTCTTCATGGACTACCACTTTTAGGGAGGTCAGGGATGGACATCGTGCCAGCTTGTTTGGGCTGAGGTTAGGATTTTTGGTTGGGTTGACCGGAATGGACGGCGCCGTCACGACTCCGGTCTCATCTTCGTTTGGGTAGGCCGGCATGTCGAAACTTAAATTAATCAAGGCTCACAATGTCCATTAACGAAATCTATCTGATCTGCATCACGCTGTTCGCGGCGATGATCAACGGTGGCCTTGGCTATGGGTTTTCTTCGATCACCGTTCCCCTGGCCCTGCTTTTCCTGTCCAACCGGGTTCTTAATCCGGCATTGGTCCCGGTTGAAATCGTGCTGAACGCGTATGTATTGTTCGTCAATCGCGACGCTATTCCATCGATCTGGCGGCGGGTGTCGCTAATCGTTGTTGGCTTAATTCCCGGTGTGATCCTTGGAACCTTTATCGTTTCTCGCGTCAGTCAGCCCTGGCTCAAGCTCTGCACATATTTGGTCTTGCTGCCGCTGATTTTGATTCAGGCCGCCGGTTATCGCCGCCCGTTGCGGGCGGAGCGCTCCATCGGACTCCCTTTCGGCGCGGGGCTCGGCGTCCTTTATTCGGTTACCACGGTTTCCGGCCCTCCCTTGGCCCTGCTGCTCAACAATCAGGGATTGGCCAAACGCGAGTTCCGCGCAGCGCTCGGTATCATCCGTCTCGCGGAATCTACATTTACCGCCATCGCCTATTATCACGCCGGCCTTTTTACGACGACCTCAGTGCATTTGATTCCGCGTATCCTGCCGAGTGTACTGGTCGGTGTTCCGATCGGAGCGCAGCTGATCCGGCGCATGCCGCCAGAAACCTTCCGGCGGTTATGCATGAGTTTCGACGCATGGGTTGTGGCTTTCGGCGTTTCGACGGTGCTTCGCGACGTGAAGATTGTCGCGGGCCCCAAGGCCTTTCTATTCCTCGCGGCCGTTGTCCTCATTGATGCTTGGCTGCTCTATCGCTTTTTCTCGAAAGCAACTGCTCAAGCCAGTATCGTTTCCCCACCGAGTACGGCCATGGAAGCTACCGAAAAGAGTTAGCATCCTCGCGGTCTGTATTGGGGAGAGGCTCGGCCGGTTGAAACTCCTGTAGAAATGCACCCCCACTCCATTTCGCATGCCTATCGAAATGCTCTCGAGATTCAGCTCTTACGCACGCCTACCGAAAGCTCACGGTGGACCGGCACAATACCAGGAGACATCGGGCGCATTTTTGCAGGTCTTAATAAGGCACTTGGGGATGAAGAGCGGTCAAACTACGCGTACCGTGGGGTCGATGAGCTCGCCAAAGCCCTTGATAACAACCAAATAGCAAAAGCCTTCCTTTCCGATAATTTGACTCCGTAGTGAAAGGAAGGCGTCAGTTCCTCACGAACTGCCAATACTTGAATGATTCCGCTCGCGAGATGATAGCCACTTTCCCCAGGTCAGCCATGTTAACTCAACCTCTTGAGGAAGGTGGTCATTGCTTTGGCCATGAGGCTAGATCGTTCGTGGAGGAATTTCGAGAATCGCTCGGGCTTCCACAAAGCAGGGTCCTCAGGAATGAAGTGCGCCCTGCGAGACTGTTTTGTCGTCTCATTCGGAAGGTACTGCCACGGGGGCGTGTCGCCGATTTGCACGTTCTTACGCTGACTAAGAAACGTTAGATTCGCGATGTCGTTCACATCGGCCCGGAAGTCCGCCGGCGACCTACCCTCGTCGAGGTAGATCTTCCGCACGGCCTTGTGTTTCATCATGAAGTCGAATGGGAAGATGTGGTGTAGCTGCATTTGTTTCGGTTCGATTTCTGCTAGTGGCTTCCCGTCGTGCCCCCAATCTGCTGCGTCACGGCTCCGCATGAGAATGTACATCAAGAGAACAAATACATTTCTTGAGGGCGGGCCCCATACGTGATCCGACCGAATCTTTAGGCCTCGATAGTACTGGCGAGCCTCTCGCTCCACCGAGGTAACTAGCTCGGAAAGCCCTTGGCGAGGAGAAGAAAGAGCGGGATCGGCCAGAATCCGAAAGTCCTTGCGAAGCGCTGTCTCGGCACCCCCACCGTAATGCTCGGACAATTGAGACATCACAAAGAATCGTTGGATCATTTTCGCCCCTGAGCGCCCGTTGCCGGACTTCGCCAAATAGTACAAAAGAGGCACAAGAGTGTTCTTTGACGTGAAGTACTTCGAACGGTCGAGAAGCAATTCGCGCTGAAGCACGCGCACCAATCTGTCCGTTGCCAT
>QHZO01000144.1:0-4145 GCA_003224695.1 Acidobacteriota bacterium
AAGGCGTGGACCGCGTCGTCCACGGTCCCGAAAGCGGTCATCAGGATCACGGCGGCGGATTCGTCCAACTCCTTCGCGGCGTGAAGCAATTCAAGGCCCGAAGGGCCGGGCAGTTTCAGGTCGGTGATAATCAGAGGGAAGCGGCGGGCGCGAATCCTTTCGAGCGCTAGCTTGCCATCGGCAGCTTCTTCGACCTTGTGGCCGGCATTGACCAGGGCGGTCCGCACCATCTCGCGCAGGGCGTCCTTGTCTTCGACCAGCAGGATGGTTTCCGCCATGCTCTAAGAAAAAGTTTGCAAGTTCGGAGTTCGGAGTTCGGAGTTTCCATACTCCGAACTTAAAACTCCGAACTGGGTAACTCTTGCCGCCCTGCGCAGCCAGCTTGTTAAAGCTGCTGATCCGTTTTACTCCATTCGGCGGGCGCGCCGCTCGCGTCGAATTCTTTTTGGAGGTCGTCCAGTGCTTTTTCGGCTTTCGCTGTCACCGAGCGGGCCTCTTCCACCGCGGCGGATTTGGCAGTTACTTTGGCCCCGAGCTCTTTGTTGGCTGCGGGATCCAATTCGCGGGCTTGCTGTATCTGGAGCAAGCTCAACTCATCCTCGACCAGGCGTTGCCGTTCCTGGGCATCGGCGAGCTGGGCGCGGGCGGTTTTGAAGAGAGCCTGCCAGTATTCCTGGGTGTGCTTCTTGTCATCTTCTGGAGATTTGGAGCCGGCAGGCGGTGTCTCAAGCGCCGGAGCTCCGCCGGAGGCGGCGGGGGGAGCGGATTGCGTCTGCGCAATAGGTTCGGGGCTGGTCGGCGCAGGCTCGATTCGCGCTGCCCGAGGCATATTATCATTCGTCCAGACTTTGGCGGGCGGGTGCGTTTCATGCTTGGCGCGCTCCTGGCGGGCGATGTCGCCGAGTGATTGCGCCGAGAGCATTCCACCTCCCGCGAGGATGCCGATTCCGAGTAAGCTTGCCGTCAAAGATTTGTGTCCCATCTGTGGCCTGCCTTTGTGGTTCAATCAGCCGCCGAGGCTTATTTGTGCGCTGAGGATATTAGCGGAGCCATCCGGGTTCTCCGCCTTCCCGCCGAAGCTGGTCTTCGAGGTCCGACAGGGCTTTGTCGTCGTCGGCGATCTGCGCTTTCTTTTTATCAATGTCCTCTTGAAGCTTGGTGATGTCAGTTCGCGAATATTCTTGTTGAAGCGATTTGTTAGGGTCGGCGTAAAACTGCATATTATTTTGCCCAAGCTTTTGCTGAAGTACCTCCAACTCGCGTTCGTGCATTTGCTTGCGGTCCACGATTTCCTGCTTGGCTTTGCGATAATATTTCTCGTCGTGGATCTCACCTGCGCTTGCTTGGGGCGCGGCGGTCTCAACCACAGGCATGGGCGCGACGCCGATCACGACGTTCTTGGGAATATTGTCGTTGGTGTAGACCTTAACCGACTTCGTCGCAGATTTGGTTTTCTCTTCGCGCAATTTGCGGGCCAAATCGCCCAAGGACCCGAATTGAGTGCTTTGAGCTGCGGCCTGCGCGAGGCCTATCACGCCTGCCAGAGCGCTTAGAAGAATGACCCTAGCGTAAAAATGTCTTCTCATACCTAGCTCCTTCGTGGTCGTCCGGTGAGCTTTCTCTTAATAACACAGTACTCCCTTTGGCGGCCAAAATCAAGACCTGCAGAAGTCGCAGGGTGTCGCTCGTAACCTCCCTCCCGCTTCGAACCCAACGCCAAGCCCGAGGGTTGCCAGACCCAGTATAATGGAGGGCCGGGTCTCCCCACGCATTCGGAGGCATCTGGCAGTTGCCTGACCAATCAAATCGGACGTCGAAGACCCTAAGCGAAGCCGAACGGATGCCGATTCAGACCGTCTATACACTTTCCAAGGATGACGCCGAAGCACGCAGTTGGCTGAGTTTTTTCCGCCGGCACGGATACAGCCGTCTCGAGAACCTGATCATCGAGCGGGTTTATTGGCTGGAAGGGGACGTCCGGGTGGACCGGCTGGCACCTTTGCTGGTCAACACGCTTTATCAAATCACATCGGACCAAACTCAACTCCACAACGAGCAAGGGCCGATCGTCGAAATCGCCTATCGAACGGCCGTCACTGACCCGGAGACCAGCTCGATCCTGGCCGGGGCGCGCGCGCTCGGCGAAAACGGGCTGGAGTTCGCGAGACTCAGCCGGCGATATCAATTTGTGGGGCTCGGGCCCTCCGAGGCCCACAACGCCGCCGCCCGCTTCCTTTACAACCGTGTCGTCGAGCGCGTGCGGGAGCCCGGGGAAGCGGTGACGTCGCTTCGCCCCACCGGCACGCCGGACCCTGTGACCACCATCAGTTTATTGAATCTTTCGGATGAAGAGCTCGCAGCGCTTTCCGAGGCCCGGTCCTGGTACGCGCCGCTTTCGCAATTGCAGGTCATCCGCGAACACGAGCGCCGGCAGGGGCGTCCGCATACGGACGCCGAAATCGAAATCCTGGTGCAGTCCTGGAGCGACCACTGTTGCCACACGACCTGGAAGAGCCTCGGCTTGCTGAAGCGCCTGATGGCGGCGACCGAGCGCATCCGGCATCCCCTGGTGGTTTCCGCATTCAAAGACAACGCCGGGGGCATGGAGTTTTACGAAGGTTGGGTTGTGACCATCAAGGGCGAGACACACAATTTTCCAAGCTCTATCGCGCCCTTCGGCGGCGTCGCCACCAAGCACGGCGGCGTCATCCGGGACACGCTGGGCTTCGGCAAGGGCGCGTACCCGATTGGCGGGACAACCATCATGGGAACGATGGACCCGGGCATGAAGGAAGAGGATGTTCCCGCGGGCGCGCTCCATCCGAGGCTGATCCTGACGGAATCCATTCGCGGCACCGGGTATTACACCAACCCGATGGGCATCCCGATGATGCAGGCGCTTTACCGCCGCCATCCGGGATACGCCAAGTGTCTGGCGCTCGGCCACTCGATTGGCCTGATTCCTCGCGAGCATGCGTTGAAAGACGCGCCGCGCCCTGGCGACCTGGCGCTCCTCGTGGGCGGCGAAACGGGGCGCGACGGTATCCACGGGGCCACCGCAAGCTCCACCGGCATGAGCGGCGAAACACTCGAAAAGGAATCGGCCGCCGTGCAAATCGGCCATCCGATTACGGAGCGGCGGTTTTGTAGCGCGATTCCCCTCCTGCGAGACGCCGGATGTATTCGCGCCATCACCGACCTTGGCGCGGGCGGCATTTCCTGCGCCGCCGGCGAAATGGGCGCCGAGACCGGCGTGGCGCTGGACCTCGATGCCGTCCCCCTTAAGGACAAGAGCCTTACGCCGTGGGAAATTCTGCTTTCCGAATCGCAAGAGCGCATGCTCGTCGCCGTGCCGCCCGAGAAGCTCGAGGAAGCAAAAACGGTCCTGCGGAAATTTGAGGTGGATTTCGCCGTGATCGGACAATTCACGGACCGGCGGCACCTCGAAGCCGCGTGGCGCGGACAAGCCGTGTCGGACTTGGAGATGGATTTTCTTTGGGGCGCGTGTCCGATCGATCCGATCGAAAAGAAGAAGCCCGAACGTAAGCTTATGCCGCTCGCACTCCCTGAGCCGCAATCGGCCGCCGAGTGGGACGACGCGATCAGGCGCGTCCTCACGCATTACCACACGGCGGACCAGAGCGCTGCCGTCTCGCGTTTCGACACCACGGTGCAGGGCCGCACAGTCATTGGCCCGTTAGGGGGCGTGAACCAACGGATGCCGACGAACATCGCCGTCTTGGCGCCCCTGCGCAACAAGCCTTACGGCGTGGTCTTCACAGTCGCTTTCAATCCCTTTTACGGTGACATAGACCCCGAACAGATGGCGCGCCTCATGGTCATCGAAGCCATCACGAAAGCAGTCGTGGCGGGCTGCGACTACCGCGAAATTGTGCTGTGCGACAATTTTTATACGCCGCGCGTCAGCCCCGAAGTTGCCTGGGACCTGACGCGCATGGTCGAAGCGATTGCACAGTTGTCAGAAGAAATCGGCGTGCCGTTTATTTCCGGAAAGGATTCGAGCTCCGGGACATTCGCGAGCGGCGGGCGCAAAATTGAAGTGCCGCCGACTCTGGCCGTGGCAGCCATGGGCCGCGTGCCGGATGTCTCGCGGATCGTCACCAAGGAATTCAAGCGCGCCGGAA
>QHZO01000144.1:4179-5871 GCA_003224695.1 Acidobacteriota bacterium
AGCCGCCCACGGCTGCCGAGCTCCGCGAGGTTTGGGACGGCCTTTTGGCGCTACACCGCGACGGTGGCTATGTCTCCGGCTCCGCGATCGCAGAAGGTGGGGTGTTCCTTCGTCTGTTCGAAGCCTCACTTGGTACAGCCCTAGGGGCGGCGATAGAGGTAGCGGAACGTATCCCCTTGCATGGCCTTGCGGTCGGGGTTGGTGAGGATCTCGATTTGATGGCATTGGTCATGGCATGGGAGGAGGCGAGGCTGGCGCGTCAGATACCGGGACATCCCCAGTACAGAGTGGGACTCCTGTTTGGCGAGTTCGTCGGCTCGGTAATCATTGAGGTTCCCTCAGCAGTCAAACTGGGCAGGCCCTTCCCAAACACGCCTTTCGTCTGGTTAGGCATGGTGATTAACAAACCGGAGCTAACGCGTGCGGAAGATACCCTGACAGGTTGGCGCTTTTCGGCGGAGCCGCAATTAACACTCCGGGAGGGTTCTGAAATCCTTTGGCGCGAAAAAACCGCGAAGCTTGCAGAGTATTGGAGCAAGCCATTTCGGGAGGTGGTGGAATGACCGCGGCGACGACGGCCATTCTCTATGCTCCGGGAACGAACTGCCACGAGGAGACGGCGGCGGCTATCGAGCGCGCGGGCGGGAAATCGGAGTTAGTCCTGTTGCACGATTTAGTCGAGGGGCGCGCTCGCCTGGCAGACTATCAAGCTGCCATCATCCCCGGCGGCTTCGCTTACGGTGACCATCTGGGCGCAGGGCGGATTTTCGGTGTCATACTCGTGGCCCGGCTGCGAGAGTCGTTGATCGAATTTCTTGAGGCGGGGAAACCGTTGCTGGGAATCTGCAACGGATTTCAAGTGCTGGCGGAGGCGGGAATCCTGCCCGGCCGCTCGCCCGGGAAGCGCGGCATGGCGCTGCTCGAAAACGCCTCGGCGCGCTTCGAGGACCGGAAAATCAACCTGGTGGTTTCTGACGAGAAGTCGCCGTGGACGGAAGGCCTGGAGGGAGAAATCCTGCGCATGCCCACTGCGCACGGCGAAGGGCGGCCGATGTTCTCGGGAAACCCAGGCTCCGCGCCGGCGCGAGTAGCCTTCCGATATTCAGACCACCAGGGCAAGTTCACATCCCACTATCCCGAAAATCCAAACGGCGCCCCGGGCGGCGTCGCCGGGCTGACCGATTTGACGGGAACAGTTTTGGGCCTCATGCCCCACCCGGAACGAGCGTCTCTCCCTGCGCACTATTCGCAAGACGGTTTACGGATTTTCAAAAACCTCATTCGCTGGCTTTCGCGATAAAGCCCGCCTTGTCACCAAGCCCTCAGGAAAGCCCGACACCGCCGTTGAGACTTTGGCGATGACAAAGACGCCCAGGTCAATGACGAGTCCTGCCCTCAAGGTGCAGAGGGTTCCATCCGATGAATCAGGCAGGGGCTACTGCGGGAGGTGGCCCCGCAGGCAAGTTGGCTACATGAAGTGAATCAGCAAGTTCTTCTGGGGAGCAAGGGGCCATTATGAAACAGGGGACCAAGGAACAAACCGTTGATCACGCGTCATCCACCTCCTCGGCGCTCGTCGAGGGGGATGGCCTGGGGGCGGAGGGTGTCGCTACTTACCGGGCGCTACTTGTCGATGATGAGGAATCGATTTCCACCCTGCTCTCGCACCGGCTTACGCGCGAAGGGCACCGC
>QHZO01000144.1:5894-9199 GCA_003224695.1 Acidobacteriota bacterium
TGCGGATGCCGGGCATGTCCGGAATGGAACTTCTGCGAATCGTCCGAAGCGAGTACCCGCACATAACGTTTCTCGTGGCAACGGGTGTGGACGATGTGCGCGTGGGGGTCGCGGCGATGAAGGAGGGGGCGGCCGATTATCTGTTGAAGCCCTTCCAACTCGACGGCGTGGTGATGAGCGTGGCGAGGGCGCTCGAAAACAAGCGGCTGGCGCAGAAGATCGAGGATTATCGCAAGAATCTCGAAAAGATGGTGGAGCAACGGACCATGCAATTGCGCGCCGCCATGAATCGCATCGAGTCCACCTACGACGAGACGCTCGAAGCCCTGGGGGCGGCGCTCGACTTGCGGGATACGGAGACCGCCGGGCACTCCCGCCGCGTCAGCCTGTATTGCCTGGAAATCGCCCGCGCCATGGGCATCGGCAGAGAGCAGCTTCGGCAAATCGCGCGCGGCTCCTACCTGCACGACATCGGAAAAATCGGCATTCCCGACTCGATCCTGCTCAAGCCAGGGAAGTTGACGGAGGAGGAAACCTCCGTTATGAAGACGCACGCGCGGATTGGCTACGACCTGGTCAGCCGCATCGCTTTTCTCGCGCCCGCCGCCGAAATCATCCTGACGCATCAGGAACGCTACGACGGCACGGGCTACCCCCAAGGCTTGGCGGGAGATGAAATTCCGGTCGGAGCGCGAATCTTTTCCCTCGCGGATACGCTCGACGCCATGACCTCCGACCGTCCCTACCGGCGCGCGCTGCCGTTTGCCGCCGCCTTCGAAGAGATTCGGAGAGAGGCCCACCGCCAATTCGACCCCGAAATCGTCAAGGTGTTCTTGGAGGTTCGGCAGGAAACCTGGGAACGAATCCGATTGGAAGTCGTCGGCGCTCGTCGCGGGGCAGCAATGCCCGAGACTCAGGACGCGGGATAGTTCCTTAGCGCGGAACCGGCCACCGCGCGCGCAGGGCGCTGGCCGGATCGGGAGTTTCTCGTGGCTATACGCATTATGGTCGTGGACGATGAGCCGGCGGTCGCCAAAGTCATCAAGGCCATGACGGAGCCGTTGGGATGCGACGTGCTGATCTTTACGGATAGCCGGGAGGCTGCCAAATGCGTGGCCAGCGAGAAATTCGACGGTATTTTTGTGGACGGCCGCATGCCCCATCTGGACGGTTTCGAGTTGACCGAGACCATCCGCGCCTCGCCCCTCAACGCTCAGGTGCCGGTCGTGATGCTGACCGGCTACGATGATATCCACACGATGCGGAAAGGCTTTCGTGCGGGGATTAATTTCTTTCTGGGCAAACCATTTACCCCGGACCGCGTCCTTCGACTTTTCAGAGCCATGTATGGCACGATCTTGAGAGAGAAGCGGCGGTGCGCGCGGTTGCCGTTTCGCGCCACGGCCCACTGGAGATCGGGGTTACGTTCCGCCAAGGCCGTGACCGTGGACATCAGCGAGGGCGGGATGTTGATGGAAACGCCGGAAGCGCTCGAGCTGGGCGAGCGGGTGGATGTTGAGTTCAATCTGCCTTCCACTCCGCAAAAGCTCAAGGTGGAGGCAACCGTGGTTCGTGGGGGCTGGCGTGCTGCCGTAAAATTCACGCACATGGACTCGATGGATCTCGAAGCGATCCAACGCTATATCTCCGGCGCCCTGGTGATTTAGCCTCGGAATCGAAGACCGATGATTCGGTCGTGCTACGCGGCCGGCGAGGGCGGGCGGAGAGGGAAGAGAATTGAAAAGGTTGCGCCTTGGGCCGGGGCCGTTTCTTCGAGTCTTATCCTTCCATTGTGCGAGACGATGATCTTCTGGACCAGCGCCAGCCCCAACCCCGTCCCATTTTTCTTGGTCGTATAAAAAGGCAAAAAGATCTTGTCGCGTTCCTCGGGCGCGATGCCCTTGCCGCTGTCCTCGACACGAACTGTCAGGTAGTCCATATTCCCCTTTCGAGTGCGTTCTGCCCGGACCACCACGGAGCCCGCCTTGGGCTCGCCGCCGAGCGCTTCGCAAGAATTTCGGAGCAAGTTCGTGAAGGCCTGGCGAAGCAGCACCTCATCGCCTTCGACAGAGACGAACTCGCCCTCCAATCGGAAGTCCACTTGCCGGAATGGCTCGATCTGGGCCAGGTCATCCATCGCGGCGCGTACCAGGCGGGCAAGATCCACAGCCTGGGCAACGATGGCGAGGGGTTTCGAAACCATCAGGAACTCGGTGACGATCTTGGTGAGCGAGCGGGATTCTTGGACGATTTTTTCAGCATGGGCGCGGGGCCCGGGTGGGAGCGCATCGTCGCGCAGCAGTTGCGCGTAGCCGGATATAATCGTCAGCGAATTCTTGAATTCGTGCGCGATGCCGGCCGACATGGTGCCGAGCGCCGCGAGGTGTTCCTTCAGCCGGACCTGTTCCCGGAGCCGGCGGGTTTCCGTCAGGTCCGTCAGAAGGCAAACCGCGCCCTCAATTTCGCTGGCGGAACCGTGAAAAGGCGACAGCGACATGCCGAGGACGCGGTTCTCGCCCTGAGCCGTCCGGTACTCGACTGTCTCGCGCGTAACGGTCTTTCCGCTCTCCAGGCATTCACGGATCAGCCCGGCGAGCGCCGATGCCGGCCCGAGGATTTCCGGATACCGCCGCCGGGACCAGATATCCACGCCGAGCATGGCCCGCACCGCGGGGTTGGCCGTGGTGATGAATCCCGAGCGGTCGAACACCAGCACGCCGCTCGGCATCTCCCGAATGATATTCTCACTGAGCCGGGCCGATTCCTTGGCGCGCTGTTCCGCTTGCCGTCGCAGCTCGCTCAGTTCGCGTCCCTGTGCTTTCATGCGAGTGATGACGCCTTGCATCGCCGCCATCGCAAAACCGGTTTCATCTTCCGCGCGTGGCGTCTTGGGGCCGAAGTCCGTCGTCTCGCGCGATTGCTTGAAGAGCTTGTGCATAAAATAGAAGACCAAGCCGACAACCAGGAGAAATACCAGGAAGGCGCTCGCCAGGAGCAGTCGGGCTTCTAGCGGTGTCAGATGGTGTCCCATGGTTTCAGCCTAAGCCCGCCCAGCTCAGGTAGCGTTCGAGCAGGAGGTCGCCACCCAAGGCCACGAAAATGCCCGCCGCGCCAAGGAAAGTGCCGTAGGGCCAGGCGTAATCTTTGAATCGCGAGCCGGCCAAGCTGAGCGGCAGGGCGATGAGCGTTCCGGCCAGCGAGCCGAGAAGGACGGTTTCAAGCGTTAGCGGAATTCCGAAGAAGGCTCCAATCATCAACATCAGCATCACGTCGCCGAATCCGAGGTATTCTTTCTTGCCGCGGCT
>QHZO01000144.1:9338-35274 GCA_003224695.1 Acidobacteriota bacterium
GGGAATCGTGATCTTGTGTGGGAGCCGTCGCGTCCGAAAATCGGTGAAGATGAGAACGAGCAGAAACATGGAAGTCAACGCCGCCTTGATGAATTCGGGGCTCAGCCGGAATCGCCAGAAGGCGAGAGTGAGAATTGCCGAGGTCAGGAATTCCACCAGCGGGTAGACCACAGAAATGGGGGCGCGACAATCGCGGCAACGGCCCGCGAGCAGAAGGAAGCTGAAGATTGGAATGTTGTCGTACCAACGGATGGGATGCCCGCAACGGGGGCAGTGCGAGCCGGGCAGGACCACGGATTCTCCTTCCGGGATTCGCGAAATGCAAACGTTCAAGAAGCTGCCGAAGGCCAGGCCGAAAACGGCGACCACGGTTGCCGGAATCCAGATATTCATGGGGGGCCAGCGCTTTCGCCAAGCAGGCGGCCGTAAACTGCCACGGTACGCTCGACCATTATATCGCTCGAATAGGATTTCGCCTTGGCGCGTGCGGCGAGGCGAAATTGCTCGAGCCGCGCGGGATCGGCGCTGGCCGTGACGACGGCATTGGCGAGTGCCAGAGGGGAACCAGGTTCGACGAGCCAGCCGGTCTCACCTTCTGCGACAATTTCCGGAATCCCGCCAACGCGGCTCGCGACGATGGGCAGACCCTGGGCCATCGCCACGAGCGCCGCTGAGCCCAGCCCCTCGGCCCTGGACGGCAGGATGAACAGGTCGAGCGCGCTCAAGAGGTCTGCCAGATTCTCGACGGTACCGACCAAGCGGACTGGGTTGCCGGCCGGCCTGGCCATCTCTTCGACTTTGCGCGCGAACCCCCCGGTCCGTTCTCCGGCAAGCAGCCAGCGAATCTCCGGGTGCTCACCGCGCACGAGGTGTGCCGCTTCGACGGCAACGTCCTGACCTTTTTCCGGCGTGAACGCGCCCACGTGGCCGACCGCAAATTCGCGTTCGCCGATCCCCCAGTTGGCGCACCGTCTCGCTCGCTCGGAGGAATTCGGCAAGGCTTCGGGAATGTCGCAGCCGTCCGGGATCACCACGACGCGGGCCTCGGGGACCCCGCTTGCGACCATGAGATTCTTCACATAGGTCGAAACGGCAATGACCGCGTGGCATCCAACGCCGTATTTCACGCGAGAGTCGAAGCTCCGTCGAGGCTGAAACGTCACGCGCCGGCTGGCTACGCGTTTTACCGGCAGGCCCACGGAAGCGAGCCAGGAAATCGTCTGGCCCTTGCCGTCGTGCGCATGGAGAATTTCCACGCGCTCGGCCAAGAGCTTTCTCCCGAGTTCGAGAATTCCATACGCGTGGGCGAGGTCGTGCGGAGGCAGCGCGAAGACAGGGATTCCTTCCGCAAGGGCGCGCGATTCGAGGGCGGAACCTTGCGGACAGACGATCCATTGCGTGTGCTTTCGTCGGGCGAGGCCTCGCGCGAGCATCAACAATTGGACTTGGCCGCCACGCATGGCAAGGCCGGTATCCACGTGAGCGATCCGCCAGCCAGCCCCCGTCGCTGTCACTGCTGAACAACCTCTGCAGCGGCGAGGTATGCCTCGTCGCTTGCATAGCATTATATCGGCGGCGAGACACAGCTCGCCGCTACAGCATCCTGTGTATCTCCTTAGGCCTTCGGGGCCGTCGAGCACCCCCAGCCGCAGGAAATACGTATCAAAAAAAATCCATGAGGGAACCACGAGCCGGCGCGCCAAGCCCGGCCGTTCGCCGTTCTCGATCATCTCCTTGGCGGCGAGATCGGTGTAAAATTCGATGCGTTTCTTGTGGTCTTCGATCGAGTCGCACGTGTAGTGAAGAATCTCACCGGGAAGCGTTTCAACAGGGCCCTCGACAACCACCGACTCGTGAACGTAGTTCCCGTGCCAGGCGCCGCGGCGACGGTCGAAGAGCCGAGTTTTGAAATCCGGATACCAGCCGGAATGCAGTATCCAGCGCCCGAGATAATGGGCCCGGCGCGCGAAGCGGAAGCCGGCGGCACGCGGTGGGGAAGTTTTCCAATGCCGAATGGCCTCGCGGGCGTCCTCGTTCAACTCTTCGTCGGCATCGAGGCTTAGTATCCAGTCATAACGGGCTTGGCCAGAGGCAAAGTTCTTCTGCCGCGCGAAGCCCGGCCAAGGATGCTCGATGACTCTGGCGCCGAGCCCGCGCGCGATATCCCGCGTGCCGTCCATTGAGCCCGAGTCCACCACCAGCACCTCGGCGGCGTCCGCGACCGAGCGGATGGCGCGCTCAATGTTTGCCGCTTCGTTCAGCGTGATGATGGTCGCCGAAATCGGAGTCATGCCAAGTGGGATGGCGCCCATCCTCATGGTACGCGATTCCGGAACGAAATGGTTCGACGAAACGGAGGAGAACGTTTCACGCAAAGACGCAAAGGGACAAAGGCGCAGAGGACGCGGAAGGAATCACGTATTTGAAGTCTGGGCTCTTCGCGTCTTTGCGACTTTGCGTGAAACAGCTTCTAAGGTTTGAATGGGACAGAGTAATCATCGGCGCGGCGTGCGCGTCGCAAGCACCTTCCCGAACTCTCCGGCGCTCACGAGCTCGCTGAGGCGGGCGATGTCGCCGGCAAGCGGCCGGTCTGTGGTGAGCGGGCGCGCCGCTTCGCGGACGCGCTTGCGGGCGACTTCGGCCACCGCGCCAGTGCTCAGCGGAGCCAGCCGCTCGATTCCTTCCGCGGCGACCATCAGCTCAATGGCGAGGATTGAAGCGAGGTTGCGAAGCATGGGCCCGAGGCGAAGCGCCGCACCCATCCCCATGCTGACAAAGTCTTCTTTGTTGCCGGAAGTGGGAATTGAGTCCGTGGACGCGGGATGCGCGAGCGCCTTGTTTTCGGAGGCGAGCGCGGCGGCGGTGACTTGGGCGAGCATCATGCCCGATTCGAGGCCGGGCGAGCGCGCGAGAAAAGCCGGCAGGTCCGAAGTCAGAGGATTGACCATGCGGTCAATCCGCCGCTCCGAAATGGATCCCAGTTGCGCGAGCGCAATGGCCGCCAGGTCGAGCGCCATCGCCACGGGCGCGCCGTGAAAATTCCCGCCCGAAATCACCTCGCCGTCGGCGGCAAAGACCAGCGGATTGTCCGTGGCGCTGTTCATCTCGATTTCGAGTACGCCTCGAAGGTGGCGAAGCGCGTCGCGGACGGCGCCGTGGACCTGCGGCATGCAGCGAAGGCTGTAGGCGTCCTGGACGCGCGCGCAGCCGCGATGCGAGCGGCGGATGGCGCTCGCGCGGTTGAGGCGCAGGAGATTCCGAGCGGTGATGAGCTGCCCCGGGTGCGGGCGGGCGCGCTGCAGCCGTTCATCAAAAGCCGCTGGAGAGCCGCGCAAGGCGTCAAGCGACAACGCGCCTGCCACATCGGCCGTGTCCACAAGCGTCTCGGCGCGCTTCAAGGCGACGAGGCCCATGGCCGTCATCACCTGTGTGCCGTTGACGAGCGATAGCCCTTCTTTCGCCTCAAGCTCCAAGGCCCTGAGCCCCGCGCGTTTGAGCGCGTCGGCCGAGCTAAGCCGTTTGCCGTGGAAAAGGACCTCGCCTTCGCCAATCAGCGCCAGCGCCACGTGAGCCAGCGGAGCGAGGTCGCCGCTCGCGCCCACCGACCCGCGCGAAGGAATCACGGGAAGGATGTTGTGGTTCAGGAAGTCCGTAAGTTGCCGCGCCACCCGAAGGCGGACGCCGGAAAGGCCTGTGGCCAGGCCGTTGGCTCGCAACAGCAGGACGCCGCGCACCGCCGCGGGGTCAAGCGGCTCGCCCACCCCGCAGCCATGGCTGCGCACGATGTTCAATTGCAGGCGGCGCGCTTGATCGTGGTTGATGCGCTCGGTCGCGAGGCTTCCCACGCCGGTCGTCACTCCATAAACCGTCTCGCCTTCGCGAATCAGCCGCTCTACAAGCGCGCGCGAAGCGGCCATGGCGCGCCGCGCGGCGGGCGCAAACGCTACGCGCCGGCGATCGAAGACCACCGCGTCGAATTCGCGGCGCGTTAGCGAGCGGCCGGTAAGTAAGACAGTCGGTGCCATGGAAGATTCAGCCCGAAGCGGAAATCGGCCGAGGCCTTACGGCGTTCGGTCCAATTCATCTGGCAGGCGAGCGACGAAAAGGTCCAGATATTTCGCCGGCATTGTCCGCGGCCTGCCCTGGCGGTCTGTAACCACGTGGACGGTCTCGCCTTCGGCGACGAGCGTGTCATCAAGCGGCCGTTCGACCTCGTACCGAAACACCAGCACGCGCTTGCGGCAATCGGTGAGCCGCGTGTGCACCACCAGCTCGTCATCGTAGCGCGCCGGGGCCTTGTAACGGCAGCGCGCCTCCGCCACCGTGATGTAGAGTCCGTCCTGCTCCTCCATCTCCTTGTAAGCAAACCCGAGCTGGCGGCAATATTCTGTGCGGCCGATTTCGAACCAGACGAAATAATTGGCGTAATAGACGATTCCCATCTGGTCCGTTTCGGCGTAGCGGACACGCAACGGCGTGGTGGTTGCCTGCTGGCGAAAAGAATTTTCCATATATCCGTAACCCGCGCGACAGTCTATAGCAAAACCGCCCATCCGCAAACGCCAGAGACAGGGCGGGGCGCGGGCGCCTTGCCGCTGCGATATAGTCTTGTTCCTGAATTATGGAGGAATGAAGTGCGTCGCAAGCGTGTCGCTGTTGCCACTGTGATCTTCGGTTTGAGTTGTTTGGCCGGGCAGCCTGCGTTGCTTGGCCAAGGGGATGCGAACCTCCTTGCCGAGGCCAATGCGCGCATCGAGCGATACCGAAAGGGCGTCGAACGGTTCTACACTATTCTCTTCAGCCATCCGGCGGTTGAAGCCAATAGTTGGTGGGACCTCAGCGACCAGGGGGCATGGCAGGGAGCGCCGGCGGGACTCCTGCGCAAGGACATGTCACCAAAGCCCGCCTATGACGCGCTCCTGCGGCTCATCAACGATAAATGGTGGACACGGGCCGAGGTGAAGGCCGGACGCGGCGGGGAAGCGCGCTTGCGCAGATTTTATGGGGATTACAAAGTTGTAGTGAAGCAGGGCGGCCGCGAAGTCGCGGGCACTTTCTCGTTCGACAAATCCACTTCTGCGCCGATCGAAGTTCAACTGCGCTAGAGCAGGTCTTCCATTAAGCAAACCGCTTGCGGAGCCGGCGCCACAGAAGCCACGCGGGCGAAGCCAGGACAAGTCCCCAGAAGGTTGTGACTGGCGCCCAGCTCAGCAGAAAGAGGGCGAGACCGACGATGGCATCCGCCAGACTGCGGTAGCCTTCGACCGCGGCGTTGCGGAATCGCATTTGGAGCGAATCGGCTGCCGCGAGAGGCACTTTGTATTCTTCCCGCATCTCGACTTTGAGCGTGGCGAGGCTCACCTGATTTTCAAGCAGCTTGCGCTGGGCTTCCATGCGTTCGATTTCTTCGCGGACGCGGGCGATTTCTTCTTCGACTTCGAGAACATCGGAAACTTTTCCCGTGCGCTGGGTGAGAATGGCGATCAAACGCGTTTCGGTGGCCCGCGCATTGGAAAGGCGAGCTCGTAGGTCTACGTACTGCGAACTTACCTCTTCGCCTTTTTGCGACTCATTGGTAACGTGGCCCAGTCTTCGGAGCTCCGCCAATGTCGCATCAAGTTCACTGGCAGGCACACGGAACGTGGCGCCCAGGGAACGCGAAGAGCCTGCGGAACCGGAGACTGTCAGTTCATCAGCAGAGCCATTATGCCTTTGAATCGCCTGCTCAAGGTTTGAGCGCGCGCTGTCGAAGTTGCTGGCGACAAAACTCAGCGAAGCCGACCGGACCATCATGGATCCGGGGACAGGAAGGTCGGAGACCTCCGTGGATACACCACGGCCATTGCCACCGCCGCCCCCGCCGCCACGCCTGAACGCGGGAAGGGCGAGTTTCGCCTGTGGTTAGGAGGTTTGGAATAGAAACCGCGACGAGGAGGATAACGATCAACCCCACCGTGACAAGGCCGACAGCCCACCTTTTGGAGTTGCTCATCCCAAGGGATCCTGTGCCCTCAAAACCATCCGCCGCATTATTGGAGGTCGCAACAACTGCCGTGTTCACTGTACACCGGTCCTTTCGTAACCTTCTCTTACAGCTTTGGAACGCTAGCTTACCGATGCCTTGCAGAAATCTCCATCGCCAACTCCGGCCATTGGGATGCCGCGGAGGCTGTCAGACGTTGCCAGAAGCGATACCTTCCAATCAGATTCCTCCGAACGGACAGACACCGGTCTAGCAAGTCAGGTTCCTATTAATACCGAACTTGTTTCAGGACATTCGAGGAGGCATGGCCAAGATTCTATTGGACTAAAGCGGCCACGAACTTACGGCCTTAAATCAGCGGGTCGCCGTTTTCATCCACCGGGTCGCGCAAAACCTCTCGCAGGCAGTCAAAAAAAGTCTTAAGGACGATTTGCACGGTTCGCCAGTCAGAAATGTCGCCTTCCCTTTCAACCTGTTCCAAGGCAGCGGGACCTGCTTCGACTTGAAGAAAGAATTCTTCCGCCGTCGGCCAGGTGAGGGTAAGCTCGGGATGTTTGGCGGGCCGCCGTTCGAGCGCGATGCGTCCGCGGTCGAGAAAAACCGTCCAGGAAAGTTCCCAGTCTTCGATTCTCCAAAGGGTGGTCAGGCGCGTTTCGCGGATGTGCTGACGAACGTTCCGTTCCCGGCCTGCCAACACAAACGCGCGCTGAATCATCCGCCGCGCGGCGCGCTTCGAGAAGGGCGGGGAAGCGCTTGCGAGAGGTTGGGTCTCCATCGAGAGTCAATCCGAAGAGTTCGGCGTTCGGAGTTTTCAGTTCGGAGTTTAGAGTTTCTCAGTTTCGCAAGATGCTGAAAAAACCGTGCGGACTGTCATTTCGAGGAACCGCAGGCGACGAGAAATCTCGCAAGGCGTTTATTCTCAGGGCGAAATTCCTCTCCGTCAGCTGACGGATCGGAATGACAGTTGTCCGAAGCGTTCTTCATCAGCCTCTTAGAAATCGCACTCCACGTTTTAGGAATTAGACTCTTAACCTTTGACTTTTGACCTTTGACCTTTGACTTTTGACTAGTTTCTTCCGACTCCTGACTTCTGTTTTTTCACTCGCCTGTCCACACGGGCTTGCGTTTTTCGAGAAAAGCGGAAACGCCCTCACGAAAGTCGGAGGTGCCGCGCATTTCCGCGCTCGCCGCGATGGCCTGCTCGAGTTGGTGATCGAGCTCACGCTCCGAAAAGCTCACGATGAGTCGCTTGGTGTGCACGAGCGCGAGGGGACTGAGTGCGGCGAGCTCTTCCGCTAACTCCTTGGCGCGCGCGCGAAGCCTTTCGGCCGGCACAATTTCGCCGACCAGTCCCAATTGGAAGGCTTCCTCCACGCCGATGAGCCTTCCAGAAAGGAGCAAGTTTCGCGCCCGTTTTTCTCCGATTTGCCGCACCAAGAACGACGCCACAATCGCCGGCATGAAACCAATGCGCACCTCCGTATAGCCGAAACGCGCTTCCGGCGATGCCAGGGTGAAATCGGCCAGTGTGGCGAGACCCGTCCCGCCGGCAATGGCCGGCCCGTGGACGGCGGCTATCAAAATTTTCGGGTAGCTCCACACGCGGCGGAAGAGCCCTGCGATGCGCCGCGCGTCGGCCCAAATATCGGCCTTCGACATCGAGGGAAACTCTCGCAGGTAGTTCAAATCCATGCCCGCCGAAAAGGCTGCCCCGGCGCCAGCCAGAATCACCGCGCGCGCGGGCGAGAGCTCGATTTCCTCCAGGGCCCGGTTGAGCTCCTCGATCATTTCGCGCGAGATGGCATTGCGCTTTTCCGGGCGGTTCAGAGTGAGCGTGGTGACGTAATCTTCAGAATTCAAAGTCAGTGTGCAATAGGCCATAGGAGTTTCTTCCGTGCTCCCCTCTGCGCCTTCGAGTCTTTGCGCCTTGGCGTGAAACGGTTTTTTCTTTGCTGCGAAAGAAAGACCAAATCATTTCACGCGAAGGCGCAAAGTCTCCAAGTCGCCAAGTCGCCAAGTTGCAAAGTCTCCAAGGCGCCGAGTCGCGGAGTCTCCAAGTCGGAAAGCCGCCCATAGCCCAGTGCGGCAAGACGCAGAGCCGCAAAGCTCCCCAAGGTCGAATGCGCCAGGGCGCCAAGGGCGAACGCCAGGAGGTTTTAGGGCCCATATTCCCGCCTCAGCTCGCGTGTGACTTCGACGGCGGAAAGCAGCGCCCAAGGCTCGATGCCGGTGACGGCCCCTCGCTCGGCGAGCGTGGCGACGACGCTCGTCGCCGGCAAACGGGCAGCCGCCGAGGCCCGTCAGAGCGGAGTCAAACCGGCGGCACCCGGCCTCGAACGCCGCTTGCACCTTTTCGCTGGCGCCCTGCGGCCGGCTGTGCAAATGAACGCCCAGCTCAATCCCTTGGCAATGCGGCTTGATGGCGCGGACCAAGTCCCCAATGCTTCGGGCGTCGGCGACCCCGGCGGTGTCCGCCAAGGAAATCGTTTTAATTCCCATCCCCTGGAGCCATTCAACGGCCTCTTCGACCAGCTCCGCGCCCCAAGGCTCGTTCCAGGGGTTTCCAAAGGCCATGGAAATATAGACGACGAAGTCGAGGCCGGCGCGCTCCGTTTCCGCTCGGATCTTTTCAACGAGCAGCCGTGATTCCGACTGCGACATGTTGGTGTTGGTTCGCCGGAAGTGCGCCGAAATGGAGTAGGGATAGCCGAGCGTAGTGACGCCCGGGGCCGCTAGCCCCCGCGCCAGGCCGCGCGCATTGACGACGATACCGATGATCTCGGCTTTGGTCGCCGAGCCGTTCGGTTTGAGCACCGACCCGGCAAGCGCGCGCATCACGGCTTCGCTGTCGGCCATCTGCGGGACGTATTTTGGCGCCACGAAGCTCACCACATCCAAGTGGCGGAAGCCCGCCTTAATGAGCTTCGCGAGGTAAGCCGCCTTGGCATCCGTCGGGATGGTTTTCGCCAGCCCTTGCCAGGCGTCGCGGGGGCATTCGATGATTTTGACTTTTTCCATCTTTCTTACTTTGTTTCTTTCTTGCTTTCTTTCGTTGATTCTTTCTTTGTTTCTTTCTTTGCGAGCTTTGCTTCTTTGCGACTTGGCGTGAAACCTTTCTTTTAGGTTTGCAGTACACCCGTCTTAAATTCCTTCAGGTCCGGATTTAACGACGCCGCGTCGAGCGCCCAGATCAGCGCCTCGCGCGTTTCCGCCGGGTCAATGATCGCATCCACCCAGAGCCGCGCGGCGGCGTAGCGCGGGTCGGTCTGTTCCTCGTAAGTTGCGCGGATTGAATCGTGAAGTTCCTTCAATTCCTTTTCGCCGAGTTTTTTCCCTTCGCGTTCGAGCTGTTTGGCTTTGATGTCCACCAGCGTATCCGCCGCCTGGTCCCCTCCCATCACCGCATAACGCGCCGTCGGCCAGGCAAAGATAAACCGCGGGTCGTAGGCTTTCCCGCACATGGCGTAGTGGCCCGCACCGAAGCTCCCGCCGCAGATGACGGTAATTTTCGGGACCACGCTGTTCGCCACGGCGTTCACCATCTTGGCTCCAGCGCGGATGATGCCGCTCCATTCGGCCTCTTTCCCCACCATGAACCCGTTGACGTCGTGGAGAAAAATCAGCGGGACTAGGTTTTGGTTGCAATCCAGAATGAAACGCGCCGCCTTTTCCGCCGACTCCGTATAGATGACGCCGCCGAAATGGATGCGCTTTTCGCCGCTTCCACCCGCCGCCGCTTGGACGTGTTTTTTCTGGTTCGCCACAATGCCCACGGCCCAGCCGCCCAGGCGCGCGTACCCGCAAATCACCGTCTGGCCGTATTCCGCGCGGTACTCATCGAGAATCGAGCCGTCCACCAGGCGGGCGATGATTTCGCGGACGTCGTACTGACCTCCGGCATCCGAAGAAAATATTCCGTAAATCTCCTCTCGAGGAAAAGCCGGAGGCGCGGCGGCTTGGCGGTCGAAGCGCGCAGCGGGCGGTTTCCCCAAATGGCCCACCAGCGCGCGGACGCGCTCGAGACAAGCCTCATCGTTCGGCTCGCGAAAATCCACCGTGCCGCTGATCGTCGAATGAACCTTGGCGCCGCCCAACTCTTCGGCGGAAACCTTTTGCCCGATGGCGGCTTCGACCAGCGCCGGGCCGGCGAGAAATAACCCGCTGCCTTCGGTCATCAGGATATGGTCGCACATCACGGGTAGGTAAGCGCCGCCGGCCACGCACATGCCCATGATGGCCGTAATCTGCGGGATGCCGAGCGCGCTCATCACGGCGTTGTTGCGGAACACTCGGCCGAAATCGTCGGTGTCGGGGAAAACGTCTTCCTGCAGCGGTAAGAAAACGCCGGCCGAGTCCACCAGGTAAATCGTCGGAATGCGGTTTTCGATGGCGATATTTTGCGCGCGAATGACTTTCTTGGCGGTCATCGGAAAAAACGCGCCGGCTTTCACCGTGGCATCGTTCGCGATGACCATGGCGAGACGCCCCTGGACGCGGCCGAGGCCCGCCACCACACCCGCCGCGGGCGCGCCGCCCCACTCCGCGTACATCTCGTAGCCCGCGTAGAGGCCGAGCTCGAACCAGGCGGCGCCGGGGTCGAGCAGCTTTCGAAGCCGCTCGCGCGCGGCCAGCCGTTTCTTCTTGTGCTGCGCCTCGATGGCCTTGGCGCCGCCGCCTTGGCGGATTCGCTCTTCTTGGTTCTTGATCGCGGCCACCAGGTCCACCATGCGGCGGGTGTTTTGCTGGAACTGCGGCAGTTTGGAATCTACGCGCGTTCGAATCTTCGACTCCGACAATTTGGATAACCTCGATTCTTGGCCGCTACGGCGCGGCCGATTGAGCGGAAGCCCATTCCCACCGTCATTCCCGCGGAGGCGGGAATCCCGCTGACCGTCCGAGTGGCGCACGCTCATTGTGCGGCTTTTCAGATTCACTCCGCAAGACGCAGCGCCCGCGACCGGGCGCTCAACTTATCCACCCAGCGGACCGCAGCGTCCCAAAGGTCGCTCTCGGGAACCAGCTCGTCCACAAGACCCACGGTCAGCGCTTGGGTGGCGGGAATGCGTTCTGCGGTAAGCAGCATTTGGAGCGCCTGCGTCTTGCCGACAAGCCGAGGCAGACGCTGGGTGCCGCCCCAGCCGGTGACGAGCCCAAGTTGAGCCCCCGGATGGCCGAAAGAGGAGTTGAGGCTGGCAACGCGCGCGTGGCAGGCCAGCGCCAAGTCCAGCCCGCCTCCAAGACAAAAGCCCCGGATGGCTGCGACCACGGGAAGCGGAAAATGCGCGAGGCGATTGAATGCGCCTTGGCCGAAACGCGCGAATTCAAGCGCTGAGGCGGGGGAAAGTCCCGCCACCTGCTCGAGCTCCGCGCCAGTCGCCCATGACAAGGCGTTTGAGGCGATGACGACGCCGCGGAAGACCGGGTCGCGCCGGATCGCTTCCAGCGCGCCTGTTGTCTCCTCAAGAGTTTCTTGCGTGAGCCGAGGATAAGCGGGAGAATCCGGAAAGACCAAAAAGGCGGCGGAATGGTGTGAGACCAAACGCATCGCGACCGCGCCACAAACGAAGCAGCTGCGGGAGGGCACGGTTTCAACCGTGCCCTTCCGTCCCGGCGAGGCGCAGCTCGCCCCCACAGGCACATTACGGCGAGGCGCAGCTCGCCTCTACAGGGTTACGCGGGCTCCTTGACGCGCGACCGAATGAACTTCACGATTTCTTCCGTGGACGCGCCGGGCTGAAAGACTTCGGCGACCCCGGTCTTCTTGAGCGCCACAATGTCCTGGTCCGGGATGATTCCGCCCACGATCACCAGCACGTCCTGCTGGCCTTGGGCGTGCAACAGCTCCAGGATGCGCGGAACGATGGTGTTATGGGCCCCGGAGAGGATCGAGATGCCGACCGCGTCCACGTCTTCTTGAAGGGCCGCGGCGGCAATTTGCTCGGGGGTCTGCCGCAGGCCGGTGTAGATAACTTCCATGCCCGCGTCGCGCAGCGCGCGCGCCACAATTTTGGCGCCGCGGTCGTGGCCGTCAAGACCGGGCTTGGCTACTAACACGCGAATGTGATGTTCAGCCATGGCCGCTCAGAATTGTGAATGGTGACCAGCAAATGGTGAATAGTGAATGGTGAATTGTCGTCAGCTTGCCCCTGGCACCCGAAGCACGTCGCACATTTCACCGAGTGTCGCGTAGGCGCGAACGCACTCGAGGATGCGCGGCATCAGATTGGCGTCGGACCGCGCGGCGTTCGCGAGTCCTTCGAGAGAGCGCTCGACGCGCCGGCCGTCGCGCTCGCGGCGCAGCTTGGCTAGTTTCTCGTTCTGGTGTCTCGCCACGCTTTCGTCTATCACCAGGAGTTCGATCGGCCGTTTATCGTCCGTCACAAAATCGTTGACGCCCACGATGAATTTTTCTTTCCGTTCCACGGCTTTCTGATACGCATAGGCAGCGTCGTGAATCTCTTTTTGCGGGAAACCCTTTTCGATGGCGGCCACCATGCCGCCGAGCGCGTCAATGCGGCGGAAATAATCCAGCGCCGCGCGCTCCGTTTCGAGCGTCAGGCGCTCCACAAAATAGGAGCCGCCGAGCGGATCCACCGTGTTCGTGACGCCGGACTCGTGGGCCAACACTTGTTGCGTCCGCAGCGCGAGCGTTGCGGCCTGCTCGGTGGGCAGCGCCCAGGCCTCGTCGAGAGAGTTTGTGTGCAGCGATTGCGTTCCGCCGAGCACCGCCGCGAGCGCCTGAATGGTGGTTCGGATAACGTTGTTATACGGTTGCTGCGCCGTGAGCGAGCAGCCGGCGGTCTGCGTGTGGAAGCGACACATCCAGGCTCGGGGATTTGTCGTCCCGAAGCGCTCTTTCATGACGCGCGCCCAGATTTTGCGCGCGGCGCGATATTTGGCGATTTCTTCGAAGAGGTCGTTGTGGGCATTGAAAAAGAAACTGAGGCGGGGCGCAAACTCGTCCACGCTCATGCCCGACCGCGAGACCCACTCCACGTATTCGATCCCGTCGCGGAGCGTAAAGGCCAACTCTTGCACAGCCGTCGAGCCGGCTTCGCGGATGTGATAGCCGCTGATGGATATCGGGTTCCAATGCGGCACTTCACGCGCCCCGAAGATGATCGTATCCACCACCAGGCGCATGGAAGGCGCGGGCGGAAAAATGTATTCCTTCTGCGCGATGTATTCCTTCAGGATGTCGTTTTGCGTGGTCCCGGAAATCTTTTTCCAGTCGGCGCCTTGCTTTTCGGCCGCCACCAGGTACGTCGCCCAAATCATCGCCGCCGGGGAGTTGATAGTCATCGAGGTCGTGACCGACTCGAGCGGAAGGCCGGCAAGCAACGTTTCCATGTCGGCGAGCGAGCTTACGGCCACGCCGCATTTGCCGACTTCGCCCTCGGCGAGCGGGTGGTCGGAGTCGTAACCCATCAGCGTCGGTAAATCAAAGGCGATGGAAAGACCTGTTTGGCCTTGCTCGAGCAGGTAGCGCAGGCGGCGATTGGTGTCTTCCGGCGTTCCAAAACCCGAAAACTGCCGCATCGTCCAGAGACGGCCGCGGTACATGGTTTTGTGGATCCCGCGCGTGAAGGGAAACTGGCCCGGATCAGCAAGGTCGCGCGCGTAATCAAAATCGGCAAGGTCGGCCTGGGTGTATAGCCGGTTGACGGGAACGTCCGAAAGCGTGGTGAACTCGCTTTGGCGCTCGGGGAATTTCTGGAGCCATGGGGCGAGGGTCTTTTCCTGCCACTCGCGCTCGGACTCGGAAGGCTTGCGCAGGGCTTCGGTTTCCGCTTCGGTTCCGGGGTTCTTGGGCATGCACCTCTCGCGCCGTCACAAAGTCCCCTGCGGGGAAGTTTGCTCGGAATCCCTCCAGGGCATTTTATTTCGTGCCTCCGAAGTTGTCAAACGGCTGAAAAACCGCAGGATAGCAAGAAAGGCGGCCGAAAGGCGAGGTTCGCTGCCTGGCTCGCGCAGGGGAGCCGAGCGGTTATCTGGCCTGCCTAATCAATTCGCAATGGAGGCGCCCACGCGAAGGACTCCTGCGTCCTGCGGGCGAGTGTAAACACGGCGGAAGCGCAAATCCACGTCCCGGAAGGGAGGCACATGCAGGCGAGCCGAGAAAATCTCCGGCAAGGGAGCGGATTCCTCGACCAGAAACCCGATTCCGCCGTAAGCCAAGTCCAGGAGCCGCACTTCTTTGTCGCCAATCCCGCCCTCGTGCAGAACGCCGCGAGCATCCACTCCTTGCATCGAAAGCCGCATGTGCCGGCGCTTCTGGTTCTGCGCTACGGTAGGCGGAAGGCAGCGAACCAGATCGAGCCGCTCGTCGGCTGGTGAATTGAGGGGGTCAGCTTCGGGCGCCGCCGTCGAACCTTGAATGTGGACGGCGCGCTCGGTGCCTTCGGCCCGCCGGCTATTTTTCTGAGCGTATAGCGCTTGGTCCGCTGCCTCAAAAAGTTTTTCCAGGCTTTCGCCATTGGCGGGGAAGGAGGCGAGACCAAAGTCGAGTTCCGCCGCGCGGCCCGGGGCAAGCGCGAGAGAATAGCGTTCGAAGCGTTCTTCGATTCGCTTGGCCAGGCCCTGGGCGTTCTGAGTGTCGGACTGTGGAAGCAGCACGGCGAATTCATCGCCACCGATCCGAAATCCGTAATCGTAACGGCGGATGGTTTCCGTCACCGCGCGGGCGAAGCAGCCCAAGAGTTGATCGCCCCGAGCGTGGCCGTAGGTGTCGTTCGTCCCTTTGAAGTCGCGCATATCGAAAAGCAGTAACGCCAGAGGGGAAGTCTGCCGCTGGGCGCGGTTCAATTCCTTGGCGAAGGTTTCATCGAACAGCCGCCGATTATAGAGGCCTGTCAGCGGGTCCGTGGCGGCGTCGCGGCGGAGGCGTTTGAGGTCCTGATATTCAATCAGGGCGGGAGAACGCGAGATATCAGCCGCATAAAAGTAATCCGCAGCGGCCGTGACCAGACTAACCCGCCGGCCGAGACGCTCGCTCATCTCGACCTGCCGGCCAACAATGCCTTCCCAGTGTGAAATCCCTTCCGTTTCGGACACCCTCACACCCGCCAGAGCTTTCAGGAATTTTTGCAGGAACAAGCCCTGGGTGGCTGGGGACAATTCCTCCAGCGTATCTGCGATCAGTTGCTGCAGATATGGGGCATCTCGCTCCTCAAAGTAGTCGGGGGAGCTGTAGGTCATTTCGGATGTCTCCGCGTCGCGGGAGTTCAACCCAAGAGTAGTGCGCCAAGGCCACCGATTCCGACTTCCAATGCACCCCGCGAAGCGCGGCGAAAATAATAGGCATTCTGCGAATTGGCGTCAATCCCTTACTCTATGTGAACGTCATAGGGAAAATGCCGTAGAAGGCGTATTTTTCCCCGATGGCGATTTCCCTGAGCACGTGTGGGGAATCACCCGGCGTCGGGGATCGATGGAATGCGGGCAGGCGCGGTGCGATGGAAGGACAGAAGGGTCCCCATAAATCGGGGCCCTTCCGCCCCCAGTCGGAGAGTCGGGAGCGCGCTCTCGGTCCTTTGTCGAAGGCAAGCAGATGGTCCGCCCGCAGCCGGCGGCCGCTTAGTTCGTCGCTGGAGTTGGCGTACCCGGGATGTTGGGGACATGACTCACTTGGCCCGATTTGGCTTCCGCCAGCTCGACATGGAAACGATCGAGTGTCGTGCCCGTGGCCGTTCCATATTGCGTAACGGCTGTAGCGTAAGCCTGCCGCGCCTTGGCCTCGTTGCCTTCCGCCGCCGTTAAGTCCCGCTGGTCCTGAATAATCATGAAGACTGTGGACTCGCCCAACTGGAATTTCTTCTGTTCGGCTTCGAGCGTTTGCCGTGCCAGAACCGTGGCTTTTTGTGCGGCGTTGATTTGCGCCCTGGCCTGAATCACCGCGATTTCGGCATTCTTCACATCCTGGGTGATCGTATTCTTGTGCATCTGGAGTTCGGTTCTCAGTTGCCGCTCCTGGAGCATCGCGGTCGCCATATTGGCCTGCCCCTGCCGGTTGCGAAGCGGAAGCGAAAACGAGATCCCGAACGAGTAATCCGAATATCTGTTATGAAGGACCTGGCCAAGCGAGGAGAAGAAACCGCTCGAGGAAATGCCGATGACGGGCGGCGGTTGAGTGATGGTGCCGTTGGTGCACTGCCCCGACGGAGTAGGATTGAAGCCCGTTGGGCAGGAGCCAAAGATCTCCCGGTTGCCGGACAAGCCGGTGGGCGAGTAAGTCCCGAATAAATCCAAGGTAGGGAGCAGGCCCACGCGGCTGGCCTGAATGGTGATCTGCTGATCCCGGATTTGTATGGCGTCGAGCGTCAATTCTGGCCGGTTGTTGTAGGCAAGCGTGAGCGCTTGATCGAGCGGCGGGATGTCGTTCGGAGCCGGTTCGGGCAGTTTATCCGTCGGCTCGATGGGCGCCGCCGCCAAATCCGCGTCCACGTGCTTGGAGATGGCCGTTTTGAGCTTCTCCTGGTCTTGCTGATAAGTGGTTTGCGCAACGATGAGGTTCTGTTGGTCCGTCGCCAACTCCGACTCCGCTCGCACCACTTCGATCGGCGCAAGCGTCCCGATTTCAACTTGCCGTTTGTTGTCATCCAAAAGCTTTTGGGAATACGTCACTGCGTCCTGGGCCACACGAACACTTTCGCGGTCGTAAAGCAGCCCGTAATAGAGGTTGACCACGTTCGCGACGGAAGTCATCACCTGCTGCCGGAACGTGGTATCGGCTTGCTTCACATCGTTCTTGGCGATGCGGAGAAACTTGGCGTTGGCGCGATACCCGAAGCCGTTCAACAAGTGCTGGGTAAAGCCGATCGTCATTTGAGACGGGACCTCGGGATTGAACAAGTTGAAAGCTGACGAGTTGGATTGGCGAAAACCGCTCACCACGCCGACGATGCTCGTGCCGGTAAAGTACCCTTTCCCGATGAACCAGTCGGCATTGGTGGTTTGCGAGCCGATCACCGGAACACCTTGCAACTGCAGGTTATTCAGCGGAGTCGTACGCTGGTCCCAGCCGGCGCTGAACCCGGTGATCGGATCGCAGCAACCCACGGTGCCCACACTGCTGGCAAATCCGCCGCCGGAGAAACCGCCCGAACTCGTGCCGCCGCCGCCGCCGCCGCCAAACCCGCCTCCGCCGAAGGCAGTCACCGCGCCGAATAGTCCCGGATTGATGCCCTGGGTCGAGCCGCCGGCCTTCGTACGCAGGATGTCAGTCTGCGCATAAGCTTCCGAATATCGGGCGACTTCGATGTCCAAACCGTTTTCAAGCGCCAGCGCGATGGCGTCCTCAAGCGACAACGTCATCTTGCCCTCGTGGATGAGCGAGTGGAGGCGCTCGGAGTTTTTCATGTTCGGCTCGGGGACAAACGGCGAGCCATAAGGCCGGAAGACGTCCGGGAAAGCGCTGCTGCGCGTGTAATCCATGGCGGTCGCCGGGCTTTTGGGCCCAGCCTGCCCGAAGAGATTCCCCGGAATCGCCGTTAGCATTGCCAAGCCCGCCAGAGTGGCGGCCAGCGTGACGGCTGGGTGTGATAGAATTTTTGGGTTCATCGCCTTTCTTTCTCCCTCACATTAGATTGGCCGTTCTTTCTCGCTCATCTTTTATACTTACGTATTTGCAGGGCAAACAGTTTCAGATCGAGGATTCTGTCAGAGTGGAATCTTGGCTCAAGCGAACCTCATCATGGCCACCGAGTGTCCCACAAACTGCTGATTTCTCTCGAGGCCGTAACCTTCGGAGCGAAAAATCCTCAATGCGGTCGTTGAACAGGCACTAGGCGATTATCGTAGCATCCTTGATTCACTTGAACAACGCTTCTCCTCGTTGGTAAATGGCTCATTTTGACGAATCTCTGCCAGCCGATTCGTTTACAATCCTTCTTGCCCCCTGGTAATTCCCGTGCGGTTCGATCCGTCGGCTGACGCACTCGCCGCCCTGAGCTTGTCGAAGGGAAGGCGGGAATCCAGAGGAAAAATTTCGCGGGAATGACCCGCCGACCGCAGGACGAATTCGCAAGAGCGCTGCCACTCAGCTCTGTCCGCTAACTCGAAGAGGCCGCAAGTCTTAAGACGATTCTTGCCGCCCAAACGATTCAAGATTTGACCGGTTTTGTTATTCTGGTGTACGAATCCGAACAGTCCTGTCCCGAATTATTCACGCAGGTTCGGGACGGCGGCGAAAGGGCACGGTTTCAATCCGTCAGCCGACGGACCGTCGCAAGGGCTTAGATTTTCCCATTCATTTCGCGCCGCGAGCGGGATAATGCGGATTTGGACGCGCTATTGGCCCCCGTTCGCGGCGCGAAACGAAGAGAGAGACGCCGGGGCCGTGCAATTGGCCCCGATAAATCGAGGCCCTTCCGTTCTTCCGTGGCACATGACAATATGCGAAACTTGAAGCTTGTTATCGCCTACGATGGCACAAACTTCCGCGGCTGGCAAAGGCAACCGCACGGCCCGACGGTTCAAGGAACCCTCGAGTCGGCCTTGGCCAAAATGACAGGGCACGAACTTCAGGTTCACGGTTCGGGCCGCACCGATGCGGGCGCGCACGCCGCCGCGCAGGTGGCGAACTTCAAGACCGAGTGCCCGTTTCCCGCTCCGAATCTTCTCAGGGCATTGAACAATCTGCTCCCGGGCTCGATTCGCGTGCGGGAGGTTGCCGAGGTTGCGGATTCCTTTCACGCTCGCCACAGCGCTCGGGCGAAGACCTACCGCTACCGGATTCTTCAAGCGCCCGTTGCGCTGCCTTTCATCAGTCCGTTCGTTTATCATTACCCGTATCCCCTCGATCGCAAGCGAATGGCCGAGGCGGCCCGGTGGGTGGAAGGCGAGCACGACTTTACCTCCTTCGCCGCCGCAAAGGATCTGAGCGATTCCGACAGGGAAAATTTCCCAGGCTCGGCCGTGCGGCGAATTTATTCTTCGCGGTTTTTGTGGCGGCCGAAGCTTCAAATGCTCGTTTACGAAATTCGTGGCAGCGGCTTCCTGCATCATATGGTCCGCAATCTGGTGGGGACACTCATCGAGGTGGGGCGTGGAAAGCTCCAGCCGCGCGATATGCTGCGGATTTTCGAGGCGCAGGACCGCTCGCAAGCGGGGCCAACGGCGCCCGCCTCGGGCCTTTTCCTGGTGAATGTGGAGTATTGAAGGCGATGGGACCAAGCGCCACGGTCCGGCAAAAACTCGTTTCCTTGAATCCCGCGACGGGTGAAATTTTGGCCGAGTTCGATCCCGCTTGCGACACAGAAGTGCTCGCCGCGGTGGCGGCTGCGAAGGAAGCCGCGACAAAATGGCGCGAGCTCGGCATTGAAAAGCGGGCACAGGTCCTGCTCCGTCTGAGGAATGTCGTTTATGAGCGCCGCCATGAAATTGCAAAGTTGATTTCGCGCGAAGCAGGGAAGCCCCTTGTCGAGTCGCTCGCCGCCGAGGTCTTGCTGGTTCTCGACGGCTGCCAGTACTACGCGAAGCAGGCGCCCCGGTTTCTCAAGCCGGAACGCATTCCCCATCACAACCTGGCGGTCAAAGGCAAGCGAGGTTGGATCGAATACCGGCCTTACGGCGTCATCGGGATCATCTCACCATGGAACTACCCGTTCAGCATCCCGTTGAACGAAATGATCCCGGCGCTCGTCGCGGGGAACTCGGTTGTCTTAAAGCCGTCGGAATTGACGCCGCAGACGGGACTGGCCATCCGCGATTGCCTGCACGCGGCCGAAATCCCGCCCGGTGTTGCCACCGTCATCCTCGGAGATGGATTGACGGGACGGGCGCTCGCGAGCTCGCCGATTGACAAAATCATTTTTACCGGCAGCGTGGCAACCGGGAAACTGATCCAAACGGCGGCAGCGGCCCGCTTGCTTCCCACCCTGCTCGAACTCGGGGGAAAAGATCCGATGATCGTCTGCGCGGACGCCGACCTTGACCGCGCCTCGAGCGGCGCCGTCTGGGGCGCGTTCACCAATGCAGGTCAGGCTTGCCTTTCAGTCGAGCGCCTGTACGTTATGCGCGCCATCGCCGAACCCTTCATCCATCTGTGCGTCGAAAAGACCAAGCGGCTGAAACTGGGGCCACCTGACAACCCCGAAACCGACGTCGGCCCGCTCATTCGTGAGCGGCAAGTGCGGATGGTCGAAGAGCACGTCGAAGACGCCGTCCGAAGGGGCGCGCAAGTATTGGTCGGCGGGCGGCGCCCGCCGCTCGCTCCAGGTTTCTTCTACGAACTGACGGTTCTCACCGGCGTACATCACGGCATGCGAATCATGCGCGAGGAAACCTTCGGTCCCGTGCTTCCCATCCAAGTGGTCGAGGACGAGGCCGAAGCTGTGCGCCTCGCGAACGCGAGCGAACTGGGCCTTTCGGCGAGCGTCTGGACGAGCAACCTCCAGAAAGGCGAGCAACTGGCCCGGCAAATCGAGGCCGGATCGGTGATGGTCAACGATTGCGTGAGCTCTTTTGGCATCTCGGAGGCTCCCCACGGCGGCGTCAAGTTGAGCGGACTCGGCCGCACCCACTCGCGTCTGGGGCTGATGGAAATGGTCCAAGTCCAATACTTGGACGTGGATCTCCATCCGCGCTTCCCCAAGGTCTGGTGGTTCGGCTATGATAGGGAAGCGCTCGCGCTGACGAACGGCCTCGTGGATTTTTTGTTTGCGCGGGGCGTTCGAAAGCGGATCAAGGGACTGACGGGGATCTTCAAAGGATGGAGGAAGCGGCGGGTCTAGAATTGAAAGGTGAAAGCGAGGGACGGCGATCGCGCCCTCGGTGGGGATTCATCTGCTTCCCAAGCCTCAGGCAGATCATTCTGATCCTCAGGTTCAAACGGACCTCCTGCCCAGCCAAATGACTCGATGCGAGTTCGAGAATTTCGAAAGCAAGCTGAACGAGCTGATGAAAACCTGCCTGGAAATGGATCAACTCAATGTAGGTTTGCAAGACCTCAAACCGGGCAGCCGCGCCTACGAACAGGTCTTGAGTCAGATCGAGTGCGAGAAATCAACGGCCAGGACGACGTCGCCGCATGAAGGCCCTGGTAAACTCAGGCGTGGGCGGCAAGGGAGGTCGGCCCATTGGCTCTCACATTTAAGAATAAAGCACCGGGACAGCGAGCCTGCAACGAAAAAGACGCCAAGGGTGAGTTCTGTGTGGGGCACCTGAAACGCTGGTATTACCCGGCAGATTCGGACGTGGCGAAGGAACTGGGCATGGGGCAGGAGATCTATCGCTGCGAGCGTTGCCACACGCTTTATCGCGCCGCAGCCACGGACGATTCGACCGCCGGGCAGCGGTACGTCTCGCAGCCGGTCAACATCCTCGGCGATACGGTCACGAAATGATAGAGGTGAGGTTTCACGCGAAGACGCAAAGGCGCGAAGGCCCTTAACCAGTTCATGGAAGCTTCAATGCGAGTCTCTGCGCCTTAGCCCCTTGGCGTTAGGCGGTTTGGCGGCCTCTCATGTCACGCCTTCGCTTGCCATGCCCCGCGCAATAGAGCTCATTTACGACTGGAACCGGGTGGATGTGCCGGAGATCAAGCTCTCGCATCCGCCCATGCTCGACGACGAGACGCTGCGCGATGGCCTCCAGTCCCCATCGGTTCTTGACCCGCCGATTGAAAACAAAATCCGCATTCTGCACCTGATGGAAGAGCTGGGGATTGATTCGGTGAACCTGGGCCTGCCGGGCGCCGGAGCCCGCGCCAAGGCCGACGTGATGCGCCTGGCGAAGGAAATCGCTTCGGCCAAGCTCAAGATTCGCCCCAACTGCGCGGCGCGCACGATGGAGAGCGATATCCGGCCCATCGCCGATATAGTCCATGCAACCGGCGTCGAAATCGAAGCGGCGACGTTTATTGGTTCAAGCCCCATCCGCCAGTACGCCGAGGATTGGACGTTTGACTTCTTGCTGAAATCCACGGAGCAAGCCGTCAAGCGCGTGCGCGAGTTCGGCTTGCCTGCGATGTTCGTCACGGAAGACACGACGCGGGCGCGGCCGGAAGTGGTGAAGAAACTCTACACGACGGCGATTGAGTCGGGCGCGCGGGCCATCGTGGTCTGCGATACGGTCGGTTACGCGATACCACGCGGCGTGCGGGCGCTCGTCGGCTTCGTTCGCGAAGAAGTTCTTAAGCCTGCTGGCGCGGACAAGCCGTCGGATGAAAAGGTCCGCCTCGACTGGCACGGGCACATGGACCGCGGCTTGGGCCTGGCCAACTCGCTTGCCGCCTTCGAAGCTGGAGCTGACCAGGTGCATGGGGCGGCGCTTGGCATTGGCGAGCGCGTCGGCAACACCCCGCTCGACCAGTTGCTCGTCAACTTGAAACTCCTGGGCTTGGTTGACCGCGACTTGAGCCGGCTTAAGGACTACTGCGCGGCGGTCTCGGAAGCCGTGGGCGTCTCCATTCCGCCCAATTACCCCGTCGTCGGGTCGGATGCTTTCCGCACCGCAACCGGCGTTCATGCCGCGGCCGTCATCAAGGCTTATAAGAAAAACGACGTGGAACTCGCCAATCAGGTTTATTCCGGCGTGCCCTCGCATTGGTTCGGCCTTGAGCAGAAAATCGAAATCGGGCCGATGAGCGGGAAGTCAAATGTGATTTTCTGGCTTGAAAAACGCGGCCTGCAAGCCACTGACGAGCTGGTCGAGAAAATTCTTGCCCGCGCGAAGCAGTCCGACCGGCTGCTTACCGAAGCCGAGATTCTCGAGCTGTCGAACGTTTCGCTTCGCTGACCACGGGACGGAAACCCCACCTCGGACCCGCGCTTCGCCGCAAACCAAAAATAAAAGGGGTAGGCGGCGCGTCCCCGCCCACCCCCCAGCCTCCCTCCTTGTTTCGATCGCCGAATCGCGGCCTGACGCGTGGAAGAAAGGCGTTTTCATCGTCCCGCCCGGCGCCGGACTTGGCAGGCCGGGCAGGGGACTAAGCTAAGTAATTGTCGCCGTCGCCGTAGCAGTTGCGACTTGTTCGCCGCCGGCGTAGGCCGTGGCCGTGAGAGTGTAAGTGCCATGTGGGGCCCACCTCGGGATAGTAAACGGCACGCTTACCGAGTAGGTTGACCCGGCAGGCAGATCGATGCTGGTGGAACCATTATCGGATATGCCATCCGGGCCGGTCAGCCTCAGCTGGATTTGCAGTGCCTCCGACGTGCCCGAGCAGTTTGTGGCAGATCCCATCACGGTCATCGACTGACCTGGGGCGGCCGAAGTTGGGTTGAAGCTCAGGCTCAAATTGGCACACGGCTGAGCCTTGGCGGTTGAAGCCAATAGAAACAAGGTGCACGCCGCCACGAGAGCATTCAAAGCGCGGCTTTTCATAGTCCTCTCCTTTCCTTATCGCTTTTTGGCCTATGGCAAGAATTCCCGAAGTTCCGGAATTCCATCCCATAGACTCCGCCATTTAAGCCGAACCCGAGCGAAGGCTGCAATCAGGTAAGACCCTCAAATAAGGCCTAATGAATTACCCAACGCTGGGATGCAAATTGTGATCGCATCCGGCGAGACTATGCAATTTTCGTAAAGCGCGCGGCGGGAGGAAATTCATGGGATCTTTCTAATGGCAACACTCCAACCCTGGGCAGGAACTGATCGAGGGAATGCACTCGTGAAAGAGAGAGTTTGGCCTGAGCAATCTGAGTCGGTAATGCGGCCCGTCACAAGACAGCACCCCATTCGGCGAGCCCCGCATTGGCTCACGCGGCAGGAGTCCTCCCGAGTTCGACGCTTTCTCGGCTGACGGGCTTACAACCCAAAGCCCCTGGCTCTGCGGGGGAATACTTACTTGCTGTCCGGTTGTTTCGGGTTGCTGGTCTTTTCGGTGGAGTTCACTTGGAATACTTTGAAATCTGAATATTTGTGGATGTTTCGAAGAAGCCGTCCCTTCCACGCGACGGTCACAGTGACTTGCTGGGGCAGCCAAAAACCTTGGGCGACGCGGTTGAAATGGACTTCGCTAAGGTCGATGTCGGTTGTTTCCTCGTTCAGGCTTATTTCGGGCAAAGGGGTTAAAAGGTCGGTCCGGATGCGAACGATCTGGTAACTTTCTGTATCCACCCACGCGAGACCGCGGAGAAACAGCTCAACTCTTTGGTCCCCCCACGCGAACATGCTGATGGACCGCGCCTTCGCTGGGTCTTGCGCGAAGGCAAGGACAAACGAATCACGGCCATTAAGCTTCTGACGGCCGAGATATCGAAATACGGTATGCGATTGAAGTGCAGGGTGAAAGAGGAGGGAAGTGGCCGCAAAACCTGAGGTCAACATAAAGCCTTCGCTCAATCCGGTTAAAGCACCCGGACTGCCCGCCGAATCGAGGCGATACTCTGTGAAGGTCGGCCCCCAGACCTCGGTCGGAGCGAAACAGAGATAACGGAAATCCTGGTCGCGAGTCTTGCCCACAGCCCCCATATAGCGAAGCTTCTCCTGACGAACCTGCTCGAGCGAACTCGTATTCGGAAAATTACCGAGAAACTCTCCCACATTCTTACCCACCGCGGCCAATATCGAGGGTAAAGGCGACTGGTCTGTCGCGGTTTCGAGGCCTTGTAAATCCCGCGGCTCCTGCCGGGGATCTGTCATGGTTCGGACGACATCCTCAGGGCGCACTTTGGCATAAGATTCCTCAAGCCTTTTTCGCTCCTCGATTAACGTCGAGACTTGGCGAACAAAGACGGGCATGGTTTTCAAGTCACGCCCATTGAGATAGCTGGCCATTTCCTTGCTCGCCGCGATGCCGAAACCCTCGCCGAGAAGAGCTCTGGTGCGCAGGAACCGCGCCTCAGCCCCTGCGCCGGCTTCCAGGGCCTTCTCAAGGTAAACGTCCGCGCCCTGCCAATTTTGAAGCTGCATCTGGGACCGGCCAAGCTCTTGAAGCGCCAGGGGGTCTTGCGGGGCAATTTGGAGCGCCTTCAGGAAAATTCCCGCCGCCACCCCAGGTTGGTGACGCCAGCTTTCCAACTCGCCATAAGCGATCAGAGGCTCCGGACTCGCCGCGCTTTCCCCCTTTTCGTTGGCGTCGATGACGCCGGTGAAATTATGTTCGGCATTTACCCAATCTCCAGAGTCGAATTGAGCCAAACCCAGCATGGTTCGGCAGGGCAGGCAGGAAGGGTTCCGGCGAACAACATCGGTAAGGGGGATGAGTGCTTGGTCCACATGATGCTGGTCCAAAAACTCCTCGAGGCCCTTCGCATAGGCTCGCCTGCCGGAAGGCGACAACTCCGCAGTAGCAGCCTTCGCTTGGAGACGCGCTGCGAGCGTCGAGATCAGATCCGCCCTCGAAAGCATGGTTGGATCATCATCCCCATCCAACAGGGTGATTGGAAATCTTTGCGCCCTATCCGCAGGTCGCATGTCAACGACGACATAGCTTTTGGGGGACCCTTTCTTAAACGCCTCCAATTGGGCGCGAAATTCACCGACGGCATTGACATTCAGCCAGTAATCCGTAGTGAACCGCCCCTGAATATCAGTCCGCAGGGATTTTCTGCCTCCGCCCGGTATGTTGGCCTTGACCACGACCGTTGCGCCGGAAATGGGGTCGCCACCGAGCGTTGTCACCATGCCCGCGACGATCCAGCGTCGTTGGGTAACGGTATCAGAGCTGCCAGGATTGGCGATCCCGAAGCCGCCTCCCCCTGCCCCCGCACCCCCTCCGCCATGCTGCGCGGATGCCGGCAAGGGCTGGATGAATGACCAGACAGCGATGGAAATCCCGGCCAGGATCAGACGCTTCCAGCTCATCCCATTGCCCCCATCGGAGTGTTCGTGGTTGGCGCTCATGCGCTTCATGCCTTGTGAACTATATCGTTGACGCGGCACTCACCAGGAAAGTTACTGTATCCCGACTTAGGAAATCGGAAAAACAGACGCCGCCGCGTATAGCCAAGAGCCCGAAAATGAACCGCCGTACCGGCAAATGTTTCAAGGGGTTCCAAGACCAGACCCAAA
>QHZO01000143.1 GCA_003224695.1 Acidobacteriota bacterium
ACTTCGACCGGGTCATTTACCATCACGCCGTTGAGCGGCGGCCCTATTCGATTCTGCGGCAGGACGGAACGCTCGACCGGCAAGTCAGCTTCATGAACTTGCCGCCATTTCAAAAAGACAATTTCGAGCTGGCCGGTTACGCGCAGGACCGCTTCACGCCCACGCCGCGGCTGCTCGTTGAAGCCGGCTTGCGTCTCGACGGAGATGAGATTCTCCGCCGGGCGCTCGTCTCGCCGCGCCTCGCGGCCAGCTACTTGCTCTCCGCGCATGGAGAAACCAAGATCGTCGCCGGCGTCGGCCGCACCTACGACCGCACCAACTTGCAACTCATCACCAGCGGCCTGGGGGGAATGAGGACCGACTCCTTTTACGACCCGGCTGGAACCACGCTTCTGTTCCCGCCCGTCGAATCGCAATTCGTGGTTGATGATCGCGCGCTTCGGGAGCCTTGGTTTTTGAACTGGAGCGCCGGCGTCGAACGAAGGCTTTTTCCGGACACCACCGTCCATTTGGAATTCCTTCAGAAAGTGGGACACCACGAATGGGCGTTCGAAAATCTGCCGTCGGCCACGCCCGGCGCTTTGAGCGGATTGTTCGTCCTTGAAAACATCCGGCGCGACCATTATCACGCCGTCACCGCGACCGTGCGCCAGACCCTGCCTCACGGCCACTTGATTTTCGCCTCCTACACGCGCTCGAGCGCGCGCTCGACCGCGGTCTTGCCTTTCAGCCTCGACAGCCCGCTCTTCAGCCAGCAGGCGGGTGGGCCGCTGCCCTGGGACACGCCGAACCGGGTCGTCACTTGGGGCTTTCTTCCGCTGGTGAGAGGATTCGACCTGGCCTACATGAGCGACTGGCGGGACGGCTTCCCCTTTAATATTCTCAATCAGGATCAGGAACTTGTGCGGATGCCCGGCTCGCGCCGCTTCCCGACTTTCTTCACGCTGAACATGGCCCTGGAGAAGCACGTCCCGGCGTTCGGTTTCCTCTGGTCGCTGCGCGCGGGGTTTGACGACATCACCGGCCGCCATAACCCGAACGCCGTGGACAACAACATCAACTCGCCCACTTTTCTCACCTACAGCAGCGAAATGTCCCGTGCCCTGACGGCGCAGGTGCGGTTCCTCGGACGCAGGTAAGGATCGCGCCTTTTCCCGCATAGGATATGCTAGAGTAGGTGATATATGGCAACGCTTTCCCGCGACACGACCGAAGCATCCGACGCCGTCCAGATTCGGCTTCTTAGGGCAATGCCGGCTTGGCGCAAAATTCAGATCGCGGACGAACTGACCATGGCTCGCCGAGGCTACGAGATGGCGGAACTTCGTCGGTGGTTTCCCAAGGCGGGCCCAGAGGAGTTGCATCGCCGATTCGCAACGATTTGGTTAGGGCCAGAATTGGCGGAAAAGGTTTACGGCCCCGAACCCGAACCGCCGACGATCCCCAGGATGTCTGTGTGAGGCGTTACTTCCCTTCCAGTTCATCGGCGAGCGCGCTCGCGTCATAAAGCTTGCGCAGCGCTTCCGTCATGGCCGCGGTATCCACGGCCACGGCGCGGTTGTTCTCGATATTGTAAACGTAATCGCCCACCAGGCTTTCGATGTTCCCGTCGAAAATCAGTCCGACAATTTCGCCCTCGCGGTTAATGACGGGCGAGCCGGAATTCCCGCCGATGATGTCGCAGGTCAAGACGAAATTGATGGGTGTTGAGAGGTCCAGCTTCTCGCGCCGCTCGAGATAGCGCCGCGGGAGATCGAAGGGGGACGCGAGCCCGAAGCTATAGGCGCGGTCGTAGAGGCCGTAGAGCGTGGTGAGCGGCGGCGCCTCGGTGCCGTTCATCGGGTAGCCCTTCACGGTCCCGTAAGAGAGCCGCAGCGTGAAGGTGGCGTCCGGATAAAGCGCCTTTCCGTACACGGCAAAGAGCGCTTTGCCGATTTTTTCTCCCGCCGAGGTCTCAACACTCTCAATGTTGTCTTCGTACCATTTGCGCTCCCTCGACGAGCGACTTGCGGAAAGCCGGGTCGGACATCTTTGTGCCGGAAATGAGCGCCATGGCCGCTTCCTCGGGCTTGCGGCCGTCGAGAATCGTCTTGAGGAATGGATCGCCAGGCCCCAGCTCGTCGAGAGATTCCTGGAAACTGTCAGCCAAGAGTGTCTGTTCCATTTGCGGGTAAACCGGCGCCGGCGAGAAAAGCCGGAACTGGAGGGAGGCAAGTTCGGACTCGTGAAAGCCGTCCAACCGCTGGCCATCGGGCTTCTTGACTTCGGCCACGTACTGAACGATGGTCAAGGCGTTCGCGGCCATGCTGGAGGCAAAGACGCTGTGGAAGCGGAGAGTTTTGATCCGCGGAATAAGTTCATTCTCCGCCGCCTCGATATCGTCCCAGGCGGAACCGAATTCTTTCTTCCATTCCGGATTGGCGTTGATGCGGGCGCGGAATTCCTCCTCTTCCTTCTGCTTCTTGTCCATCAAGCTCTTGTCGAGCAGGCCCTGGTACTGCCCTTCTCGGGCTTTCAGAGAATTACTAATGCCAAAAGTCATGCGCAGCGCTTGGCGGGCTTGTTCCGGCCCTTCGGCGGAATAACGGCTGACGACGTCGAGCCTCCGATGGAAGCTCTTGAGAACCAGGGGAAGAAATTCGTCGCGCTGCACTTTGAGCTCGGCCAGCGTGTCCAGTCGCGCGGTCGATCCGGGATTGCCGGAGACGAACACCAGATCGCCTGCCGCGGGGCCCTTCGAATTCCACTTCAGATAGTTCGAGCTCTCGACCGGCTGGCCATTTTCGTAAACGCGAAAAAGGGCCATGTCGAGGTCGTAGCGCGGATAGGTGAAATTATCCGGGTCGCCGCCGAAGAACGCGGTCTGGCGCTCCGGCGCGAAGACCAGCCGCACATCGGTGTATTTCTTGTAGCGGTAAAGCCAGTATTCGCCGCCATGATAGAGCGGAATGACGTCGGAGCGCAACCCGGTTTTCTCCTGACTCTCCCGCTCGATCTTCGCGATGTCGGCCTTGCGGGCATCCAGAGCTTCCTTATCGCTCATGCCCGGCTTGACGGCGCCGGTCACGTCGGCCGTCACATCTTCCACGGACATGAGAACGTTTAATTCCAGGTCAGGGCACTTTAACTCTTCCTTGGCCGTGCGCGCATAAAACCCGTCCTTCACGTAATCCTTCTCGGGGGTCGAAACCTTTTGTAATTGCCCGAAGGCGACGTGATGGTTGGTCAACACCAGGCCGTGCGGACTGACAAATGAGCCGGAACCGCCGTCGTTGAAGCGCACGCTCGCGAGACGCAAATGGTCGAGCCAGGCCTGGGTGGGCGTGAAATGGTAAAGCTGTTCGAGTTGCTTTGTCGGCGGGTTGTCAAACGTCCACATGCCTTCTTCCGCGAGCGTAAGCGAGGCACCGAAAGCCAGCGCGACAACCGCGAATAGTAACGTGACACTAGTTCCGGCTCGTCTGCTCTGCCCGTTCAAGCGATAAGTGTTCACGGGTTGTTCCCTCCGGAGCATTTGGCGCAAAGGTCTATGCACGGTCGGCATGCCTCTTAAAAGCAGAACCACGCAATTCCGCCGGATTACTTACTGCTTGGATGGTCATCCGTTGTCTGTTGGTGAGCGTCTTTCTTTTCTGCAAAATAATCTGGGTCAATCTTCCTGGCGCGTTAGGCGTCGCGCATCGCTCTGAAGAACATACGCAACATCACTGCAGCAAGGATCAGAAACGTAATTATCAAGGCGCCTTCGAATTCGTCTGGTGTAAAGAACACTGGCATTGGGGAATTCTCAGCCTATCAAGATCAGGCCTTGCCGAGCACCAGCCGGTCCACGCGCGAGCTGACGTCGCGCAGATAGGGTTCGAGGAAAGGTTCTTTGCCGCCATCGAGCTCCACCGTCGCCGAATCAGCAAATCCGATTTCGCGGAAGGCGTTGCGCACCTCGGCCCAATCAATGTCGCCTTCGCCGAGGTTCACCCAGAAGTAGGCGTCTTCGAGGCGCTTGAAGTCCTTGAGGTGAACTTTGTAAATCCGATTGCCGAGCGTGCGTATCCAATCCTGCGGGTAGCCGTAGAGCACGACGTTGCCAACGTCGAACCAGGCCTTGATCCACGGGCTTTTGAATTCATCCACGTAGGCGGCCATTTCGAGCGGGCTGAGCAGAAACCGGTTCCAGACTTCTTCGATGGCTATGACGATCTTCAATTCCTCGGCAAGCGGGATGAGCTTGCGGATATTTTCCTGGGAGCGCGTCCAGGCATCGTGGTAGAGGGTTTTCGGATTGACGACGGCGGGAACCAGCAGCACCGCGTCCGAGCCCCAGAGCTTGGCGTTGTGGAGCGAAGTCTCCATCCTCTTCAAGGACTTTTCGACCACGGCCGGGTCGCTTGAAGAGAGCGGCCACTCCCAGTGGCCTTCATTCATCACTGTATCAATTCGGATGCCGGCGCCGTCCGCGGCCGCTTTGATTTCATCCGCGAGCTTTGCGTCCTCGGTGGTATAAGCCTGCACCACCTCAAAGCCCGTGTCGCGCGCGATTTTGAAGCGCTCGGCATAGCTCTTGTCCTGGGGCAGCATGCCGAGTAGCACGCCTTTCTTGATGGGCAACGGGTCGCCCGCGGGAGGGGGATTGACAGCAGTCGTCCCCGCGGAAGCGGGGACCGATGGATTCCCGCTTTCGCGGGAATGACGTGGAGACGGGAGTGCCCCTCCTGCGGCGACACCCGCCGAAGTTTTCAAAAATTCCCGACGCGTGGTTCGATCTGTCATCGTTTCCCCCGGTCTCGCGAATAGTTTTGCAGCGGCGAGCTGCGTCTCGCCGCTTCGATTCAGCGAATTGTGGCGAGGCACAGCTCGCCGCTACAGCCGGCCTCCACGACAAAGGCTCAGGCAAATTGATTCAGGTCAATTCCCGGGTCCCAATGCATGTCCATTTTGAGCAAGCTGTCCCACGTCTTCGGATGGCCATCGTAGGCCGCTGTGCGCCCGAGCATGGCGCTCAGCGCGGACTCGGCCCCGGTGGCCGCCTGGTTGTGGAAATTGCCGCTGGTGATGCTTTCGACGAACGCCTTTTTCTTTTCGGGATCCGCTTGATCCAGCGCGCCGTGAAAAACGCCGGTGGTTGAGAATTTATCTTGCGAGCCGCCGTCACCACCCCCGCCGGTTGAGCCGCGCAGGTCGAACTCCCACGGATCGTCGCCGACGATGCGCACCGGATGGTCGTAGTGCGCCTCGGAAACTCCTTTGCTGCCGAAGAAGCGCTCGCAAACATCCCACCAGCCCTTGTCACATTGTGTCGAGTTGAAACTGACCGAGATTTTTTTAGGATAGGTGAAGAGCACTTCGAAGTGGTCCCAGCAATCACCCGCATCGGTGCGGATTTTGCGGCCGCCGGTGGCGTGCGCTTCGATCGGATGCCCCTGAAGCACCCAGTTGCAAACGTCAA
>QHZO01000145.1:0-9478 GCA_003224695.1 Acidobacteriota bacterium
CGCCAATTCGAATCCTTGGCGATGCGCCAGGGACGGGAGCGCGTGGCCGGATGCGATGAAGCGGGCCGCGGCGCCCTGATCGGACCGCTTTACGCCGCCGCCGTAATTCTCGATCCTCGCCATCACATCCCGGGCATTGACGATTCAAAGAAGCTCAGCCCCGATGCGCGCCTCGGGCTCGACGAGGAGATTCGTCTGCACGCGCTCGCTTGGCAGGTCGTCGCGGTCGAAGCACCGGAAATCGACGAGCTCAATGTTTACGAGGCATCGCGGCAGGCGATGCTGCGGGCGCTCGGCGCGCTCGATCCCGCTCCCGACTTCGTTTTGACGGATGCCATGCCGCTTCATGGCCGCTGGCGGGACGGCGAACCCTTTCGCATTCCTCATCGCGCCCTTATCCACGGCGACGCCAGGTCCGTCTCGATTGCTGCCGCCTCCATCTTGGCCAAGGTTGCGCGCGACGCGCGCATGGTCGAGCTCCACCAACTCTATCCCCAATATGCGCTCGCCAAAAACAAGGGCTACGGCACCGCAGACCATCTGGCCAGCCTCGCCCGCCACGGGCCGTGCCCGGAACATCGAAAGACTTTCCAGCCGGTCAAAGATTATTTGTTGCCGCTCTTTCCCTTCTCGCACGTCGGCTGAAAGGCTTGAGGTGGGGGCGGGGCAGAATTCCCGGGCGCCCTCGACTGCTCATCCTGAAAATCTTCTCTGGGCGCGAAGAAGAATTTAACACGGAGAGCCCGGAGCAAAACCCCCTGAGATCGCAGAGGACTCCGTGGAGCCGCGCTCTCCGTGTTACTCACGACCGTTTTCTTCTCGGCGCGCGAAGACCGTTCTTGCTTGCCACTTGCCACTCGCCACCTGCCACTTTGTCCAGTTTGGTTGCGGTCAGCGGCCTGCGCTCGGATCATCCGGGCGGGGCGCACCCGGAGCAATGCTATACTCGCCTCGACCGATCGAGGCAAGCGTCCCGAAGCCCGCCAGACGACGGCAGGGCTGGACTCATCATGGCTTCATTGCTCATCCGAGGCGGGCGAGTGGTTTCCCCCGCCGACAAGTTGGAGGGCGTGATGGACGTGCTGGCCGAAGGCGCTGTCATCCAACAAATTGCGCCGCGAATCGAAGCGCGCGCGGACGAAGTGCTCGATGCGAGCGGGCAAGTCGTCGCGCCCGGCCTCATTGACCTGCATTGTCATCTCCGTGAGCCGGGAGGTGAAGCGTCGGAAACCCTCGAAACGGGACTCGCCGCGGCCGTGGCCGGAGGCTTCACATCCGTCTGCGCGATGCCCAACACCCAGCCGGTCAACGACCGCGCGGAGGCGACCGAGGCGATGACGGCCAAGGCGCGGGGCGTGGGCCTCGCGCGCTTGTTTCCCATTGCCGCGGTGACCAAGGGAAGCCAAGGCGAATCGCTCACGGATTTCCGCGCGCTCGTCGCGGCGGGCGCCGTAGCGTTCTCCGACGACGGACGGCCGGTGGCGACCGTCGAGCTGATGCACACGGCGCTCGATTGCGCGCGCGCTCTGGGCATCCCCATCATTGACCACTGCGAAGACCCTACGCTTTCGGCGGGCGGTGTGCTCTCCGACGGCCCCGTGGCCCGCCGCCTGGGCGTCAAGGGCATCCCTTCGAGCTCGGAGGAAACTTGCCTTCGGCGGGACTTGGCGTTGGCGGAAGCCACGGGCGCGCCTTTTCACGCCGCGCATTTGTCCACAGCGGGCTCGGTTGCCCTGGTGCGCGAGGCCGCACGCCGGGGCGTGAACGTCACGTGCGAAGTCACGCCGCATCACCTCACGCTCACCGACGAAGCAGTTCTCCGCTACGGAACCAATGCCAAGATGAACCCGCCGCTTCGAAGCTCGGAAGATCTGGCCGCGGTTCGAGCTGCCATCCGCGACGGTACGGTGGACGCCCTCGCCACCGACCACGCGCCGCACGCGGCGGAACTGAAAGCCAAACCGCTGGCTGAAGCCCCATTCGGCGTGACGGGCTTTGAGACCGCGCTGGCTGTTGCGCTGACCGAATTGGTTCACCCGGGCATCATCACTCTTCCCCGCCTGATTACCCTCATGAGTACGAATCCGGCGCGCATCATCCGACAACGCCTGGGCCGCCTGGAGGTCGGATGCCCGGCGGATATCACGATCTTCGACGCGAATCTCGAGTGGACGTACCGCGTCGCCGAATCGCGCTCGAAGAGCCGCAATTCGCCCTTCGACGGCTGGAAATTCCAAGGCGCCGTGACCGCGACCATCGTCGGAGGAAAGATTGTTTATCGGCGAAGATGAAAGCCCACGGCTTTCCGGCGTGAACCTCTGAGAAAAACTGTCTGTCTGTTCACTTCTCGTATCTGCTTCCGGGCTTGACCGCGGGAATTCCGGCCTTGCAGAGAGGGCAGTTGGCGGGATCGTAGTTCTGGACTTCAAGCGTGATGAGCGCGGCTTTAGGCAAGTGGAATTCGGCTTTGCCTCCGCTGCGGTCCACCAGCGCCCCCACGCCCAACACGCGCGCTCCAGCTTGCTCCACGGTGGCGATGGTTTCAATCGTCGAGCCGCCGGTGGTGATGACGTCTTCGACGACTATCGTGGGCTCGCCGGGCCCGAAGCGGAATCCCCGGCGGAGAGTCATCACGCCTTTGTCCCGCTCCGTAAATACGGCGCGCACCGAAGGGCCCAGCGCCCGGGCCACTTCATGCGCCACAATCACGCCGCCGAGCGCGGGAGCGGCAACCACCTTCGGTTTTAGCTGTTCCAATTTCCGAGCCAGCTTCATGCCGAGAAACTCGGCGAGGCGAGGTTGTTGGAGCACAAGCGCGGACTGGATATAGCGGTCGCTGTGCAGGCCCGACGAGAGAATGAAGTGGCCCTCGAGAAGCGCGGAATCTTTGCGAAAGATTTCGAGAATACTTTCTTCAACAGTTATCTGCTTTGCTTTTTCAGAGTCCATGCTGGCTCTCGGCGAGGCGCGCTTAGTGCCTACCATCAACGAGATAATCTGCGCCGGCCTGGAGCCCCGCTCGCGGTGCGGCCTCCGCGTTCGTCAAGTCGAGCGCCACAATCAGCCTTGCTTCGCTGCCCATGCCTGACGGTGATTATAAAATAGGGCCGAGCAAAGTTGCATGTGAAAATCGCTCTTCCGGTCAAGCGGAGGCAGGAGAGGAGCGGTGGTTTCCGTCGCCGCCCAGGAAAGTGCGCCGAAATTCTTCAGACTGCTTGCGCAGCTCCAGCCAGTCGAAGAACAGATCGCAGATTTCCAGCCACACTCGGAACCAGTCGGCGATTTCCTTCTTCTCGCGGCGCTTCTCGGGGCGGACGCGGGGGTTCGAGGCAAGGCTTTCGGCCCGCTGCTTGCCCTTCAACGCCAGCTCGCGGACCAGGCTCGTCCCCACGCGGTCGGAGAGTTCGCGGTATTCGCGATAAATCGCGTCGAGCTTGCGCAGCGAGGCTTCGGCGCTGGCGATATCGCGAAACTCCAGGACGCCTTAAAGTGCACTTCGGCTCCCGCTTCGCGCAAGACGTTGGCGATGTAGGAAGCGGACGTGCGGTCCTCAGGCCCGTAGGCGCGGCGCAATGCCGTCTCAACCGCCCGGATTTCCCGCGGCCCAACGCGCTCCAGTCCGCGGGCGCGGCGGTATTCCAGAATCAAGTCTTTTTTGTTTCTAACGTTGAGCACGGTTCGGCGACCTGGTCGTGTTTCGAAGTGCCGCCCGGTTTTTATTCTTCGTCGGGGACTCCGCAGAATCCTTCTGAATCGCGCCGACGCGGCGAAGCTCAGCCAATCCTCGCCGATATCGTGCCACGTTCCGCTGATGTTCCGCAAGGGTTCTCGCAAAGTTGTGTCCGCCCTGATTGTTGCTGACGAAATAGAGATAGTCGGTTGCGGCTGGCTCCATCACCGCTTCGAGCGACGCGAGGCCGGGACTCGCGATCGGCCCGGGTGGAAGGCCTTTGTGAAGATAGGTGTTGTAAGGCGAAGAAACCCGCAGATCGCTGGCGGTAATAGGGGGCAGAGGATGCTCGAGCATGCGCCCGTTCAGCCGCTCGGCGTAAATCACCGTGGGGTCGCAGGCGAGCGGCCAGCCCATTTCGAGGCGCCGGGAAAACACTTCGGCGACCAAGGGACGCTCGGCCGGGCCGGCCGTCTCTTTCTCAACCAGCGAAGCGAGCGTCGCCGCATCGTGCAAAGTGATGTGCGCCCGCTCGAGGCTCGGCTGCAACTGAGACTTGTAAATCGAGCGGAAGCGCTCGACCATGGCGGAGACCGCCCGCGCGGCGGTGGTCTCGCGCGGGAAACGATATGTGTCCGGGAAGAGGTAGCCTTCCAGCGTCAGCGCCTGCGGGTCGAGGTCGCGGACGAGGCCGGTGTCCGCGGTGGCGCGCAGGAAATCCTCCGGCGGGATTCCGAGCGCCTGATGGTAAATGCGCGCCATCTCGAAACGGTCCGTGCCTTCCGGAATCACCACGGGATGGAGATAGACCTCGCCGCGAACCAGCTTCCAGTAAACTTCGAGGGGCCGCAACGGCCTGTCGAATTGGTATTCGCCGGCTTTGAGCGACCGCTGGCGCAAGCGGCCGGCGGCGTAGCGCAGAAGGAAAGGCCATCGGCGCGCGAGCACGCCGCGCTCGACCAGCAGCTCGGCGAGCGCGGGGGCACCCACGCCGGGCTGGACCTCAAGGGTGACGCTTCCCGCGTAGCCCTGGAACCGTCGGTAAAGTTCCCGCGCCGCAAGTCCGGCGCCGATTGCGGCCGCAATCAACAAGATTATGACTAAGGCGGTAATGCGCCGTCTCATCGGTCCTGCCCCTGTGGGATGCCTTCCGCGCCGTTTCGGGCCCGCTGGGCCCAATACTCGAGATAGCCTTCCAGCAGCAACGTCGCGGCAACGCGGTCCACGGCGCGCCGGCGCTTTTCGATGCCCATTCCCGATTCGCGCAGCATGCGATTGGCCTGGACGCTGGTCAGGCGCTCGTCCCAGAGCTCGACCGGACAAGGAAGCCAGCGATGAAGTTTTTCGACGAACGCGGCGACGCGGCGGGACATGGCCGTCTCCCCGCCTTTCGACGAAATGGGGTTGCCAACAATCACGCGTTCGACCTCATACTCCTCGGTGAGCGCCTGGATCCGCCGGAGATCGTCTGCCATGCGAATTCGCTCGAGCGTCCGAAGCCCCTGCGCCGTCAGGCCCAAACCGTCCGACACGGCGACGCCGATTCTACGCATGCCAAAATCCAGCGCCAAAATTCTTCCCGCCATCTCCGGCCTCGCGTTCCGTTTCTAACAAAATGATAACACCGTACTGGTCTGGCTGTTCGAGAGTCGCCCTGAAGAATTCGGAGACGATCAGGTGGAGCATATGGCCCAAGCGCCTGCCTCCCCCTCCGATTTAGAGTTGCCCGCAGTTTTCCTTTGTGGTACCCATTCTCGGCGAGGCGCCGAACCTCTCCGGATCCCAGGCGCGGATTCTTGCTGGTGAACCCGTGGCAGATTGGCAACATCCCGGAGGGAAGTTGCGCGAGCTGGGAGCGGCACGACTAGATGATGCGGAGTTACTTGCGGTTATAATTTCGAGCGGAACAAAGGGCCACTCCGCGGAAGCGATTGCTCGTGACCTTATCCAGCGATTCGGCTCCTTGACTGGACTTGCCAACCGACCCCTGGAAGAATTGCTAAGCATCAAAGGGTTGGGCGACGTGAAAATTCTCCGCATCGCAGCGGCGCTGGAGCTCGCCCGGCGGACCGCAAACGAGATCATCCATGAAAGGGAACGAAAAACCAAGTAAGCTTCGAGAAAAGACCACACGCATGCCGTCCATTCAGTTGGAGCGGAAGGCGGAATCTATCCGGGGATATCTGGCCCACGTCGAGAAGCCTGACCTGTCCGAATACGCGCGTGGCGTCGCCTTTACGCAATTGCTCAAGGACTTGCTTCTAGAGGCCGAGCCGCAATTCTTGCAGGACTACCTCAAGGGGATGGAGCATACGCTCGTAGGCCCAAAGACCGGGCTCTATAATCGCGGAAGGCCCGACGCGCTCTACGGGAACTTGGTTATTGAATTCAAGAGAAGCCTTTCTAAATCGCTCGAAGACGCGAAGGAACAGCTCAAGAAATACCTTGCGATTCTTCTCTCGAAACCCGAGGAACGCCGAAGACCGTTGATTGGGATGGCGACGGACGGAATCGAATTTCGAGCCTTTGCGCCGCGTTTTAACGTCACAGCCCCAAGCCTCAGTCCCGATGATATTTCTCTGGTGGAAATCGAGTCGGCGAATCTCAGCTCGATGGCGCCAGGGGATGCCTACTACTGGCTTGACCGTTACTTTACCCGGCAGACTGGCCCCATTGCGCCCAGGACCAAGCAGATCGTTGAGGACTTCGGGCCAACCAGCGGGTCTTTCATTCACGCCATGAATGTCCTCGATGGCCTTTGGAAAAGCGTCGAGAAGGACAGCGAGTCCCAGGTGTTTTACGATAGCTGGCAAAAGTACCTTCGCATCACCTATGGCGGCCCGGTCGCCGAAGCCGAATTGTTCCTGCGCCACACCTACCTTGCTACACTCGCCAAGCTTATGGTCTGGGTCCGGCTGACGGGCGCGACGGAGCCGCCGGGCGAGAAAGAACTGCGAACGGTCCTCAACGGCCAATACTTCAGTCAACGAGGCATTCAGAATTTCCTTGAAGAAGATTTTTCGCATGGGTGGCGCGGGATGCGGCGTGGCCGCACGCGCTCATCATGAGCCGCCGCCTGCTGCTGCAACTTGCTACGTACAACTTGAAAGAGCTTTCCGAGGATGTTCTCAAGGGCCTTTACGAACGGCTGGTTGACCCGAAGGACCGGCATGACTTGGGCGAGTACTACACGCCCGATTGGCTGGCCGCCAAGATTGTCGCCGAGTGCCTAAAAGAAAAACCCGAAGCCTCGGTGCTTGACCCTGCCTGCGGTTCTGGCACGTTCCTATACCAGACGATCCTTTTCAAGCGGGACAAGCTCGGAAACACGTCCAAGACCTTGAAGCACATCGAAGGGAACGTACTCGTGATTGACATTCACCCGCTGGCAGGGATTGTCGCTAAGACGACTTATCTTCTCGCGTTGGGCGACCTTGTTGAAAAGCGGGCCAAAGCGATCCGCATCCCTGTGTACCTCGCCGACTCCATAAAGCCTCCTGAAAAGTACATGGCGGGTTACCGCGCCGAACTCGACGGCGACTCAATTAACATGCCCCGAGGACCTTGCGCTCGACGGGCAGTTTTACGACCGCTCAGTCGAGCTTTGCTCCGAATACGCTCGCTCGACTGCTGACGACGCCCTGCCGAGCGAGGATGTGATGTCGAATTATCTTCGCCGCAACGAACCCGCTCTTGTAAAGGACGCCGCTTGGCGCGACGGCCTGTATAGCCTATTTAAGGTTCTCCGGCAAAAGATCAAAGACAAAAAGGATACGATCTGGGCTTTCGTGCTCAAAAACGTTTTCAAGCCGCTGCTCCTCAGAGAACGGTTTGACATTTTGGTGGGTAATCCGCCGTGGCTCTCCTACCGATACGTTGAGCGCGGGGCGTACCAAGAATTTTTGAAGGCGGAAATCACAGGGCACTACGGACTGCTTAAAGGGCGGCCCGAATTGCTCACGCACATGGAGCTTGGGACGTTGTTCTTCGTTCGCGCGACCGACCTCTATCTCCGAGAGGGCGGACAAATCGGTTTCGTCCTGCCAAAAAGCGTCTTTGTAGCCGACCAGCACCACGCCTTCCGTCAGGGCAATCCCGCTGCGTGACTTCGATTACGGGAAGTTTGGGACTTGGAGGGCGTCAAGCCCCTATTTAACGTGCCCGCCTCCGTGGCCTTTGCCGAAAAGTCTCCCAAGGAAACTGCATGGCCGCTCGCCGGGCGCGCTGTGTCAGGCGAGCTTGAAGTAAGAAATGCTTCCCCTTCGGAAGCCGCAGAGCATTTAACTGAAACGGAGACCGAATATTGGCTTTCCATCAAAGGCACTCGCAGCTACTTCAGCGAGAAAAAAGAAAAGCCGATCACTGAAGGAAGTCCTTACGGAAAGAAGTTTGCCGAGGGTGCCACGATTGTGCCTCGTTCCTTCTGGTTCGTCGAGGTTCAGGATGCCGCCGGCCTGGGCGTGGACCCGGCCAAACCCTTTGTCAAGACTGACCCGCGCGCCATCAAAGCGGCGAAAGAGCAATACCAGGACGTGCGCATGGAAGGCAACGTCGAATCTGAATTTTTGTACTCAACAATTCTTTCAACTGACCTTGTGCCTTTCGCCCATCTTCCATTCCGAACAGTTGTCCTGCCCACTCTCTGGAAGCCGGAAGGGTACGTCATGCTCACCGCGAACGAAGCCCGGAAGTAGGGCTACCTTGGCCTTGCTGAATGGTTGGAGAAGTGCGAGGCCATCTGGAAACAGAAGCGTGGCGACAAGGCTGAACGGGAGACGATTTATAGCTGGCTCGACTACCGGAAGAAGCTCACCCAGCAGCGCCGCAAGCGGTACACCGTGGTGTACCCGGCGTCCGCAACGTACCTGTGCGCCGCGGTCGTAGAGAAGCCGAGCTCTGACGGACAAACGACATCGTTCGTTTCGGAAAGCAAGCTCTATTACCATGACACGGACTCGCGACAGGAAGCTCACTACGTAAGCGGAATTCTGAACTCGCCGTATTTGGACGCTGAGCTTAAGCCTCTCCAATCGAAAGGAGATTTCGGGCCTAGGGACATTCACAAGAAGATGTGGGCATTCCCGATTCCGGGATACGCGGCAGAAGACAAGAAGCACAGGGAGCTTGCTGCGCTAGGTGAGGGTTGCAGCAAGGCGACACAGGAGTTCCTGGAAAACGCCCCCGTCAAACTGAGGCAAGGCAGCCTGGGGAGGTTGCGCGGTCTTATACGCGAAAACCTCAAGGGGCAGCTCTCGGAGATTGACGCGATTGTGAAAGGGATTCTGTAGCACAGCTTGGTAGCACAGCCACTCCTGGCTGTGCGGGACTTCAATCCAAAGGCAAGAGTGCCTGTGCCACGCTACGAACGGGAATGACTTTTTATCGTCGCAACCTGCCACACTGGCATCCTGAGGGAATTGCCATTTTCGTTACCTGGAGGCTCTATGGGTCTCTGCCTAGGGGTGCTGCTAAGTCCACAGGCAAGAGTGCCGGTGCCACTGGCAGCACAGCCACTCCTGGCTGTGCTCAGGGCACAGAGGCAGGGAGGAGATTTCGCAGGCTGGACGCCGAGCTCGACGCCGGACTCAGCGGCCCGGTTTGGCTCCGGGACGCCACGATTGCCGGGCACGTTGAGCGGGCCATCCTTCGCGGCGAACAATTGGGGCACTACCAGCTCTATGCCTACGTGGTCATGCCGAATCACGTTCATGTGCTCCTCGCTCCCCGCGTGCCGATGGCCCGGATCACCGCAGGCATCAAAGGTGTTTCGGGTCGCGATGCCAACGCTGATCTAGGGCGCGTCGGCCA
>QHZO01000145.1:9507-23393 GCA_003224695.1 Acidobacteriota bacterium
AAATGGCCGTGGTCGAGCGCAAGCTACAGGAAAGGCGACGCACAGGCAAGAGTGCCTGTGCCACAGTAGCACAGCCTCTCATGGCTGTGCCGGAAGGAACTTATGCCGAAAATTAGCGAGGTTCATCGCGGCGGGCGGGAAACGCTCGACGTTCCAGGTTTGCCCTGGCTTCAGGAAGCCCTCAAAGGCGGTCTGACAAAAGGCGGGATATATCTGATTGCGGGCGAGCCGGGCATCGGGAAAACCACGCTCGCCGTACAAATCCTCACTGATCTCGCCAAGCGCGGCGTTCCTGTGCTTTACCTTACAAACGAGCAAAGTCTCGCCGACATCGCCGGAGTCGTGGACAGGGTAACGACCGGGCTCGGCCAAAGCGAGGCCGATGCGATTAAGGCCAACCTCTTCTGCGACGACACCGTGCCGGAGATCAAAGACCTGCCGGATTTTCTTGCCCGGCGCGTGCTCTCCGACGGGCAGGAATACCACGGCAGTAAAGTGCTGGTGTATGACTCGATACAGGGGCGAGGGCTTGCCGCCACCGCGACCCAGAAATACAAGGAACTCTATAAGTTCAACGACCTGGCGAAGAACTCCGGCCTTTGCAGCTTGCTGATTGGCCACATTACCAAGCGCGGACAGGTGGCGGGGCCCAAGGACCTGGAGCACAACATTGACGCCATGATTTATCTTCGCCGGGCCTTCCGCCTGCGCCCGCTGTTTGTTCCCAAAAACCGGTTTGGTCCCGCTGTCTTTGATCCCTTAGTGTTAATCATGGACGATTACGGCAAGTTGACCAAGGCCCCGCATACCACGGCCCAAAGCAGCGTAGTCTACGGGTGGTCCGGCGTGGGCGAGAATCTGACCGAGGCCCAGGCCGTCGTCAGCCTGCCGCGCTACGGCTCGAATCCCGAACTCAATGCGCCCAATCTGCCGCGCGCAAGGGTGAAGCAGCTTATGAACACCATCAGCCAGCTTAAGGACGTGGACGTAACCAATCTCTCTTACACCATCAACTGCTTCTTTCCGCGCCGCGAGCCTTATGCCTCGGAATTGGACTTGCCGCTGGCTATCGCGCTTCTTAGCTCCTACCTCCAACAAGCAGTTCAGACTGGGAGCTTATTCGTGGGAGAACTGGACTTGACCTCTCGTGTGCGCCGTCCCGATCCCAATTATCTTGCGGAACTCGCTCAGGTCTTGGTTCGCGCCCACAGCGGGACAATTCAGCGCATCTATATTTCCGCCGAAGCCGAGCGGGAGACGAAGGAACACTTAATCGAGCAAGAAAAGGCCGCCCAAGCCGAGGGAGCAGGAGGCTCGGGGAAAATACAGGTTATCGGAGTGCGCGACCTTTCGACTGTGCTGAAACTTCTCTGGCCCGACCTGGGCGTGGCATCTGGCTAGAACGCATTTCGGAAGAATGGCGAAGGCAATCAGGCGGGACGGAGGGAAGGAAGGTGCGGCGCAAGCGGGCGGGAATACACTCTGGCCGTGCGCGGGCGGAGTTCGCGGGCCACGGTCTTTTCCGCGCAAGTCGGATAGAGCTCGCAGCTCAAGCAATCGCGCCGAATTTTGGCGGGGAAATTCTCGCGCGCGACTTCCTGAAAACCGCACTTGCGGAAAAAGCCGGGGACGGTGGTCAAAGCGAAAACGGTTTCGAGGCCCAGCGACTCCGCCTCGCGGAGCAGCCGCTTCATGAGGCCCTGCCCCAAGCCGCGGCTTTGGCGGCCCGGCTCGACCGAGAGCGAGCGGACCTCCGCGACTTGGACGTCGTAAAGCTTCAGCGAGCCGCACCCGACCACGCGGCCCTTCTCGACGGCCACGGTGAAATCCCCGACGCTCGCATGGAGATCGTCGAGGCCGCGCGCGAGCAACAGCCGCTCGGCCGCGTAGCGGCTGATGAGCGTGAAGATCGCGGGGACGTCCGCGGGTTCGGCTTTGCGATAGGTTGTCAATCGCCTCCTTAGCGGGGCGAATGGCGCTGGTGCGGCGAGACAAAGCTCGCCGCACCAGCCGCCTAGTGCCGGCCGTTTTCGAGCAGCAAAATCAGCAGGGCCTTCTCAACGTGCAGGCGGTTTTCGGCCTGCTCGTAAACAATCGAGCGCGGCGAGTCCATCACGCCCTCGCTCACTTCCTGGCCGCGATGCGCGGGCAGGCAGTGCATGAAAACCGCGCCCCCGTCCGCGCGGCTCATCAGCGCTTCATTCACCTGATAGGGCGCGAAGACCTGGGTGCGCAGGTGCGCGGCGAATTCCTGCCCCATGCTGGCCCAGACGTCCGTATAAACGGCCTGCGCCCCCGCCACGGCCTCCGCCGGGTCGCGAAGGAGGTGAATCCTTCCTCCGTTCTTTCGAGCGATGGCTTTGGCCTCCTCGAATATTTCGGCTTTGGGCTCGAAGCCCGCCGGCGTCGCCACGTTCAGCGCCACACCGAGCTTCGCGCCCGTCATCATCAGCGAATGGCAAACGTTGTTGCCGTCTCCGACAAACGCCATCTTCAGTCCCTTGAGGCGGCCGAATTTTTCCCCAAGCGTCATGAAGTCGCCGAGCGACTGGCAGGGGTGCCAAGTGTCGGTGAGGGCGTTGATGACGGGAATGGCGGCGTGCTCGGCGAGCTCGTCCACGGCCGACTGCGCGAACGTCCGCGCGACGATCCCGTCCACCCAGCGCTCGAGGTTTTTGGCAATATCCTTGATGGACTCGCGCTCGCCCAAGCGCGGCTTGGCGTGGTCGAGATAGACGGCGTGCCCGCCCGTCGCGGTCATCGCCACCTCAAACGTCACCCGCGTGCGCAGCGAGGGCTTTTCGAAAATCAGCGCCAGTTGCCGGCCCTCGAGCGCCCGCGCGAAAGAGCCCGGCGTGGCTTTGACGCGCTCCGCGAAATTCAGGATCAGGCTCACATCCGCACGGCCGAGCTCCCGATCTGAAACCAGATCGTGGACGCTCAGCCGTTCGATTTTCTCCACGGCGGCCATCATCGTGCTCATGCGTGTACCTCTTTTTTCTCCGGAACCGAAATCCCGGCAAGGATCGGTTTCAACACTCGAATCAGCTCGTCCACATGGCGCGGCTCGACGACGAGCGGGGGAAGGAAGCGCAACACTTTTTCCTGCGTCGAGTTCAGGAGCACGCCGGCTTCAAGCGCCTGCTTCACGATGTCTTTACACGGCACGGTAAGCTCCGCTGCGGCCATCAGGCCCTCGCCGCGCACTTCGCGAATAACCGGAAACTCTTCCTTCAACTCTTCGAGGCGCAGGCGAAGGGTGCCGCCCACCTCCGCAACGCGCGCGAGGAAGCCTGGCGCGCCGAGGATTTCGAGGACTTTGAGCGCCAAGCGGCATTGCAATGGCCCACCGCCAAACGTGGTGCCGTGCATGCCGGGCGAAAACGCCTTCGCGATTTCCTCCCGCGCCACCAGCGCGGCCAGCGGCAAGCCCGCCGCCAGCGGCTTCGCCACCAGGACCACGTCCGGTTGAAGGCCGAACTTCTGGAATGCGAACCAGCGTCCCGTGCGGCCAAGCCCGCACTGTATTTCGTCCGCGATGAATAAGGCGTCGTGCTCATGGCAGAGCGCCTGGGCGGTCCGCAAGAATTCCTCCTTCAGCTCGACCACGCCGCCTTCGCCCTGAATCACCTCCAAAATCACGGCCGCGGTCCGCGAGCCAAAACTTTCCACAAGGTGCGCCGAATCGTTCAACCGCACGAAGCCGATTCCCGGGACGAGCGGCTCGAACGGCTTCCGGTATTTCGCGGGCCAGGTGGCTGAGAGCGCGCCGAACGTGCGGCCGTGAAAGGAATTCTCGACGGCGAGGATCTCGGTGCGCTCGAAGGGCTCGGCGGGATGGCGCTGGCGCGCGTAGGCGCGCGCAAGCTTGAGCGCTCCGTCCACGGCCTCTGTGCCCGAGTTCGCAAAAAAAACGCGGTCGAGCCCCGTCCGGTGAGCCAGCTCTGCCGCGAGCGGCGCCTGATAGCGGTGATAAAGCAGGTTCGAGACGTGGAGCAGCGTCTCGCCTTCGTCGCGGCGCACCGCCATGATTTCCGGATGCGCGTAGCCGAGCGCGTTGACGGCCAGGCCGCCGAGAAAATCCAGATACCTTCGGCCTGCGTCGTCGAAGAGGTAACAACCCTCCCCGCCTACGGCGAGTATCGGCAGGCGGTCGTAGGTTGGAACCAGGACGCGTTTCTCGAGTTCGGAAATTTCTTGAAGGTTCATACCCTGCTGTAGCGGCGAGCTGTGTCTCGCCGCCTTTCAGATAGTTCCAAGCGGCGAGTCCGTCAGCTGACGGATCGCCGCTACAGATCATCTTTTCACAATCCTTGTCCCCACCAGCTCGCGGGACTCGGCGGCGCGAAGCAGGCCCTCGGGCACGGCGGGGGACAGGATGTCAATCTCGCGAACTTGCCGGCCGAGAATCCGCGCGCAGGAGCGCAATTTGGGAATCATGCCATCGCGGACCACGCCCGTTCGAATAAGGCCTCCGATGTCGTTGAGCTTCACGATCGGAACGAGCTTTGCCTCGGCGTTCCGCACGCCGCCCGATTCGGTAAGATATAAGAGCCGGTCGGCAGCGACGGCGGAAGCGAGCGCGGCGGCAAAATCGTCCGCGTTGATATTGAAATATTCCCCGCGAGCGTTCGGCGCGAGGCTCGCCACCACCGGCACCAGGCCGCGCCCGAGGGCCATTTCGAGGACCTGGGGATTGATCTTCGAAGGCCGGCCGACGAATCCCAAATCCTTTGTGAGGCCGTTCGCGCGCAAGGCGAGCTTCCGCGCTTGCGCCAGGTTTCCGTCCCCGCCGCAAAGGCCGAGCGCCGACTGGCCCTGGGTCTCGAGTTCCGCGACCCACTGTTTGTTCACAATCCCCGCGAGCACCATCAGCGCCACGTCGCGCGTGCGGGCATCGGTGACGCGCAGCCCGTGGTGGAATTCGCTTCGAATCCCCAGTTGCTCGAGCGTTTGAGTCAGCAGCTTCCCGCCCCCATGGACAACCACCACGCGATTTCCGGCGCGGGCAAGGGCCGCAATCTGCCGCGCCACGCCCTTGCGCACCGCCGCGTCCTCCTGCGCCTGGCCGCCGATTTTGACCACCAGCTTCATACGAGACCCGTTTGCTCGCCGAGCCCAAACATCAAATTCATATTCTGAATGGCCTGGCCCGCGGCGCCTTTGACCAGGTTGTCAAGCGCCGAGACGATGATCAGGCGCCTGGTTCGAGCGTCGAGCGCGAAGCCCAAGTCGGAGTAAGGTGTGTAGGCCACCCATTGGATTTCCGGCAGTCGGCCCGGATCCGCCACGCGCACGAGCGGCGAAGCCGCGTAGAAGTCGCGGAAAAGCTTCACCACCTCGCCGAGCGTCACCGTCCCAGCCCCTCGGCTGACGGACGGCGCGAGGCGCGTGTAAACCGTCGCCAGGATTCCGCGGTTCACCGGCACGAGGTGCGGCGTAAAAGTGAAATCGCCTTCCGGGAGATTCAAGGCCTGAAGAATTTCCGGGACGTGGCGGTGATTAAACAATCCGTAGGCGCGGCAATTCTCGTTGACCTCCGCGAAATGCAGTTTCTCACTGGGCGCGCGGCCCGCGCCGCTCGCTCCGGACTTGGCGTCGCAGACGATTCCGGCGGACTCCTCGACCCATCCCTCGGCCACAAGCGGCGCGAGCGCCAGGATCGCGGCGGTGGCATAACAGCCGGGATTCGAGACCAGGCGCGCTCGGGCGATGGCGGCGCGATGCAACTCCGGCAGGCCGTAAACCGCTTCTTCGACCACGGGCGGGGCCGCCGGGTGGTCGAACCCGTACCAGCGCGGGTAATCGGCGAGGTCCTTCAGGCGAAAGGCGCCGCTCAGGTCAACCACTCGCAGGCCGCGGGCGAGAAGCGATGGGACCAGCCGCGCGCTCGCTTCGTGCGGCGTGGCGAGGAAGACGATGTCGGCCTCGTCGGAGCTCAGCTCGACCGCGCCCAGCGGCTCGATCGAAGCGGGCAACTCCGATTCGCGTGGGCCGCGAACCGCGCGGAGCCCCGGGTGCGCGTTATCGAGCGGGACCGCTTCAGTTTCTTTTTGCCCGGAAGAGAGGAGGCGCGTCAGGCGAACGTGGGGATGCCGGCGAAGCCAGGTGATGAGCTCGCGCCCCGCGTAGCCGCGGGCGCCCGCCACCGCCGCGCGAATCAAAGGCGGCGCGTGATCCTCCCCCGGGCTTTGCTGGGGCAGCTCCGTTTCGACCGCCGTGCCTGTTTCCTTCAAAGTTCCGGTTCCCCCGCCCGGGAATAATTATACATCCTCTGCATAAATATACTTTATAAGGAATTTCGGCCGCCGGTGTCAAGGAAAAAAATTCGGCATTGTGACTTCGACAGACCCGCCATTCAGAGTCTCATCGGCTTTTGTAACACGCATACATCATGATGATTACCAGCAGTAGCCAGATTAAAACATTGAGAAGAATGTCGGTAAGGCTCCGAGGTCTTTTGTCGTAAATCCAGAGCGGCTGGGGCGGTTTGGGTGGAGGGAGGTTACGAGCGGTAAGGCACTCTAAGCACTCGTCGATATATCCGGGTTTACCTGGCGTCGGCTGGAATTCGACCCCACACTGGCGGCAAGTTTTGACCATTAAATTCTAGGATCAGTGCAGGTTCTTCTTTGGCTGTGGCTTGGGTTTCAGGTTTGTGTCCAGGGCTTGCACAAACGGTGCGTTGATCTTGAATGTTCCAGTGGGCCGGGCGTGGCTTTTCTCCGCTTTGTCAAATTCTTGCAGGACCGTACTCAGATCTAAAAGTCGGGCGGCCTGTTTGGAATCTTTAGAACTCAATTTTTTCAATGTGAACCAAGTGGACGGTTTGTTCATCGAACCAAAACCAAACCTAAGCGGTCGGTATTCCCAAACATCCCCTGATTATAGCTCTTCTCAGGCAGGAGCCTGGTACGTCCGGAAATAAGTCAGGCTTTCAGCAAAGAGACCAGTTTAGAGCTTCAAGCGCCTCATCGAGTCTTTCGTATTGTACCCGTAATTTTTTGACGCCTTCTTTGAAATCGCCTTCCTCAACGATTTCCCTGTAGGGTTGGTCAGGAGCACGGGACGCCATATTTGACCGCCAATTCCTTACCCCGTTCAGCGTCGTCAGGGGATAGAGGTTCCTTTGACAGGAAGATGGTGGAATATGGGATGGTTTCGCCATCGCTGGCGGCTATCCAGCCGACTTCCCGGTGGCTGAGTTCGCTCACCGCTTCGGCCGTCCCCACCTGAAGGGCCTCGATAAGCTCATCCACAAGTGCAATTTCATCTGCGCTAAAACATGATAGGTCGGGCTTGCGAAGATTAACCATGCGTTTTTGAATCTTGCCGCCAAGTAACGGTACTTCCTGCTCGACTATTTCTCCAGCTCGTAGCATCTTCTTTTTTACGGGCAACAGCCTCCGTGGAGCTGGGCCGTTCGGAAGCTTCTGATACTCAAAGCCGGTAATCGGCTTTCCCAGATTTGCGTAAGCGAAGAAGTCTGAATAGAACAATATCTTATTAAGTTTCGTCGCGCCAAATTTTGGGTCGGTCGCGCACTTCTCGCTTATGTAAAGGAGAAGCTCTCGAAACTTTTGCTCGTTCTCTTTAGGAACCTTGGCCTTCATATGCAACCCCATTCTAGGCGAACGCAAGGCGAAAGTCAAGTTCCTACACCGCCTTGTCAACTCAAGCGTATGTTAGCCGAAAAAAAATGAGCGCGTCGAAACTTTTTCAGGATGGGCCGCGGCAGCAGCTACGCAGTTTAACGATTTCTTCATCACCCCACATGTTGACGGGGCGGGAATGACGGCGCCCTGGAGCGGACATGTCTGGCAAACGACACCAGCACGCCGCGGCGCCCTAGGCTGGCAATTCCCGCCGCCCGAGGCTAAAATCGCGTGGAAGAGTTCAAGATGGCGGAAACCCACCTCGACGCCCCTCCCGAAACGCGCGCCAACCCGCCCGTGCAGGCGAGCCTGCCAACCGCCAGCCTGCGCATCATCGCCACGGCCATCGTCCTATTCTGCCTTTACTACGCCAGCTCGATTTTCATCAGCCTCATTTGCGCGATCTTCATCGCCTTCGTGCTTGAGCCGGGCGTGAAGCTCATGGAACGGGTCCACATTCCGCGTTGGATTGCCGCGCTGCTGATGGTTCTGGCTTCCCTGGCGGTGGTTTATCTGGCGATTTATCTGATTTACGACCGCGTCGCGGCCCTGATCGGCGATTTGCCGGCCTACGCCGCCCGGCTCCGGCAGATCGTCTCGCACCTGGAGGTGACGATCCGCAACATCCGTTTGAGCGCGGCTTCTCTGGTGCGGGAATTTCCGCAGGCCCAAGCTGCCGCGCCCACCGTGCGCGTCGAACAGCCATCGCCCTGGGGGCAATGGCTGCTGCGGGGCCTCGGGTCGGCTTACGGATTCGTGGTCTCGGTAATGTTCGTCCCCTTCCTGGTCTTTTTCATGCTCGCTTCGAAGGAGCAGCTTTGGAGAACCACGCTCGACTTGTTTCCGAGCGAGCGGCGGGCGCGCGCGGAGATCGTGATCCGCGGCATCAGCCGGATGGTGAGGCAATACGTTCTGGGCAACGTTTTCGTGGGCTTGATTTCCGCCGCCATCCTCTCCACAGTCTTCGAGCTCCTGAGCCTGCGCTTCGCGCTGCTTCTCGGCACCCTGGTGGCGTTCCTCAGCCTCATTCCTTATCTCGGCGTGCCGCTGGCCATGGCGCCGCCGCTGCTTATTGCCCTCGTGCAATCGGATTTCACGAGCGTCTGGCCATTCATCTTCATCGCGTTAACCGTGTTCCTGGTGCACGTTTTGGCCATCAACGTCCTGACGCCGAAGCTGGTTGGCCGGCGCGTCCACTTGAACGCGCTTTCCGTGACCATCGCATTGATGTTTTGGGGATGGCTGTGGGGCGGCATCGGGTTGATCCTGGCGGTGCCCATCACCGCGGCGCTCAAAGCCATTTGCGACAACGTCGAGCGGCTCAGGCCGCTGGGCGAATGGCTGGGAGGAAGCTGAGTTTGTCCCACGGAGTCGAAAGTCGAAAGTCGGACTCTCAACTCTCAATTGTTGATTGTCAACTGATCCGCTAAGGCCCGAAGAACATGGCGGCCCGTTTTAGTCGAGGCCACCAGGCAGCGCAGTGTTCAATCTGGAAATTGCGCGCGGAGCTCCCGCACGCGCTCAACGACCGAGATGCAATCCTGAAAGATTCTGATTCCCGCGATCCCCGCCGCTCCGGCGTCAAGGCATGCGCAGACGCGCTCGGCCGTGACGCCGCCGAGGGCAAGAACGGGAATCTTCAGGCGAGAGGTTACGGCGCGGAGAAGCTCGAGGCCTAGCGGAGGCCCGAAAGCCATTTTCGACGGCGTCTCGAAGATGGGGCCGAGAAGAACGTAGTCGGCTCCGGCGGCTTCCGCCTGGCCGGCTTCCGCAAGCGAGTGGCAGGAAACGCCCATCAGAAAATCAGGAGGCGCAAGGCGGTGGACGACTTCAGGGGGAAGCGAAGCTTGCCCCAAGTGAACCCCCGCGGCACCGAGGGCGAGCGCCACATCCAGCCGGTCGTTCACCACCACACGCGTGGACGTGCCTCGGGCGCCGCGGACCGCCGATTCGGCCACGGCCAGCAATTCTCTTGTCGAGAGGTCTTTTTCGCGAACTTGTACAACGTCAATCCGCGCGCGAATCGCCTCCGCAATGCGCGCGCCAAGGGCACCTACGTCAGAGCCGCCGCCGGGGGCCTGATTGGGTCGGGGCAGTGCCTTGCGGTCGGTGATGTAGCAGAGCCTGAAGGGAGCCATGGGCGGACGTACGGGCGATTCATGAATCGCCCGTACCAGACCCGGGCGGAGCGGAGCGGACCAGGCCCAACAGGTGCCGGAAACGCCACAACTCAAATACTGCCAGCCAGACGTCCACGAGCCCGAGGCCGGATACCGCGCCGCGCACGAAATAGTTGCGCGTGATCGCCGCCACCAGGGTGGAGCGGTTCGCGAAGAAATTCTGGCCCCACATGGAAACCCAGGGCAGCACAAACAGGAACACGCCCACTTCGAATGTCACGAGCAAGTAGAGGATGACGAGGAGCCGGCGCATGGAGGGTGGCGGGGACCGAGTCCCGCTCTCAGGCCTTTTGCTGGAGGATGCGGACTTTCTCCGCCACGTCGCGGTAGTCTATGTTCTGGCTGTAAACCTCGGAAAACTTTTCGAGCGCAGTGCGCGGGTTACCCGCCTGCTCGAAAGCGACACCCAAATCGTAGAGCAAGGCGAGCGTGGCCTCTTCGTCCAGTTCCGGGATCTCGAGCGCCTTCGCGTACCATTTGGCCGCAATCACCGGCATTTTCTTGTCCATAAAGCACAGCGCGAGCAGCGTGCAAGCCTGGAGGAAGTTGCCGGGCAGCTTGCCTTTCTGCGCGCCTTTAACCACCTTCTGAAACTCGCCGATGGCTTCGTCGAGCAGGCCCATCTCTCGGAAGGCCACGCCGAGGTCGTAGTGGGTTTGCGGGTCATCTTCGGCGGGCGCTTCGCCGCCTTCGCCAAGCTCTGCAAGAATTCCGCTCAGGGGCGAAGGCGCGCTTGCGGGCAACCCAGGCAGTTCGGTCTGCGCTGCGCGGTCCGTCAGCTGGCGGGCAGGTGACGAGGAACTCGCCGCAGCTTTCCCTTCAATCGCTTCGAGCGACGACGCGAGGTCTCCGGCCAAGCTGCCGAGCAAGTCCGCGCCCTCGGGCGCCGGTGTTACTTCGGCCGAAGAAGCCGCTATAGCCGGAAGGCCGGGCTCAGAGGACGGCTGGGGGGTAGCTACCGGCGCGCTCGCCTGGGGGCCGCGGGATTCGATTAGCCTGCGGAGCTCGCCCACTCGGGCCTCGCCTGGGAATTTCGCCTCCAGCGCCTCGACGGCCTTTCGGGCCTCTTCGACAAGACTTCGCTCGAGGTAGAACTCCACTTCCCCACGGCTCTCTTCAAAATTGAACTCCTGGCCGAACGGTGGGGCCTCGAGGGGGAGCGCCGCTTCAGTGGAGAGCGCGTCGGATAAATCAATTTCTCCGGGAGGGCCCGCCGGCGGAGCGTTCGAGGCCGGAGCGGCACCTAAATCCTGAGCAATCTCAGCGGGGCTTCCCGAAGGCAGGGCGGCAGGAGAGGGAGGAGACTCAAACACCGGAAAATCCGCGGACAAATCGATTTCCGTCGGCGCGAGCGGCCGAGCAGCGGGCGGAGCTTCGGACACGCCGCGTTCACCCGAGCGCGCCTCGGGGGCAACCTTTTCCAGTTGCAGATCCGTCCCCGCAATCGCTTCGTAGCGCTTAGCGCTCCACATATCGCCCCGCCGGGCGTAAATTTTCGCCAGCGCCTCGGCGGCTTGCTGAGCGCGCAGGGGCAGGTTTTTCCGCGAAATTTCGATGATCCGACTGTGAATTTCAATTTGTTCGGGAAAGGCAGCCAGAACCTTCTCAAGCTCGGCAACGGCCTTCTCTGTCAAGCTATAGCGGGAGAAGAGGTCGCTGTTTTCGAGCGCCTCTTTCACCATCGCGGCTTCCTCCTCACTGATGGCGGGGGCGGCCGGCTGGCTCGTCCCAACCGGCTCCGCTTCGATGTCCGCCGACAGGGCCAAGTTCCCGCCGGCCAGCTCGGCCGCATCCGACAGTGCCGGAAGCTCCTTGCCGGCTTTCTGAAGAAGCCCTTTGAGCAGCCCTTTGTAATCTTCGTTTTCCGGTTCGCGTTCCACCAGCTTTCGATAGGCCCATTCCGCGCGGTCGAGGTTCCCGGCGCTCGCGTAGGCGTGCCCAAGGGACTGGAGCACTTCCGGCAACGTGGACTCATCTGCGGTTTTCTCAGCGATCTTGTAGACGAGCTCGAGCGTGGGCAGGTGGTGAGCTTCACGGCTCCAAATCTCGACCAGGATTTCCTTTAAAGGCCCGGTGGACTTCCGTTGAATCAGCGTGTCGGAAGCTTCCGAAAGCGCGCTCACGGCGGCGTCGTATTCGCCTTTCTCCAGGCAGAGCCGGGCGAAAGTTTTGAGCGGAGCGAAATCGGCAAGGTTGGCTCGGAAAACTTCGCCGACCAGGGCTTTCGCCTCGTCGAGCCGCTTCGTACCCAGGTAGGATTCGAGCAAGAGCTTCTGGCCTTGCGGGTCGTACTTGACGGCCTGACTGGAGGTGAGAATTTTCTCAGCGTCGGCGGGGCGGTCCGTCGCCAGAGCCAGGCGGGCGCGCATGACCAGCACTTTGGAATCCTGGGGGGCGAGCTCGGAGGCCTTCGCAAGAGCCGCTTCGGCCGCGCTCAAGTCTCCTTTACGTAACGCGATCTCTGCGGTTTCCCGGTAGGCGCTTGCGGCGTCCCCTTTGCGCCCCGTCAGCTGGCAGAAATCCGCGAATTTCGTCCGATAAACCGCATTCTCGGGGTCGAGAGCCACGATCTTGCGAAACACCTCCACCGCGCGGTCGTTTTGGTTCTTCTTGCGGAGGGATTCAATGGCCTGCGTGTACTGCTCGCGAGCCTCCCGGCCAAGCCCTTGCACCGTGTAGAGCTCGCCGGTTTTCAGAAGCACGTCCACGTTGTTTGCGTCGAGCCGCGAAATCTTCTTGTAAATGGCGATGGCTTTGATCGTGAACCCTTCCTGGGTGTACGACTCGGCAAGCTTGTGGTAATGCCTCAGGGCTTCGGGGAGATTCTTCTCGCGCAGGTACACGTCCCCGACCGTGTTCAAAAGGGTGGGGTCCGTGGGGTCCTTGGAGTAGATGTCCAGGTAGAGGCGAATGGCTTGGGACGTTTTGCCCTGAGCCAGAGACTTCTCGGCCTCGTGCAGCGCTTTGGCTTTGTTAAAAGCCATCCATACGCTCCGTTTCCCGCGTTATCTTGTCGTAAAATCTTAATGTTAACACACGGCCAGCCGGCAAGTCAACGCTCGCGCGGCCCTTCAATGCCCTCTCTAAAATCTTACATCTTGAATCTCAAAGCTTTCACCCGAGCTAATGCTTCGCGGGCGGTTACAATGAGCACGGCGGACGCGCTGGGGAAGAGTGATCTCAAGCTGCCAGAGATGCCAGCGGCTCCTACCGTGGGTGCTCCGCCACTTGGCCCTCCACCTCCAACGCCCTTCACCGCCTTGCCGGCTCCCCCCGGTGAACAGGCATTGCCTTATTTCCCGGAGTACCGTTTCAGAGGAACGTCACCTGCGGCAACGGCCTCTGTTTCACCGCAACCGCCAGTACCGCCACCTCAACCTGTTCCGCCGTCGATTGAGTCACTACCAAAGCCGCCTGAGACCGGGACTTCCGCTCCGCCTGCCGGGCCTGTCCAACCGTTGGAAAGACCCGGCACTCCCGCCGCGATAGCCCCACCGAGCGCAGAGGTTAAGCCTGCCGCATCAGCCGAGACCGAATCTCCCGCCGAACATGCAGCACCTGCACAGGCTGAGCAAGCTCTGAAACTTGCGGCTGGAATCGTGCAAATTGCGACCAAGGCTTTGAAGATTGACCCTGAGAGATTCCAGCTCAAACGTGATGTCGGTGAGGGTGGCGTAGGGGAGAAGTTGAAAGGTTCGAAGGAATGGGATCCTTACGCAGGAGGAGTTATCAGCGTTTGGCGAGACCCCGCGAATGGAGAAATATTCGTAGTTAACGGACATCACAGATTAGAACTCGCAACGCGGATGGGCGTGGATAGCCTTCCTGTGAGGTTTATTGACGCAAGCACCGCCGAGAAGGCAATGATCAAAGGGGCGATTCAGAATATCCGGGAAGGTCAGGGCACAGTAGTTGACGCAGCGAGAATCTTCCGCCTATCGCCGGAAATCGGCGAGAGTATTGGCCTTAAGGCTCCGATGGTAGAAACGGCAAAAGCCCTTGCCAATCTCTCCGAGCCCATCTGGCAGAAAGTCTATCGCGGCGAAGTAAG
>QHZO01000146.1 GCA_003224695.1 Acidobacteriota bacterium
ACAGCGAAATCGCCATCTTCCGGCGCACGGGCCTCCAACCGATCTTTTTCGGCGACACGCTCATCGGCACGCGTCAGCCGCAGTTGACCTACATGCTGGTTTTCGAAAGCCCGGAGGCCCGCGAAAGGAATTGGGGGCAGTTCATCGCCGACCCGGAATGGAAGAAGTTGAGCACCACGCCGGGCTACACCGACGCCGAGACCGTCACGAGTATTACCAACGTGCTTCTCCGGCCCGCGGCGTATTCACAAATCTGATTACGATTCGAGTCCCTTCAGGATGCCGAAAAGGCCGAGGAGGGACTCCCGCGTGCTTTCCAGGGCATTTTTGGCCGGCCGTCGGTAATGTGTTTCGAGAGACATCGTGCCGTCGTAGTGATCGGCAAGAAGCGCCTTGAGCTGTCCGCGCCAGTCGAGGAACCCGCCGCCGACGGGCGCCCACTCGAGCTTGCCCGTTGTCGCGTTCTTCCGAACGTCTTTCACATGGACGTGGGCGACGAGGCCCTTCACCTCGCCGTAGCCGTCGGGGTAGGGAATTTCGTGGAGCATGGCCGCGTTCCCAGCGTCCCAGTTGCCCTTCAAGTTCGGCGAGTTAATGTCGCGCAAAATCCGCCCCAGCTCGCGCCCGGTGCCGATGTTGCATTCGTGCTCGTTTTCGAGAACCAGGAGGATGCCGGCCTTTTCAGCCTCCGCGGCGGCTTTGGCCAGCCGGTCGCGAACCGTAGCGTAAACTCTCTCAGGGTCGTCCACGCGCCAATAGCTGAAGATGCGGACTTTGTTGGTGCCGAAGAATTTGGCCAGGCGGAACGATTCTTGGAGCAGCCGCCCGGTGTCCTGATCGGCGAAGTTGGCGTGAAACGTGTCGCGTTTTTCCGGGCGCGCGGGCATTTCCGGCAGGTTGTATTTGAAAACCGGCGAAGCGATATCGCTGACGTGTAGGCGATGTTTTGCGAGCAAAGCTTTGGCGCGCTCGAGTGAGGCCTCAGGCGAATTCATGATGTTCTTGCCCCAAAGCTCGCGCAGCTCCGCGAAGCCGAGCGAATAGCCCGAGATAAAATCAAGCGCCTGCTCGAAATCCTGCGAAATCTCGTCGGTGATGATTCCCAGCTTGAACAAACCAGCCTCGCGCTGGTCGGTGAAGCCTCGAAGCTCCACGGCCCCGGCTGCCCACACGGCTCCGGCGGCTTTTAGGAATTTCCTTCTCCGCCACGAGTTCATTTCATGCCTGCCCCTCAGCCTTGAATGGCATCTACAGCATTATAATTCTTTCCCGGACCTTGCTTCCCATAACTCATTTGCGGCTCTACCTCGACTGCGAGTTCGGCGGGCTACTCTCGCAGTTGTGCCGCGATTTCATAAGCCTGCTGAGCCTCGGCTTGGCCGGCTTGTTCACCCGGATACCTAAACTCGACCGAGGCGCGGGTGAGGAAGCGGAGGTCTTCGGCTCGACCTGACCAGTCCGGGCGTACGGGCGCAAGCAACTTTGCCAAAGCTTGGAGGTCGTGGGTCCTCGGGGGCGGCACCGCGAGATGAATCAACAATGCCTTCATCAGCTTTTCGACGCACTGCTGAGCGTGAAAACAGACGGCATCAAAGTTCGGGCCGTTCGTCGTGCCAAGCTCGCGTCCGGCGGTGGCAAAATCCCCCTCCGCCTTGGTGACCCATTCTTTAACCGTGCCGTTCATAAAGGATTTTTCCGTGATCCAGAGCTTCGCGGATGAGCGGGTCACCTTCGGCGTAGCGGCGGGCGGTGTCGTCCGGTCGGCGGGCCAGGAGGTCAACCGAGAACGGCGGGTCAATGCGGTTCAAAATTTCAAGCGACTTCCAGAAGTTACGCCCTTCGAAAGGAAGGATCACCAGCAGGTCGACGTCCGAGTCAGGCCGCGGATTCCCCTGGGCGTGGGACCCGAACAGTATCACCCGCTCGGGCCTGAACTCCCTGGCGATCTTCTCGCTCAACCGGGATATGTCTTCCATGTTGACCATTGCGGTTATTGGTTGCTCCCCCATTATGAAGCAAACGTGTGTCCCTTGCTTTCATAAATAGGTCCTTGTAAAAGCGTGGCACTCCATGCGGCGAATCCTCCCCAGGCTTCGCCGAGCGAAATTGGAGTGGCCAGGCGATCCGGCTAGCGCGGAAACTTAAACTTAAGCTCGCGGCCCATTTCAAAGACGGGTTTCTTGCGCCGGCGGATCAGGGCGGCGTCCTCGGAGAGCGCGGTCACCAGGATCGGCATCGCGATGGTCGAATCGCAGTGGACGGTGACCATGCTGGCGTCGTGCGCGATCTTGCCCCAGCTTTGGGCTTCTTCGAACGTGCAGCCGGAGAGCCCGCCCCAGTGCGGCGCGTCGGTGACAACTTGCAGGGCGTATTTGTGGCCGTTATGGGCTTGGCGCATAAACGTGGCCGTAACTTCGCTTTGCTGAACAAAATTCTTCGGCGTGCCCCCGCCAAAATAAACCACGCCGCTCGCCGGAGATTCGCCGGCCAGCCGCGCCGTTTCCAGCACGTCGCCGATGACATCAAACGTAAACTGGTTCTTGCCAAGGTAGCGGTGCTCCGCGATGCCGATGCCGATGGAGGAGTCGCCGACCGCCGGACAATAAAGCGGCAGGCTGGCTTTGTAGGCGGCGGTGACGATGCCGTCCTCGCGGGCGCGTTTGGACAGTTCTTTGCCGAGCAGGTTCAGGAATTCGCGGGTGGTATAGGGGCGTGAGCCGTCGAGCCGGCCGGCGAAGCGTCCGATGAAAGCATCCTCCTCGCGGAATTCTTCCTCGTCGGCGAGGGTGTCGTACATGCGGTCAATCAGGTTCTTCTGCAAAGCTACATCGTCAATCGCGGGCGAACACTGGTAATGCAGCCGCCCGATGGTCTCATGGAGGTCGTGGAAGAAGTTGGCGCCCGTTGAGACCAGGCAATCAATCAGGCGGTTTTTGATGAGGTAAACCACCAGCCGCCGCATCCCGGCGGGAACCATCGCGCCCGACATGCCCATCATGATCAGGGCGCGGTCTTTAAGCATCCGGCGCCAGACCTGGTAAGCGGTGCCGAGATTGCGGCCCTGGAACGAGATGCCGTGCATCTTCTCGAGCAGCGCCGCGACGTTCTTGCGGCGGTCGATTTCCAGCGGGCGCGTCGGATTGGAAAGGATTTCGTGTTTGCGCATAGGAATTTTTTCCATTGAATGTCTCGCCGGCGGACTGGGCGGCAGGGGAAATCATTCTCCGATCCCGAGCAGGATCGAGGCGGCGAGCACCGTCGTCCACAAGCCGCGTTTGTCGCCGATGGCGGACTGCGTGATGTTCATGGTGCGGACGATTTTGTTGGAGATGCGATAGATCTCCTTCTTCTCGTCCCAGCTCTGGTCGGCGTCGAACTCCAAGCCCAGGGTCGTGGCGAGCATTTCGGCCGCCAGTTCCTCCGCATAGTCGCCGGCAATTTCCTCGGTCTGGCCAAACGAGTGATGTTCCGACAAGTAACCGAAGGTGTTGCGGTCCATGGGAATCGCCACACCCACGGAGGCCGCGATCAGCCGGTGCGGCTCGCGCGTCGAGTTCTCGCTGATCACCACAAAAGCTACTTGTCCGGGTTTTAGTTCTTTCACGCCTTCGCTGCGGGGAATCAGCTTGCAGCGGGGAGGGAAAATACTTGAAACGCGCACCAAGTTGCAGGAGGCGATGCCCGCCGACCGGAGCGCCAGCTCGAAGCTCGTCAGCCTTTCGCGGTGTTTTCCCACCCCTTTGGTGAGAAACATCCTCTTCGGTACGAACATCCCCTAATCCCTTGCCTCCGGCGCGCGGCCCTCGTGGAATTTCTACCGCCCGCGGCGGCAACGCGCCTGTTTCCGGCGACGGTCGCTCGCCCGGCGCAAGAGCGACGTAACGTAACAAACTCCTGCGAAAAGTGTCAATGAGATTTTCGGCCTCGTCCGGCGATGCATGCGGACCTGCGAACGTCATCGGTGTTTTGGCGGGCACAGCAAGGGAATCACGTCACGCCCATTGCGGCGATAAATGCGGAAGTCCGTTTCATCCACGGTCAAAACCAGATGATGCCGGTAAAGCTCACTCATACGGATAAGGCAGAGGTCGGCAAGGTCGGGCTTCCGGTCTCGGTAGCGTGCCGCCAGCTCAGCCAACCGCCCGAGGTTTCTCGAAAGGTCGAAAGCGGGCTTCAACAATCCCTCCTCGACAAGTGCCAGAACGTAATCACCGGCCCGGAGATGGAAAGCTGCTTCAGCCAGTACGGCCTCGCAGGTTAGTAGAGGGAGCGCCATTTTTTCTGCCAGCTCGACGGCCCAGCGGTGAAAGCGGTCGTTGCGGTTTCCAAAGGCGACGATGAATCCGGTATCGGCGATACCATTCATCGCTCGGCAAATCCCTTGCGGGAGGAGAGGCGCCGCGAGCCTGAAATTCTTCCCGCCAAGCTGAGGACTCTTGGCTTGCTTGTCAGCTTGCGCGCCCTTTCGAGCTGCTCTCTGACGATGCGCCCCGCCGGCAGTCCGGTCTTGCGAGACGTTTCTTCCAGCCAAGCAGCCAGTTGGCGCGGAAGGCGAATAGTCAGTGCATTACGCATATGTCAAGATTGTACCACCGCACCGCGCTCTCCTCAACCTCGAAGGCTTCCGGGTACTGGTGTTATTTGCCAGACATGGGCGCTCCAAGGCCCAGTCATTCCCGCGAAAGCGGGAATCCACTTCACAAGTCTTTGCAAAAGCGCTGTGGGCGGACGGATTCCCGCTTTCGCGGGAATGACCGGTGTTTCGAAAGGGATCCGATCCCAAACGGCACAAGCGCCGGCTTTCGAGGGGCGCAGTCAGAATAAGAGGGAAAGTGCGAATTTGGGCACGAGGCGTCTGACGTATAATGATCCGAATGCGCGCGGAGTTTTCGGAAGTTGATTTCGAAGACCGAGCCAAAGCCGAAACGAATTTGGCTCGGCTTGAGGAACGCATTGCCCCGAGCCTGCTCACGCCGCTCGCTTCACTGCTTCGAGAATCGCCGGACCCGGACGGAGCCCTCAACCTCCTCGAGCGCTACGCTGAAACCGCGCCGCGCGACGTTCTGATGAGCCTCGGCCGGCATCCAACCGCGCTGACGTATTTGGTGGCGATTTTCGGTTACAGCCGGCACCTCGCCGAGACGCTGTTCGCCGAGCCGGCGTTGGTGGTGCAATTTGCCCGCGACCGCAATTTCACCAAGCTCAAATCGAAGGACGACCTGCTCCAGGACTTTGCGCGGTTTAACACCACCAACCCCGACCCCTGGCTCTCGGCCCAGTTGTCGCGCTTTAAGCGGCGCCACACCATCCGTATCGTGCTCAAGGACGTGCTTGGACTTTCGACGCTCGGTGAGACCATGCTCGAGCTTTCGGCGCTCGCCGACGTCATCCTGCACGAAGCGCTGACATTCTGCGACTTGGAGTTAGCCAAACGCTACGGCCATCCGCAATACCGCGACGCCGAGGACCGCATCGCGGAGAGCCGTTTTGCGGTGGTGTCCCTCGGAAAACTCGGGGGCCAAGAGCTTAACTACGGCTCGGATATTGACCTCATTTTCCTTTACGCCCAGGACGGGAGAACCTCCGGCGGCAACGAGCCCGAGTCCGTCATCTCGAACAAAGAATTCTTCTCGCGTCTCGCTCATGCCGTCACGCGTACCGTGACGCAAAGCACGCCCCAGGGCGAGGTCTTCCGCGTGAATCTCCGCCTGCGGCCGGAGGGGGAAAAGGGGGGCCTTGCGATTTCGCTCTCCTCGGCGCTTGCCTATTACCAGCGTCGCGCGCGCGACTGGGAGCTCCAGATGCTCCTTAAAGCGCGCCACTCCGCCGGGGACTCGCACCTGACGCGGGACTTCGTGCGCGGGGTCGAATCTTCAATCTATCGCGCCCCAAACCACAAGGGCGCCGCGGAAAGTGTGCTGGCCTCCCGCTCGCGCACTTTAAAGAAGCCTCGCGCGGAGCGCGAAGCTGGCCTCGACGTAGAGCTCGAGAGGGGCGGCATCCGCGACATCGAATTCCTGACGCAGAGTCTCCAGCGGCTGCATGGGCAGCCTGACCCGTGGGTCCGCTCCGGCGGCACGCTCCTGGGCCTCGGCAAGCTTAACGACAAGGGATGGCTCTCAGACCGCGATTATGCCGACCTTACCGCCGCTTATGCCTTCCTCCGCAAAGTCGAACATCGCAACCAGGTCGAGCTCGGTCACGAGACTCACCGCTTGCCTTCCAACCCCGAGGCGCTCCGGCGTCTCGGACGGCGCGCAGGGATGGAACGGGGCTTGGCCACTGATGAAGGCGAGACGCTGGTCCAAGCAGTTCGGCAAGTTTTCCGCCGGGTGGCGGGAATTTACGATCGCCTCATTCACTTCGGACCTCGCCCGCCGGCGGCAGCAGCTTTCGACTTGACCCCGCGATTAATCTGGGCGGGGGACCGAGGCCCCAGCTCTATTGAGACCTTACTCGTCGCGCTCGACTCCCAGGCGCCCGACCTGGCCCGTGTGGTCCGAGAGGCCCCGCTCCCGGAGCGCTCCCGGCGAAACTTAATGCGCCTGTTCTCGGCTTTCTTCAGCTCGGCGGAACGATTCCACCAAGCGCGGCAGAATCCTGAGCTGGTCCGCCGCGCCCTGGACGCGGTGGCGGCAAGCGATTACCTGGCCGAAAATCTCATATACCACCCTGAGGACATTGCAGCTTTGGATAGGCGTCCCGGCCCGGGCGCGGCCGGGCGCGGCGCGACCGTGGAATCAGGGGAACGTCAACTGGCGATGGCGATCGAATCGCCCGCGTGGCCGGCCCCCTTCGCCTGGGTATTGGAGCCCGGCGTGTCGCTCAGCGATCAAATGGCTCTTCTGCGCCAGGAGTTTCGATTGCAGGCGATGGCCTTAGGTGCGGCGGACGCGTCAGGGCTAGATTCCATCTTTTCCGCCCTGGCCCGTTGGTCGGCTCTGGCGGCAAGAGCCGTCTCGAGCGCGTTCGCGATCGCTCGGAGCGCCGTGGAAGCTCCCGCCATGAACGAAGGCCAGGGCTTGCCCATCGCTGTCTTGGCGCTCGGCCGCCTGGGATGGAACGAATTCGATCTGGCTTCCAATGCCGATCTGGTGTTTGTTGCCGACGCCGGCCTATCGCAGGAAGAATTGGTTGTGGCCACCCGGCTCGCGTCGCGGACGATTGAGGTGCTGTCCAGTTACACGCGCGAGGGGGCGGTGCTGGCCGTGGACACTGGGCTCCGGCCCCAAGGTCAAGAAGGCGAGCTGGTGGTCACCGAAGACGCGCTCTTCGAGTACCTGCAAAACTCGGCGGGGATGCGGGAGGCCATGGCATACTTGAAAGCCATGCCCGTCGCAGGCGAAGTTGAGTTCGCCAAACGCGTCGTCGAGCGAGCGATCCAGGCGTGCCTCAGCCGTTTTGGGGAAAATTCGGCGTTAGAGGGCCAAGTCGTTGACACGCGCCGGCGGCTGGAGAATGAAGTTCTTGTCCCGCGTTCCGGTACCCGGACCGCGGCGAGCGGATACGACGACGTGGATTTCGCGGTCTCCTTTCTGTGTCTGCGCCATCGAGTGGCGCTGCCTCCAGGCGCGAATATCTCGCGGCAGATTGGGGCACTGCGTTCCGCCGGCCTTGTCCGTGAAGCGGATGCGGGAATTCTCGAATGCGGCGCGGCCTTCCTTTGGTCCATAGACCATGCAATCCGGCTCGCCACGGGGAAGTCCGCCGAGGATTTGATGGAACACGTCGGCCACACCGACTCGGTGGAGGCCTTGGCCCGCCGGTGGGGCCTCCTCAAGGCAGGCGAGTCATTGCCGGTCCGGCTTGGCGAGGTTCAGGGGCAAGTGAAGTCCGTTTGCCTGCGGATCGTGGGCGCGGAATGAAAGAAGGAGTCGCGCAAGGACTTCCGTGAGGTTATGATAGCGGGTTATCTGAGGAGCAGGGCGTGCCAACAACCAACCTGAAGGATGCTTTCGGCGTTCGCACCACGCTCGATACGAAAGGCGGCAGCGCCACAATTTACCGCCTCGAAGCGCTCGAGAAGCGCGGTTTGGGGCACGTCGCGGGATTGCCGTTCTCGATCAAAGTGTTGCTGGAAGCCCTGCTCCGGAATTGCGACGGCACACTGGTCACAGAGCAGGATGTGACGGCTCTGGCGGGCTGGAACGCCGTCCCTGCGCGAGTGATCTTGCAGTACTTCACGGGCGTACCGTCCGTCGTGGACCTTGCCGCCATGCGCTCGGCGATGAAGCGGCTGGGAGGCGACCCTGCGCGCATCAATCCTCTCGTGCCCGTGGACCTGGTGATTGACCATTCCGTCCAAGTGGACTTCTTCGGCAGCCTGGTGTCCCTTGAACGCAATGCCGACATTGAGTTTCGGCGAAACCGCGAGCGATACGAATTCTTGCGCTGGGGTCAGCGGGCGTTCGCGAACTTCCGCGTCGTACCCCCGGCCACCGGGATTGTCCATCAAGTGAATCTTGAGTTTCTGGCCAAAGTCGTTCTCGCGGACCAAAAGGGCGCCGAGACGGTTTTATTCCCCGACACGCTGGTCGGCACGGATTCCCACACGACCATGATCAATGGGTTGGGGGTGCTCGGCTGGGGCGTGGGAGGCATCGAGGCCGAGGCCGCCATGCTCGGCCAGCCATACTACTTCGTGACTCCCAAGGTCGTCGGCTTCAAATTAAAAGGGCGCCTCCGCGAAGGCGTGACGGCCACCGATTTGGTTCTGACCGTGACGGAAATGTTGCGGAAGAAAGGCGTGGTGGACCAGTTCGTGGAGTTCTACGGGTCCGGCCTCTCCGAGATGCCTTTGCCCG
>QHZO01000022.1:0-4166 GCA_003224695.1 Acidobacteriota bacterium
AATCCGCAGCACAGCCGCAACAAAAAACGCCCGCAAGTGCCGTCCGACGTAGGGGCCGAGAATTCAAAACGTCAACCCCATTAATGATAGATAGTCCCATAGATGGTCTGTTTCCTTGTTGAACCCAAGGCGTTCAAGGTTGATGTACTTTGTCAGCTTCGTGCCCGATACCTCTTGTTTTGGAGTACTCTTCGAACTTTCGCATCGTTTCACGTTTGTGCTTGAAGCCTGAAGGTTGGATTCCGCCAAAAGCGCGGTTACAGGAAGTATAAGGCCTTTGAGCGACACCGACCGATTAGCCTTAGTGGTCAACTAAAATGAGCTGACGAAGACAGTTTCCGGGACGTTAACCCCCGCGCGAGGAGTGCATATCCAGTCTGTGCTTTCTGACGGTCCTTCTAACTCATCACGCACACGACTCGCACACACGCGCGTACAGAAGTCAGGTTTTATGCGGACCCCAAAGGCTTGCAACTGATCGAGGGTTCGGCGGACGCTAGGACCAGAGCGAAATTGGAAAATCCTCAGGCGTTGGCCAGGGTTTATGTTGCCCATCGGCCACCAACAGGGCGGCGAATGTCCAAGTGGAGTCCCCGGATTGGATAGCGAAGTGTCCTGGATGGTGACCGGAGAGGAATCGGGCCCAGCTGGGAGGTCTCGCTGGATATAAGCCGCAGCGCACATGTGGTGAAGGGTTTCGAACCCCTGACCTCCTGGTTGCAAAATAAACGCCGATTATGCATCTTGTTGGCTCTCTTAGCTTTTTCTTCGGTCTGATAGGCTGGTTTTGTGGGATATTCGGGAGGTTTTGTTCCCAAGATGTTCCCAACTGTGTCATTTCAAGGGATCACTCCAATAGGGTCTGCTGCGCGAATCCTTCTGGAGGTTGGTAGCCTGGCGCTGTGGGTGAGGGCGCTGCGCGTAGGACCGCTGTGCCGACCGTCAAAAAGGAATACCGAATAGCCCAACTATGGGCTTGCGTCGCTCTGCCCGACTGTGGTGGTGGACGTCAAACGCGACTGGCCTTGACGTAGACATAATGTCCGCTCTCAAACCCTCCGCATCTCGCTGATCGAAGTGACTCGCATGGCCGCGGCTAGCCTTCTGGCGACAGCTTCAAAATACCGACGTTTCAAATCCCTGGATCGCTTAATAATACATCGAGGAAAGCAGGGCCACATCAGGGCTCGCCCACTAGGCACCCTGCTGAGCTCCTTTGCGAGCGGCGTTCAGAATTCCGCGCAGGCACCTGCCCACAATTATTTCCTCACTGGGTCGCAAGGTCATGGAAACGATCTGCAACTGGTCTTTGCCTTTGGGCTCTTTGCGATTCGGGTTGCCTTCGACTACGGCCGGGACAAGACTAGGATTACTTTTCGTCAAGACTTCGATGCGAGGATCGCCTTCACTCAGCTTGCGAGCGCAATCCGCCACGCTAAAGCCCCATGCCTGCTCCTCCCAGCTCACGGTCAATGTTGGATAACGATTGCCCTCTTTGGGGATTTGTAATTCCATTCGCGGTTGAGAGCGTTGATATCCATCTTCAGCCAGGTTTCCAAAGCGGCCAGGCAGCCGATGATCTCCTCCTTGCCGACTTTCATAGGACGGCAAATCGCGCCTTCCCAAGGATTGGTGTTGGCCAGTGCGGCTTGGACCAGGTCTATACGTCCCAGCAGCAGGCCGCTACATTGCGGCCCCATGAGTCCCTTGCCGCCGCTGCAGGTGTAAAGATCAGCCCCCATTTTGGCGTAGAGCTTGATGTTCTCGATGGGAGGGATGCCTGCGGCGTCGTCGAGTAGCAAGGGGACCTTGGCGTACTTGGCGATTGCGATCTCTTTGGCCAAGTCCTCGCCGAGGTCCGTGGTGTAAATCATCGCTGTATTCGCGCTGAGCGCGTTCTTGAGCTCTTCCCGCGAATAAACAAGGACCAACTCTGCGCCGGCTAGCCGTATGGCGCTATCGAACGCGCTCCGCCCACCCACCATCACGACCGCGTGTTTCAGTCCGGTGGTGTCGGGAAGTTGCCAAATTTTCGTCGGCTCATTGCCGGCCAGACAAGCCGCGGTGGCGGAAGCCATGGCTGCCGCAGCACCCGAAGTCACCATCCCGGATTCGGCCCCGGTCAACTCAGCCAACCGTTTTCCGACCGCCTGTTGAAGTTCCATAATATCTACAAAGTGTTTCGCTGCTTCGAGCTGGGCGGTGCGCACTTCCGGCAGCTCCAGGGAGCCGCTAAGATAGGTCCAAGTCCCGCGGCAATTGATGAGCGTCCTTACACCCAAACGGTGATAGACATTTTCTGCCGGCGTCTTTCCAACGGCTCCTTGCAGTTTCCCGAGGAGATCTTGGGCCGCGATTTGACCCAACAAGGGCAACGCCGCCGCCCATTTCATAAAGGAGCGACGATCGGAGGCGGAAGAAAGAGCGGTCATAGTTCTCCTCCATGCAGCTTGCCCGAAGGCTTGACGAGATTACTGTTGCAGCCGGCGCTCGTGAAGAGCCGGCAGAGAATTCGCGCTCATCGGGCGGAACTCAATCCTCATCTTTCCGAAAAGGATACCGTGAGCGCACGGCAATGATGTGCGCCTTCGCGCCGGGCTCAGAGTTGTTATAGAAGCCGACGGTCGAGTTCAGGCGGAAGAAATAAGCATCGCCGGCCTGGGCGGGGTGCAAGCCCTCGGTGCCGTCCATCCCCCCTCCGGCGACGATCTTGCCGTGCCCGTCCAAGACTAAATAAATCTCTTCCTCCGATTCGTGATGGTGTGGGGAGTTTGTCCCTCCAGGCGCAAAATCCATCAGGAAAAGGCTCGTGACGACGTAGCCGGCGGCAATCCTGTCCCGCGTGCTCTTCCGATCTCCCACCAGAAGCTTATACAGGACCGAGCTCGGATGACCTTCGACCGTCTGCTCCTTGACCTCATCCATGTTGGCCAGCAGAAGCTTCGACGGCGGGTCCAGGGTTATCCCGGCAGTAATATTAAAGCCCATGACGAGCAATCGGCAGTGGTGGTCCGCGGAACCGGAGATGGAGTGAGTGCCCCCAGGCGGTAGATACATGAAGTCGTTCTTCCGGACTGGAATTCTTTCCCCACCGTACTCGAGGATCCCGCTTCCTTCCAAGATCAAGTAGATCTGTTCCTCGCGAGCGTAGCTCACCGGGAGGCAGGCTCCGCCGGCATCAACCTTTACTTCGCCGAAACGTGCGACGCTCCTCATGACTCGGGTCACAGTATCGCCCTCGCCAAATATCGGTTGGTAGTGGCAGGTACCCGTGGTCAAGTCAACAGCCTTCTCCGCGATGTCCGGCACGAAGCGGCGCAACCAGGTGGGGTCCACCTTTCGGTCGGTGGCGAATAAAGGCGTGGCGAGGAGGAATGGAATCACCCACTTGACCATGTTTCGTCTCCTTTCAGGCAACCGGTTCGTACTCCATCTTTGTAGCACAAATAGCCAACTTCTTCTCGCGGCGCGAAGCTTTCATCTCGCAGCCGTACCGCGACTGCGTCTGCTTATTGTCCAAGAGCAGATAACGTCGAGGTTTATGTCCGACGGCTTACAGCTGCTTGCAATAAGGTGACAGCCGCTGCTGTAGCCCGGGTCTGCGACCCGCGTCTTTCGCCGCTCCCCGCGCGGCGGGGCAGGCGCCGAGCGGCGCTACAGAGAGAAACGTCGCTATATTTTGCAAGCTTCATTAAGTAGGGATGATCCTTTGCCGTGAGTTTCCTCGAAAGTATGTCCACGCTTTCGAACCTCTCGGGATAACGCAATCCGAAACCGAGAGGCTCCGACCTTTTTTCGCTTGACTCCCTCTTCGCGCGGGTGTACCAGACAACCTATTGCTTTTACCCCGCACAGGTGCGGGGCTGGCGGCGGGCCTTGGGTCAGATCATCTCTTGGAGGTCGCCATGAGCGGGCGCTCACCATCGCATTCAGTATCCCGTCATCAACTCAATGTCGCGGAGGGCCCGGCGCTGTTCCTTCGCGTCACTGTTTGGAGCGTCTTATCAGTTCTTCTCGTCACGGCGGCGTTTTCAAGCCGCGCTAGGGCGCAAGGGACGGACACGGCCCTTTTGCGCGGCACGGTCACCGATCCTACCGGGGCGGGTATCCCCGGCGCGTCGGTCACGATGACCAACGACGCAACGAAGGTTTCGGAGACGGTGAAG
>QHZO01000022.1:4190-12080 GCA_003224695.1 Acidobacteriota bacterium
TTCAAGACGCTGGTGCAGCCGAACATAGTACTTCGCGTCGGCCAACAGAGCGACCTTGACTTCAAGGTGCAGGTCGGCCAGCACACTGAAACCATCGAGGTCAATAGTACGGCCCCCTTATTGAACACGGTAAGCGCAGCGCAGGGAACCCAGGTTAACAGGGATTACCTCATCAACCTGCCTCTCGAGGGCCGCAACATCGCCGACCTGACATACCTGACGCCTGGGATCACCGAGGTCTCCGGTTGCGGCATCAACTGCACTGGAGGCACGAACTTTGCTTCCAATGGGCAGCGGTATGCTACGGCTGAAATCCGACTCGACGGGTCGCTCGCCAGCACACCGGAAGGTGGCGAGGGCGGCTCGACCAACGGCCGTTACATGCCGTCGGTCGAAGCGTTACAGGAATTCACGGTTCTGAACAACAGTTTCTCCGCCGAGTACGGCAACAACGGCGGCACGGTAATCAGCATCGTCACGAAGTCGGGGACCAACAATTTCCATGGAAGCGGCTGGTGGTTCTTGCGGCGCCCCGGTCTTGACGCCAATGATTTCTTCTCCAATGCCTCCGGCTCCCCCAAGCGAAGCTATGTTCACGACCAGTATGGCGGTTCCATCGGCGGGCCGATCGTCCGGGAAAAGACGTTCTTCTTCTTTGATTACGAAAGAACCCGCGACAGCTCGCCCAACGTCATCCTGACGTCGGTGCCCACGGGGCCGGAGCGAAACGGCGACTTCTCTATTTTTTGCAGTTCGGGTTTCGACGCCTCTGGGCTGTGTATAGATGGGGACACCACATCCCCATATACCAGAAGCGATCAAATCTATAATCCTTTCAATGTGACATGTACGGCGACCCCGAATGGGCAGGATTGCGAGAGACAGCCCTTCGCCGGAAACGTCATCTCTCAGAATCTTTGGGATAAGGTGGGGGCAAAGCTGCTAAATCTTTATCCCCAGCCAAATTTGCAGGGCGATGCGAACGGATTTGGCAATTTCGGGGCTAAGGTGCTATACACGAATCCCTCTTATCAGTATGACTTGCGATTGGATCACAATTTCAGCCAGAAGAGCCGCTTAAATGGCCGCTACAGTCAGAGCTGGTACCAAGGCAAGCAACCGGATCCCTTTTTCCTTGAGCCGACGACTTATGGCAGTTTCACACATAACGTCACGCTCGAGCACAACTGGAACCTTACCCCAACGCTGTTATGGGTAAATCGCGTCGCGTTGATGCGCCAGAATAACCCGGAGACCACGAGCACTCCCCTGGATCCCGAATCCGTAGGATTTCCTCCCGTGCTCGTGGACAATACGTACTATCACGAAAAGCATTTTCCCAATGTGAGCTTTGACGACGGCTACCAGGCGCTTGGCCTCACGAATGGTTGCTGCACCGACACCATTGAGACCGATACCCAGTGGCTCGTGGATACTCAACTCATTTGGACCCGCGGCCGCCACAACCTCAAGTTCGGCTTCGAAAAACGAATCTTCCTCAATTCTTTCTGGCAGCCGGATAATACCAGCGGCGACCTTTACTTCGGCCCCACGGGAACGGCAGCGAGCGTTTTCAGCCCCGACTCTTCGCAGGGAAATGGCTTGGCGTCACTGCTGCTAGGATGGCAGGACGTCAACAGCGGGGGCGTGACCGCCCGGCCGCGAGTGGCTAACCGATCAGCGGAGACGGCCTTTTACACCCAGGATGATTGGCGGGTGACCGATCGGCTGACCCTCAACCTCGGCTTGCGCTATGAGTGGAGCACACCTTACAGCGAGCGTTTTAATCGCAATATGTTCAGTTGCTTCAATTGCTCGTCGGGCGTAACCGTGCCGGGTGAGGAATTAATAGGCCAAAGCGGAACGGACTACGGCCCCTGGCCCGGTCGCGAAATCCTCGGCACCACGCAGCTCGCCTCCTCTTCGCACCGGCACGCGAACCCAGACTACAACAACATTGCCCCGCGGCTTGGCTTCGCCTACCGGCTGGACAACTCCACGGTTGTTCGTGGCGGCGCCGGAATTTATTACGGCCTGAACTTCGCCACCAATTGGCAATACGGCGCGCGGGCCTGGAACAAATATGTCAATATACCCAGCTCGCTCGATAGCGGGGTCACGGCGTGCGCCACCCTCGAGAACCCTTACCCTCTCCTCAGCGATCCCACTTGCACGACGCCCGGAACCTTCATCGGTCCCCCGGGGGGTAAATACGGGACCTTAACGAACTGGGGCTATGACAACGATAACCACGGAAGCAACACATTTCGGAATGGCGAGGTTTACCAGTGGAACTTCGGTGTCGAGCGCAGCTTTCCAGGCCAGATGCTCCTCGACCTGAACTACTCGGCGAATCGGTCTATCCATCTTCCATGGAACTATTCCACGGAGAATCGTAATTTCATCGACGCGAAAACCCGTGAGACCTTGGGTCCCAACGCGCTCGGAGACCTGGTGCCCAACCCGTTCCAGCCCTTCTTCGTCGGCCCCCAAGCTCTGTTTTCTTCATCGGATATTTCCGATTCGATCTACACACAAGCGACCATCCCTCTCGGAGATTTGTTGCATCCTTTTCCGCAATTCCCTGGATCCTTCTCCGGCTTCCCTCTGTTCGTGGCGACTTCCTCTTATCATTCCCTCCAGGCGCGCTTCGAAAAGCGCTACTCGCAGGGCGTCAGCCTTCTCGCCGCATACACGTTTTCGAAGTTCTTGACAGATTCGGACGCGGGCGGAAACGCCTGGATTGGCAGCCTGGGTTTCGTGGGTGCGCCTCAGGACCTGACCAACCTCCGCGCCGAAAAATCCGTGAGTGGCAACGACACGCCTCAGCGGCTGGTGTTCGCCGTCGTTTACGAATTACCCGTGGGACGGGGAAGGCTGTTGGGGAAGGGCATGAAGGGCCCTGTCGATGCTGTGCTGGGCGGCTGGAGAATCAACAGCCTCACCACATTCCAATCCGGCCAGCCCATCACACTCTACGAGGCAAACAACCAATTGATGGACGGCCACCAGCGGCCTAACGTGACCGGCAATCCCTGCAGCGGAACAAGCATCATGGATGTGGTGAACGCTTCCCTGGGAAGCGGGAACAATCCCAACGCCAACTACTTCGACCCCAGCATGCTTTCCGACCCCGCCCCGGAGTTTCCCGGCAGCGCCCCGCGCTACTTCTCGAACTGTCGGGCCCAGGGAATCAAAAATACCGAACTAGGTATTTCTAAGCGCGTGAATATCAAAGAGAATATGTACATCGAGGTGCGAGCAGACGCTTTCAATGCCTGGAACCGGGTGCGCTTCGGAATTCCCGCGGAGGCTTTTGGCGACCCGACGTTTGGAGAGATTTTCTCCCAAGCCAATAGCCCGCGGCATGGCCAGCTCGGTTTCCGCTTTGTGTTCTGAGGTGGATCGATGGCGGAACTGCTTAGTCTGAGTGCAGGCGTAAAGGTGTCCTCCAGCATCACGATTCGGCTGGACTTTGCTTGAGACGACCGCAGGTTCTCATAGGTGTTGTGCTGTGGATTTTGGCCGGGCGGCTTAGTGTTGCCAGCGGCCACGCGCCGCAGGATCCCGCCCAAGCTCATTCCGATCGCGGCCTTCGCGCAATGCAAGCCGGGGACCTCAAGACCGCGGAGCAGGAATTTCGCCAAGCCGTTGACCTGGCTCCTCGCGACGCCACATTTCTCGGCACGCTCGGAGCGGTTCTCGGCATGGAGGGAAAGCTCGAAGAATCGGACGGCTTTCTCGGAAAGGCTCTCCGAATTAACCCCGATGACTTGGCGAGCCGCCGCAATCTGGCCTCAAACCAATTTCAGCTCGGCCTTTTGCCGCCTGCCAAGGCCAATCTCGAAAAAATTCTGAGAGCCAGACCCGGCGATACAACCAGTGTCCTGCTGCTCGGCATGGTCAAAGAAGAACTGAAGGATTATGGCGCGGCCGTCCATTTGTTGGCCTCCGTCCCCGGTGAGGTTTCAAGGCAGCCGAAGGCGCTCGCGGCACTGGCGCGCGCGTATTACAACACAGGCCAGAAAGAGAAAGCGCGTCAGACGCTCGGGAAGCTTTCAAACCGCCCTGCAGATCCGGACGGAATTTTCCTGGGTGGTCAAGTGGCCGCGCAAGCCGGCGACTTTGGGACGGCGAAACAGATGTTTGACTCGATCCCGGCAAGCTACCGCCACGCCGCCCAGGCCGGTTACCAGCTGGCCTTGGTCCGCTATCGTGCCGGGCGCATCGACGAGAGCCTCTCGACGCTGCTGAAGCTCATGGATGACGGCCATGATATCAGTAAGGTCGAGAATTTGCTCGGCTGGTGTTATTTCCGGCGCGGAGAAATTAAGCGCGCGATCGCGGCCCTGGATAAAGCGGTTTCACTTGATCCGGCGAACGAATTCAATTACCTCGACGTGGGAATGATTCTACTCAAAGTCGAGCGGCCCACAGGCGCCTTGGCCGCGGCGGAAAAGTCTATCGAGGTCGCTCCGCGCTCGTATCGCGGTTATCGCTTGAAAGGACTCGCCGAGACTCGCCTGGGGAAAATGACGGATGCCGTGGGCGCATTCCGGCAGGCTCTGAATCTGAATCCTGACGACGAGCAATCCATTCTCGGCCTCGCGACAGCCCAGTGGGATGACGGCAAGGTCCGGGATGCCCAGGCCACTTTCAAGAAAGGGTTCGAGCGCTTGCCACGAGCTCCGACTCTTTATCTGGGTTTTGGCACTATGCTGCTGAAGCTCGCCGGAACCGCTGACCCCACAGCTGAGTCTCGCGGCGTGTCGGCGCTTGAGACCGCTCTAGCGCTCGACCCCGCCCTGGGGGAAGCGCACCGGCAGCTGGGCAATCGGGCGTTGACGAAGGGCCGAAATGAAGAAGCCTTGCGCCACCTGGAGTCCGCCGCCGAGCTCGAACCAGAATCGAGCGAGGTTCACTATGCCCTGGGACGCACTTATCAACGGCTCAACCGGACCGAAGATGCTCAGAAGGAGTTCCAGCTTTACCAGAAGTTAAAATCTCAAATTTCCTCCCCATCAGCTTCCGCGGACATTCATCAGTCGGAGTTGCCGGCAAAAATGCTTGTCCCGAGTCGTCTCTCCGAAAACCCCACGCGCGGCCAAGCCGAGGCGGAGCATTAGTCCCAGATCCGGTTGAATGGAGGCTCCCCCCTACAGCGTTTCGTCGGAGAGGGAGAGCGCGAACTCCAAGAACTCCTGGCAGTGCTGGCTGGAGAAGCTATGGGCGGCTTCGGTGCCCGCCGATGACCGAGCGCCGGATGGGAGTTGTTGAATACGGTCGGTGGCGTAGAATTTCGGGCCGACACAAATTTCAAGCCGAGGTAGAAAACAGGGAGTCGCTGCCATGGATCGGAGAGATTTTTTCAAGAGGGCCGGGGTTGCGGGAGTTGCGGGTGGAATAGCCGGAGGACGCGCCAGGGCGTTTGTTCCAGCCCACAATTGGGACAAGTATGACTTCGGGTCAGGTCCCGCCATTACCGATCGTTTGAACCAGGGACCTTTTCCGCAGTATCCGCCCGAAGAGGTGGTGCCGGGCTCCTCGGTGGTCATGGCCACGACACCCTCGAAGGAAATCGTGTCGAGCTTCGGCAGGGGGCTCATCACCTACATCACGGCCGACATGGGCCAGGCGGAAATTCAGTCCGATAGTATTGCGCAGGCCATCGAAGATCTGGTGCGCGTTCCCCTCGGACAGAAGCTGTACCTGCGCCCCACGTGGCGCGAGGTTCAGCCGCGTCCCGGACGCTTGGAGTTTCCGGATTACTGGAAGCTGACCTTCGAGCTAGCCAGGAAGTATGGCAAGCGCGTTGGCTTCCGTATTCAGATGCGCGCTCCAGACTATGAGGAAGAGGCGCTTCCCGATTTCATTCTGGAGAAAGTGCCGATGGTGAAACTCGAAGGCGAGTGGAAAGGCAGCCCAAACGTCGTCCGGCATCGTAAGACCTATGCCGAGCCGCGCTATGACCACCCGGCCTTCCAGGCCGCTTTCGAAGAGCTAAACGGACTGCTGGCCGCGGAACTGAACGGCAACCCGCTGGTTGAGTTCATGGATACGTTCCTGTACGGTTTTTGGGGCGAGGGACACACTTGGCCGTTCACCAACAATCCGTTCCCAGACTACGCCACGGCCGAGCGAACCTGGATCAACATGTTCGAACTGCAACGGAAGTACTGGAGTAAGACTCCGCTGGTGACCAACACCCAGCCTGACTTCAGCCGGGTCGGCAACTCGGAGGTCGTCGATCGCACCGTGCGCAGCAATAACTGGCTGCGGACCGATACCATCTTCGTCGAGAACGAACAGATTGAATCCCTCAGCAACCGGCCGCCCTGGATCGCCGCGGTTGTGGAAGTCGGCATGTCGGATGGCTCGCCCGGATCGCTCCGCATGAATGAAGGAGTTCCTTACACCGACAACCAAATCGCCCACGTGATGGACGTGGGTGCCAATTACTGGTCGCTCTGGAATTTTCACCGAATCAAAGCCGAGAACATCATGAATTACTACCGCCAGTATCCACAGGCGGTTGATGACATCAATCGGCGGATCGGATATCGCGTCCGGCCGTCATTCGTGTGGGCGTACGAAAAAGATGGCTCGCCGGGACTGGTAATTGGCTTTGCCAACGACGGAATCGCCGGCGTTCCGGGAGCTCTGCGCGTGACCGTCGCGAGCGACGATGGAAAGATTACTGTCGGCGGCGCTCTCGATCCCGGCTATCCGCTGCCCGGGAAAATCCGGCAAGCGCAGTTCGTCCTGCCCAGGGAATCGAACTGGGAGGGGCTGAAACTCCAAGCGGAGATTGAAGTGAAAGGCATGCGCTACCCCGTCCGTTGGGACTGCCACCAGAAACTGGAGGATGACGGCTCCCTTCGTTTGCGGACAAACCTCCGTTCGGATTGAGCGTCGGATAGACCGATAGTCTTGGTTGAGCGGTTTCGCTATCGGCAGAGCCAAAGTTTACCGAGCTGCCATTCTCGATCTGGCTGCTTGAGGATTCCGGTAAGTCAGTGTAAGCTGCGGTCGTCTATTCCCCAGAAAGTGGCTGCAGCCGATGCTGGGCAAGACCATCTCCCATTACCGGATCGTGGAGAAGCTGGGCGGCGGCGGCATGGGCGTGGTCTATCGAGCCGAGGACTTGAGCCTGGGCCGCCATGTCGCCGTGAAGTTCCTGCCTGACGCGGTGGCGGCTGACCCGCAGGTGATCGAGCGCTTCCGCCGCGAAGCCCGCGCCGCCGCAGCCCTCAATCATCCCAACATCTGTACCATTTACGAGATCGGCGAGTACGAGGGCCAGCGGTTCATCGTCATGGAGCTGCTGGAGGGTCAAACGCTCAAGCATCGAATCGACGGCAAGGGGCTCAAAACAGAGATGCTGCTCGAGTTGGCGATTCAGATTGCTGACGCGCTGGACGCGGCGCATGCGAAGGGCATCATCCATCGCGACATCAAGCCCGCGAACATCTTCGTGACGAGTCGCGGCCAAGCCAAGATTCTGGATTTCGGCTTGGCGAAACTAGCACCAGGCAGGGCAAGGCTTGGGCAGGCGGCGGCAACGGCGACAGCGTCGATAGACCCTGAGCATCTCACGACTCCTGGCATGGCGATGGGGACAGTCGCCTATATGTCGCCCGAGCAAGCACGGGGCGAAGAGCTGGACGCCCGCACGGACCTGTTCAGCTTCGGTGCGGTGCTCTATGAGATGGCGGCGGGCCGTATGGCGTTCTGCGGCAACACCACGGCTGTCATCTTTGACGCCATCCTTCACAACGCGCCGGCACCGCCTGTGAGCCTCAATCCCAAGCTACCACCAGAAGTGGAGTACATCATTCTGCGCTGCCTGCGAAAAAGCCGTGAGGAACGATACGCGTCCGCCTCGGAGCT
>QHZO01000147.1:0-10562 GCA_003224695.1 Acidobacteriota bacterium
CGGCACAATTGAGGAACTCAAATCAAGTGAGTGGAGCGGGAGTGGGCCCGACGGCCCCCAATGGTCCCCGGACGGAAACGTGCTCGCTTTCGGCGCCACTCCAGGAAAAGGTCGGGATTCCGCCATCCTTCTCCTCGACTTAAGAACGCGTATAGTTGCCACTTTACCAGGATCCGAAGGACATTACTCTCCCCGGTGGTCCCCCGACGGGCGCTACATTGCCACTCAGAAGGTTGATGAACCTTATTTGATGCTCTTTGACTTAAAGACTCGGGAGTGGAAGGAATTGCCCAGGGTCGGCGTGGGCAATCAGACTTGGTCGCGGGACGGGAAGTACCTTTACTTCTCCATTGGTGTCAGACAAGACCCAGGTTGCTGGCGCGTACGGATCAATGACCTGCGCCTGGACCGTGTGTTCAGTTTCAAGGACCTCCGCAGCCCGGACTGGTGGATAAGCCTCGCTCCCGACGATTCACCCTTAATAATGACGGATCTTGGAGTCCAGGAAATTTTTGCAATCGACTGGGAAGCACCGTAAGTCATACCTGCAAGATCTTCTTTCTAGTCGGCGGCCCGGCTAGAGGACCGGCGCTTGAGGTCTACAGTTCAGGAAACCACTGGGGCGATGTCCTAAAATTCCATTGCGAGATGAGGGGCAACTCTTTGGCCCGATGGCTGGAGGTCAGAAGAATTGCATGGGGCGAACAAAAAGCGATGTGTGTAATACGTGTGTGAAACCCATGGTTCGTGAGTTTTGTGCGGATTAGGCGGTTCGATCTTTCAATAAGTCGTGTGTGATCTTCATCCGTGAATAGTTCGACTCCCTCCGCCTCCAAAATTCGCGTCCTTCGCAAATTTTGCCCCGAGCGAGCCCGTTTGTGGGGCGAGCCGAGGGGCATATACCTTTCGATGTTCTTCTGTTACATCCTCGAGTGCTCGGACGGCTCTTATTACGTCGGCGTGACCTACGACCCGCATCGCCGCCTGAAAATCCTTTGAATACTGCTCAAAGACTGGAGGGACTTTGGATTGTCAGAAGGCTACGGAGGTTGAAGTCCCAGTGGCGGCAAAGACCGAGATCATTTCGCCCTGCGCGATGTTCACAAAGGAATTGAGGACGGTGGGATCGAACTGGGACCCGCTGGCGATGATCAGCCGCCGCATAGCCTCTTCGAATGGCAGGCCCTTGCGATAAGGCCGCGACGAGACCATGGCGTCGAAGGCATCGATCACGGAGACGATGCGCCCTCCGATGGGAATCTCTTCGGCGCGCAGCCCTCCGGGATAGCCGGTGCCGTCGTAATTTTCATGGTGGTGGAGAACATAAAGGCTGGCGCGCGACATGCCCGGAAACAGCCGCACGACGGCCCAACTGTATTCAGGATGTTTCTTCATCAGGGCATACTCATCCTCGGTCAAGCGCGCGGGTTTATGGAGGATGGAATCGGGGATGCCGATCTTGCCGATGTCGTGGAGCAGCGCCGCCACCTCGACATCGCGCAAACATCCCTCCTCAAGCCCCAGCTCTTCCCCCACGCGCATCGCCCACTCGGCCAGCCGCGTGCTGTGGAAGCCGGTGTTGAGGTCCTTCAAGTCGAGGAGCTGGTTCATGGCGCATACCAGCGAGGATTGCATGGAGGACAATCGTTCTTCCAACTCCTTCACGCGCAGCCCGGCGCTGTCCCAGGCCATCTCGATCCTCGGCGCGATGTTGGCAACCATGACGGACATAGCGGCTACTCCACGGAAAAGATCGCCTGATAGACATCAATGCGACCCTTGTTCAAATTCGAGTTGATGTATTTGGCGTGGGCGATGGCTGTCTTGGCACTCGACTGGTTCGTGGTCAAAACAGCGCCGCGGACCAACGCGGCCTCGCCGGCCACAAACGGGGCGCTAAAGGAAGTCCCCCAGCCTGCGGCATAAGTGGCGCCTGGATAAGCGCTGATGACACCTTCGCCCGGCGCAGCCGCCCAAACCAAGTTGCTGCCATAGTTGGTGAATGAGGACTGCAGGTCCTGGTTATTGGTCGAGGCCACGCCCATGACGTAGCTGGTGTTAGCCGCCGGATAGACCAAAATATTCTTGCCGTCATTTCCGGCAGAGGCGACACAAACTATTCCTGCGCTGTTTGCGGAAGCGAGCGCCTGATTCAACGCCTGCGAATACGTAGGCAGATCGAAGCTCATGCTTATGACGTTGGCGCCATTCTGGCGGGCGTAGTAAATCGCGCGGAGGATGTCGGAAAGATAGCCGGAGCCGTCCGCCCGGAAAGCTTTGAGAGGCATGATCTTGGCGGTTGGCGCCACGAGATGGATGATGCCGGAGGTCATCGTTCCATGACCGAAGGCGGCATATTTCGATTGCTCGAGCGTCAGCGCCTCGTTTCCGTCCACAACCGCCATCGTGGATTGATTCAGTTGTGCGGGGTATGCGCTGCCATCCACCACCGCCATGGTGGACTGGTTCACGTCCGAGAGTTCCGAGCCACCCTGAGAGTTCCGAGTAAAGTCATAGCCCGTAACCAGCACGCCGCTGAATACCGGATGGGTGGAATCAATCCCGGTATCAATCACCGCGACCGTTCCCGCGCCTGTTACCTTTCTGTATGTACTTTGCTCGTCCGACAGATTGATGAGATAGGTGGCCGGCTGGTGGACGTATCCATCCCAGACGGTGCTGTTGTAATACTTGACCGGCGTTCTGTCCCAGAGCCCGCTCGGAGCAGTCAGTGTGCCAGTGAGGTGAAAATTCACATCCTGTTCGGCGTTCGTGACACCCGGCTGGAGGAGAAGTTTGGCGTGGGCGTGACCAGGAAGGTTTGCCCCACCTTGCCGTCAAGACCGTACTGGACGGTGCAGCCAACCTGATAACAGCTATTCTGTAGGGACGTGAGCCCGTTAGTGTCGCGCACGATGACATTCTGCGCTGCCACGGGGCGGGCAAAGATAAACAGAGACACCAGTACAACCGGGAGAACATGTTTTTTCATTGACTTCTCCTCAATTCGAGTTAATTTGTCCGATCAAACTTTGCCCACTTACAACTCTTAGCTTTGCGCAGCCGGGGCAAGCTGGCAATAGTACGGCGGTACTTTACGCGGCGCCGTTTTTACCGCTAACTTAAACCGAATCAGCAGCTTGTGGTCACGCATGAGCAATCAAAACCTCATGAGCTGCAAGGGAAGATCAATCTGTTCTCCGTGCGCGATCACTGCCCGAAGGCGTATGGACTCTTCTTCCTCGAACGGAAACTCCCCTTCGACGGGCTCAGGGCGGAGAGCGTAGTCGAACCGCAGGTGAAACTCTCCGAACTGATTCGTAGTGGCTTCGGCTACCAAAGTCTCACCCACGCTCACCTGGATAGGCACGTCGGGCATGCCTTTCTTCCCCTCGGAGCTCGTGAGGAGCTGACCCACCACTGAAATCCTTTGGTCATCCTCCCGTTGCGTCTCGAGGTCGAGAAGCACGGGGCCTGCCTGATAGATCAAGTGGCGGGCAGAGATGTTGGCCGTGCGAATCATCGCCGGCAGGGGCTCGCGCCAACTGTCAAATAACAAGCGCACGCGGGGATAAGGCAGATATTGAGCGGCTGAAGCTTCGACCGACCGCACCAAACCCTCAGGAGGTCGAAACCTGGCCTCCTCCTGGGCGGTCCGCCAAACTTGCTTCCACAGGGCCGCCATCCGTGAACACAGGAGACATCCTTGGCCGAGGTGACTCCGCATCATGGCCGCTTGCTCGGCGGGCAAGGAGTCCCTCACAAAGTCAATCCAAGCCTCGATGCCGGGGTGTTTTGAGTTGGGCACTATTTCGATCCTCATTTCTCCGTCCGCTTGATCCGTCGGCTGACGGATTCCTTTCCCACTGTATAGGGGCAATCAGCAGGCAGAAGGATACACCCTACGGAAGTACCAGTACCTATGGCCTAGGGGTTGTCCGCTGCACCCACAAGGATAAAAGGAGCCCAATAAAAGGGGTGGGGAAACTGCTGGCGAATCTCTTGCATGGCGCTTTGGAGCGCCTCAGGCTTGCTCTTCCCGGCTTGGAGCCTGTGGTAAAAGGCCTTCATGAAGGTTGCCGTACTTCGGTCGTGAACGTCCCAGAGGGTCAGCAGCAAAGATCGAGCGCCAGCCCCAAGGAATCCTCGCACCAGCCCCAGGAGCTCGTCGCCCGCCGCCACCACGGTCATTCCCGTCGCACAGCCGGAAAGAGTGATGAGTTCGGCCGGCAATCTCAGCGAGTAGAGGTCGAAGAGGCGCAAGTACGATTTCCCCATTCGAATGCCGGAAAACATGGGGTTGTCTTCGCGGAAGTATCCGTGGGTGGCAATATGGATAAAGCGGCTGCGCGCCCCGACCTCCCGGAGTTTAGCCTCCGTCGCTCCTTCGCCTAGAAACACGTCGGGCTTCGGAAGGACCGCGGAAACGCTGTGGACCTCGTAGAGGATGAAAGGCGTGCGGGAGTCAGGCACGCCCATGACCAGAGACGGCCCGTCCGTATTGGCGCGGCGCCGTTGGCAAAGTGCGTAGAGGGCGGCGCTTGGAGCGTAGGAGATGCTGAAGGAATCAATCAAATATTGCTGGCCGTCATGAAGCGCGTGAAAGGGCAGATAGTGCAACGGGCCGTGTGGGACGACAACCAGGTGACGGCCCGCCAGACTGCTTCGGAGCGGGGCAATCAATTCCTGATAGAGCTCTCGGAGGTGCGCTTGGGTCGCGGCGAGCAACGATTCCTCGAAGGCGCGAAAGTGCTGGGAACCTGCGAGCAGTTTCGAGAGCTGAAAACGCAGCAGGCGATGCAGCTCATTCACCCGCGACATCGGCGTCAGAGGGACGATAGTCAAGTCCTTGCGGGTTATCACGGCCGCCAGAAGCCGGTCCCGAGCCTGGAACCATTCGACGAGCGTAGTGTCGGCGGGAAGCGCGTCGCGCACGGCGGAAAGATGGGGCGGGGCCGCCGACTCCAGCCCCTCCGACTCGGCGTCCGCCGCAGGCAGTTCTCGGAACCGCTTCAGGAATTCAGTCTCGCGCGCTCGGGCCAGCACCCGCAAGGCATGGATGCGTTCCTCCGAGCGGTCTTCGGAACGGAGCTGCTCAATTTCAATGCGGTGGTAGTACCAATTCAATTCCTCCCGCAATTCCCGGATGCGGCCCGCCAGCCCGCTATGCCCCGGAGCCTCCTTGGGTAGCGGCCGGTTGCTCTCCAGGATCAGCTCCCGCAGCGAGCGGGACTTGGCCTGTTCCATATACGTCCAGGCTTCCTCGAGCGACGCTTCCCCGCCTCCTCGGGCAAGACAGAGCGTCACCAAGTTCTCATAGACGGCCAGACGGTCCTTCATGAACGAGATCTTCAGCTCCTCGCCCTTCAGGCCGCTGCGAAGAGTTTCGAGCGCCTGGCGCGCCGCCTGATAGTGTTGGTAGGCGGAGGAGGGATCCTGCTCTAACTCTTCGACCTGCCCCATCAATTGATTCGCCTGGAAGACCAGGACCGGCGAACTCACCCGCGAGACTTCTTCGAGCGCGGCGGAACATTCCCGGCGCGCCTCACCGGGTTCCTGGGTTTTCAGGAAGAGCTCGGCCAGCAGCAAGCGACAGAGGATCTGCTTTCCGGTGAGGCCCAGGCGCGTGAAAGCGCCCAGGCTCGAAAAAGCCAGACGGCGAGCCTCGAAATAACGGCCCTGGTCGAACAAGACCATGGCTTCGTAGAGGTCCACGAGCCAGGGCCAGACCTGGTTTTTTTCACGCACAAAAATTCCATGCGCGCGATGAAAAATCTCCTGGGCGTTGACCGCCTTGCCCTGCTGCCCGAACGCGATGGCGGAATTGGCCAGCGCTTTCGCCTCTTCGTAGCCCATCCCCAAGGCCTCGAACCGCCGGAAGGCCTCCTGGGCCGACTCGTGAGCCTCCTGACTTAGGTTCAATTCCAGATAAATTTCGGAAAGGTCCAAGTAGCACAAGGCGGTGTGATACGCATCCCCGGCCTTTTCGCAGTTCTCGCGCGTCTGGTGAAGCATCTCGATGGCACGGCTGTATTCTCCGCGCAAGTAGTAAAGGAACGCGATGTTGTAGTCGGCCTGTGCAACGGCCAAAGGCATTTCGTGTTGAGCCGCGAAATCTCGAGCTTGCTGGTAGGATTCGGCCGCGCGTCGGAAATCGTTCAGGCTGATGGCGCAAACCGCGATGTTGTGCAGGGCGGAGACGATGCCTTCCGAGTCGTTGCCAGGCGCGAGTTGTTCATAAGCCTTTTCGTAGTGTTCCAACGCTTCCTGAAAGCGGTCTTGCCGGTGATAGATGTTGCCGACATTGATGTTGAGGCGCGCCAGGCGCAGGCTGTCGCCAAGCCCGCTGAAAATCTCCTCAGCCCGCTTGGCCCGTGCCAGCGCCCGGTCGTATTCCCCCAGAAGGATCAGAGGCTGGATCGAGGCGCTCAGCGTGCGTCCGAGCTCGAAGCGGTTTCCGGCGGCCTCGAACAGTTGGGCGGCTCGCTCGTGCAACTCCACCGCCAGCTTGTATTCCCCATTGAACCAAAGGGCGTTGGCTTTCGCGCGCAGACCCTTCGCGCGAACTTCTGCGTCTGGCAGATCCTCGGCGATGGCGGCCGCCGCTTCCGCCAAGGCCAGCGCGCGTCGCGCATCAATCCGCACTTCCTTGCGGACCTGCTCCGCCAGCTTTTCCACGGCCGCGGCGTTCAGGAGCTCCGGATGCCGGGCGAGATAATCCTTTCGAAGCGCCGGATCGGAAAATCCGCCGAGCTCATCGAAGAGATTCTCAATGGGAGGATTGCCGCCTTCGATGCTCATTCCCAAACAAACCCAGCCTCTTCCAGCCGGCTCCGCAGTTTTTTCAGGCAGCGGCTGCGCATGAATGCGATCGAACCTCGGGAAAGCCCCAGGCTCGCTGCGATGGCCTCGTAGGGTTGAGGAGGGGAATCAAAGAACAGGCGGCGAAGCAATTCCTGGCAGCGGGGAGAGAGTCGGGCCATCGCCTCTGTGAGTTTCCTTGATTGCTCAACATCCGCGATCAAAGATTCGGGCACGTCTGGATCGGCAGCCGTGTCAAGGACCTCCGCGGGTTCAACGCCGACGAACCGCCCTTCCTCGCGCCGGCGACGAAGCGATTTGTGGTAGGCCACGCGAATCAGCCAGGCGGGAAGCGCCTTCGGATCCCTCAGGCGCTCGAGCTCGGAAACCAAGTCGAAGCATACAGCTTGGAAAATCTCCGCGGCGTCATCCGGCGAAAGGCCCAGCCGGATGGGCACGGAGTAAATCAGACTCTTGTATTTAACGATGAGGTTTGACCAGGCCCCTTGCTTTCCCTTCAGGCAGTCCCTCACCAGCTTCGAGTCCGGCGTGCCGAGCGCCCGCATAGCTGTGGGTATCGAATCGGATTCGCTCATGGTTGTTTCCCGGCGTCACTCCTAAAATAAATCGAATCGGCATTCCAGAGCGCGTAATCCGGTATGACGCCAGGCTGAAGGTTGGCGAGGGTGGACTTGGCCGCCACCAGGACGTCCGGGCTGGCGATACAAATTAATGGAAGGTTTTCGGCCACCAGTTCCTGCACCCGGTCGTAAAGCTTCTTCCGCTCGGGGACACGGCGCGTCACCAACTGTTGGCGCATCAAGCGGTCGAGCTCGGCCTCCCAGGGTTCCGGAGGGCGGAGGTGCCGAAGCCGCCACAGGTGCGTACCGCCGTCCAGGAGCCAAACGTTCATTTCCGGATTCGGGTCGGCGTCTCCGGTGACTAATCCCAGGACGCAAGCTTCGTAATCGTAGGTTTGAAAGACGCGGTCCATGAGGCTGCGGAACTCGAGCGGAACGACGTGGACATCCATCACCAACTGCTTGAGGTCGTCCTGGAGGAGCGTCGCTATCTTGGTTCGCAGCGCGTTGCTGGAGCTCGTGATAATCGAGAACTCCACCCGGTTTCCGGCTGGATCCACGAGGTCGCCCGCATCGTTCCACGTGAAGCCGCCTTCCTTGAGGATGCGGCGCGCCTCCGGAATGGACCGAGCCGGGTGAGGCAGGTTGGCGTCAACCCAGTTCTTGTTCCCCGGCGACTCTTGGGCCCAAAGGGGAGCGGCTCTGCCCCGAAAAATCAGGCGGATCACGCCTTCTCGATCGAGCGAGAGCGAGACGGCTTTGCGGAAACGCGTGTCTCGAAACCAAGCCTGCTTCTTCGAGATTGCCTGCATTTCCTCGGAACCGCCTTCGGGCAAGTCGTTGAGATTGAAAAAGAGAAAGTCATACTCGAGGCCAGGTCCAAGGTCTTGGAGCTGGTATTCCGCATGGCTGCCGTCAGAAAGCGCGCCAAAGTTCTCGGCGCTCAGCGGACTCAATACGTCAACCTCACCGGCACGGAAGCGCAGAACCTCCGCGTCCGTACTGGGCACAATGAGGTAAGCGAGCTCGTCCAGGTAAGGCAGTCGCCGGCGGGCGCGATCCGCCTTCCAGTAATAGGGATTCCGTTCGAGCTTGACAAACTGCCCGGGGACGAATTGCTTCAGACGAAATGGCCCGAGACCCGCCATTTGATCGGGCGGAGTGTCGAGCCCCCAGGCTTGATTCAGCCGCTTCTCTTCGTAAGCCTTTCCGAGCAGGTGCTTCGGCAGGATGGCGACGCTGTCAAAAAGGCGTTCGGCGGCGGCATCCGGCTCAGGCAAATATACCTCAACCGAGTATTGCCCCGATTTTAGCACTTGAATCGGCTTTCCGTTGATCGCCAGGAGGTCCCTTTGAGGAGAATGAAGGTTTTCGTCGAGGAAGACCTCGAAGCTGAACAGCACGTCGTCGGCATCAAACGGCTGGCCGTCCGAAAAACGGATGCCATGACGAAGCGCGAGGCTGAAGTGCTTTCCGTCCGGCGAGATTTTCCACGATTCGGCGAGCGCCGGTTCCGCCTTTTGCGTAAAGCGGTTGATATGAATCAGGTCACCGATGGTTTGCCGGATGATGGCGAGCGATGGCGCGTCCACCGCAGTGACGGGATTGAAAGTCTTCGGTTCGGAGTGGAGTGAGGCCGTGAGCCTGCCGCCGTACCGTCCAGGCTCTCCGGCGATCGTTAAAAATTCTTCACCACGCTCGATGGGAACAGGGGCCAGCCCTTGCCGCCGGGACGGCGGCGCTACCGTCGCCGCCTGTAGCGCCGGCATCTTGCCGGCTCGGCTGTCCGCGACGCGCGCCGCGAGCGTCGAGAAAACGGGAAGGAAACAAACAACGACCGCGATGGGCTTCCGGAAGTTTATTTTCGGCTTCTCCGAATCGGGATGGAGGGCGTTCAGCCATCAGGCCTTTCCTTGGCCCTGAAGATGCGCCCCCACTTGATGGTATAGCAGACATACCCCCGCGAGAACAAGCGCGGGGGCCGCGGTCCACCAGGCATACGCAAGTGTAGTCAGGTTTTGTAAACTCACGAGCATGTTCCCCCAGCTTGGCACCGGTTCTCCCACTCCCAGCCCCAAGAACGACATCACGACCTCGGCCTGGATGTAAGCCGGGATGAGCAGCGCCGCCTGAGTGGGCATGACCACGCGAGTCTCCCGCCAAATGTGACGGCGCAGAATGTACGCGTCAGACGCGCCGAAGCCCCGCGCCGCCAGCACATAAGTCCGTTCCTTGGCGCTCAGTACTATGCCGCGCACCAGGCGCGCAGGCCGGGCCCAGCCGACAAGGCCAATGACACCCGTCAAGAGCAGGAAGGCCTGGCCCGCGCCGACATGGAGGGGCAAGAATGCCCGAACGGCGAAGAGCAGGTAGAGCCAAGGCAAGGCGAGGAAAAGTTCTCCAGATCCCGCCAGGCTCCCGAGGCCCCATCCCAAGGCCAAGGAGACCAGCGTAGCCAGCAGCCCGGCGAACAGCGAAATCCGTCCGCCGTAAATGAGGCGCGAAAACACGTCGCGTCCGAATTCATCCGTTCCCAGCAGCCAGAGCCGCCCAGGAGCGTCCACACCCAGCAGGCGTAGGTTTCCTTTTCGAGCGCCCGAGGCGGAATCCGGGGCCCCTTCTACGAGCAGCTTGATGGGAAATGTTTGAGTGCAATCTTCAGTGTACGAAAATCGGTCGGCCACACCCAGCACCGGAACCCACCGGCAGACAAAAGGCCGGGAGTGAAACCCCCGGGCAGCATCCAGAAAGTGGATATGCACCGGTGGCACGAAGGGGGCCTCGCGGTCCTGAGTCGCGAAGTCGTAGGGGGCAAAGAATCCCGCCGCAAGTGTCACGACGTGAATCCCCGCCAGCATCGCAAGCGCCGCCCAAAAGCCGTATGCCCTTTTCATTTTCACTTGACCCGAATGCGCGGATCCGCCGCGAACAAAAGCGCGTCCGCCAGAAGATTTCCCGCCACCAGGAATACCGACGAAAGCAGCACCGTGTCCACGACCACAAAAAGGTCTCGTGCGAGGATGGCTTCGAGAAAAAGCGGACCGATTCCGGGCCAGCCAAAGACAATTTCGACCAGCAACGAAGCGCTCAAGAGTGTTCCTGCCGAATAGCCCAGGAGAGAAATCAGCGGATTTGCGGCCGTCCGCAACGCGAAACGATACAGGCGCGCGCGAGGGATTC
>QHZO01000147.1:10612-23812 GCA_003224695.1 Acidobacteriota bacterium
CCGTCGGCAATCCGATAAAGACCATGACGAGGACGGGGAGAAATAAATGGCGGGCCACGTCGCGCGCTTGTCCCCAAGATGAAAGGTGCGAGAAGTCAAGCGAGGCCATGCCCCCTACCGGCAACCAGCGCGTCCGGGCGGCGATCCAAAGAAACGCCAGAGCCAGGACCAGTTCGGGTATGGCAACGACTCCCGCATTGAAGAATTCAACCGCTCGCGGGAGAAAGGGAAGCCGGCGCACTCCAGCCAGCACGCCGATGGGGACGGCTAGCAACCAGGGAAGGCCCAAAGACAGGCCGGAGAGAAGCAGCGTGTTGCGTGCGCGCGGGAGCAAGAGTTGTCCCACCGGCTGGATGTAGGCGAATGAATAGCCGAATTCCCCTCGCCATGCCGAGTCCAACCAGCGGCCATAGCGAACGATGAGCGGCTGGTCCAATCCATACTCGGCGCGCAGCGCCGCGACCGTCTCCGGCCGGAGCTGCGGATTCATGCGCATCTCCGCGAAGAAATCTCCGGGGGCGAAAGAAGAAAACAGGAACCCAAGGACCGAGACGGCGAACAGGGTCAGGACGGCGTTGATCAGGCGGCGAGCGAGAAAGCGCATGTCGAAAAGGGCTCCGGCCGGCCCCTAGCCTGGGCTATTTACGAAGTTTGGAAAGGGCAGCGGAAGGGCACGGTTTCAACCGTGCCAATGACGCGCTCCCGACTTCTTTCCCTTCGTTTCGCGCCGCGAGCCGCGGGTCAAAATCGCGTTTAAATTCGCACCCTCCCGCTCGCGGCGCGAAACGAATGGGAATATCTACGCCGATCTGACGGCACGGTTGAAACCGTGCTCTTCCGTCCGTGGCGTGCCCGTGAATAATCCTCCCTAGCTGGCAGGATCGAGCAGCAGCCGTGATGCGAGAAGCCCTTGCGTGTGCGGATGGCGCGGGTTCGAGAACAGCTCGCGGGGCCTCAATCGCTCCACGATTTCACCGCGCCAAAGCACCGCCACATCGTCCGCAATGTGGCTAACCAAACTGAGGTCGTGCGTGATGTAAAGATAAGTCAACGCATGATCCCCTTGCAGACGGTTCAGGAGGTTCAGGATTTGCGCCTGAATGGAGAGGTCAAGCCCCGTCAGAGCCTCGTCGAGAATCAGGAATTCGGGCTGGAGCACCAGCGCGCGAGCCAGCGCCACTCGTTGCCGCTGGCCGCCGCTCAATTCGAGCGGCCGCCGTTCGGCACAGCCCGCCGGCAGGCCGACTTCGTCCATCGCTTCGAGCGCCCGCACGCGTCGCGCCCGCGCGTCCCCCCGGCCGGCAATGAGCAAGGGCTCTTCGATGGTTCCGATCGCGGTCAGATAGGGGCTGAGGGCGCCCGCGGTGTCTTGAAAAACCAGTTGAATTCGCCGCCGGTACGGAAAAGCCTCTGACCTCCGGAGGGCCAGGAGATTTCTTCCGTCGAACCAGAACTCGCCAACCGTGGGCCGCTCGACCAGAGCCAGGCAACGCGCGAGTGTGGACTTCCCCGAACCCGATTCGCCAACCAAGGCCAGCGTCGTCCCGCGCTCGACGGAAAAATTGACGTTCCGCAGCGCGGAGACGGGTGCGCCCAGCCGCCAGATTCCGCGCCGGCGCTCGAAAGACTTCGAGAGGTCCTTGACTTCGACCAGCTCTCGGCGGGCCACGGCACGTTCTGGTTGTCCCCCCATGGTGCTCCTCAATTGTTGCGATACTTGAAACAGCGCACGTGTCTCGATTCTCCCGTGCCGTACGTCCCGGGCGAACGCTCGCGGCATTCGGCCATCCTCTGCTCGCATCGCGGCTCGAAAAGGCACGAAGAGGGAGTTTCGGAAAGCTCCGGGACCTCTCCTGGGATGGATAAGAGCGTCCGCCGTAAGGTTCGAGAGACCTCATTGCCCCGCCGCGGCGCACATTTAAGCAGGGCCTGTGTGTAAGGATGCTCGGGCTGGTTAAGGACTTCGCGCGCGCCGCCTTCTTCGATTATTTCCCCCCCGTACATCACCAGCACACGGTCGGCAACTTCGGCAAGGACCGCGGGGTTGTGGCTGATAAATATGAAAGACGTCTTCTCGCGAGCCTTGAGCTCCTTAAGAAGCGTAAGGATTTCGGCCTGAACGGTCGAGTCGAGCGCGGTAGTGGGCTCATCGGCCACGATCAGTTTTGGTTGGCAGGCGATTGCCTGCGCGATGGCGACGCGCTGAAGCTCGCCGCCGCTCAATTGGTGGGGATAAGAACGGAAGATGCGCGTTACTTCGGGCAGCCGGACTTGGCTGAGCAGGGCGCGCGCCTCGCTCCGGCGCTGCTCGTATTTCCAGGGCCGATGCGCGCGGAGGACTTCGGCGATTTGGTCCCCCACCTGAACCACGGGACAGAGTGCGATTCCGGGCTCCTGAGGGATCAAGGATATTTCGGCGCCGCGAATTCGGCCGAGCTCCCGCTCATCCAGTCCGAGGATATCATTACCTTGATAAAGGATGGAGCCGCCTGCGAATCGAGCCGAAGGCGGCAACAACCGCAACAAGGAAAGCGCCAAGGTGGTTTTGCCGCAACCTGATTCTCCAAGGATGCCGAGCGATTCCCCCGCGCGAATGGTGAAGCTCGCGTTCTCGACGGCGTGGACTTGGCGGCTTCCGCCCATCTGATACCTGACGGCGAGCCCTCGCACGTTCAACACTTCGTCAGCAGGAGAAGCCATCCTATGGGAACCGCCAGCGCGGGCTGATGCCACACCGGCTTGCTCGAACGAAACCCTGAAGCCGGTCTGGCCGCCTCCGCAGGCGGTATCCATATTCTATCTTAAGGCTGAATCCGTGTTCTAGAAATTGCGGAGCTCTCGGCGGACCGATCTTTGAGCGAATCCGTGCGCAAGCCGTAGCGGGCCATCGGCAAGGTATCGAGCTTTAGCACTGCGCGCTTCGTAGTGCCCTGCTTCTTTGAAGCTGTGGCCGGGCATTCGATGGAATCGGCGGTTACACTCCAAGATGGCAATTGAAGAGGGCAGCCATGTATAATGGCCTTGTGCCAAAGAACGTGATCCACATTTCGGAGGCGGAAGCGGCAAATGACTTTGCTGGGCTAATGACACGCGTCCGCGCGGGCGCCGAGGTCATCATCGAAAGCGGTACGCGGCCTGTGGCCGTCCTTCATCCCGCTGAGCCGGTACGCCGCACCATCTCAGAGTGCATTGCGCTAGCCGAAGCGCACGAAGAAGAGACGGGCAAAGCGCCAGTCCTCGATCCAGAGTTCGCAAAAGACGTAGAAGAAATTATCAAAAGCCACCGCAAGGCGTGGAACCCGCCGTCGTGGGAATAGTCCTCGACTCAAGCGTCATTATCGCTGGCGAACGCCGAGGGCATTCCGTTCGGGAAATCCTGACCCAAGTGCAGGCGGCTCAAGGCAACACTGAAATTGGTGTGTCAGTGGTGACCATTGCCGAACTGGAACATGGGGCCTATCGCGCGAAAACCCAGGGGCAGCAACAGCAACGGCTGGAGTTCGTCGAGCGGCTGGCTAACGATCTGCCGGTGTATCCCGTCACGCTTGAAATCGCACGAATTGCCGGGCGCATAGAGGGCCAACAGGAAGCGAGGGGCATCCAGTTTGCGTTCGAGGATTTGCTGATCGGCGCCACCGCCCTACACCTCGGCTATTCCGTCGCCACGCTGAACCTCCGCGACTTCCGCAAAATTCCAGGGCTTTCCGTGACCGAACTCTGAACGCCTGCCCCTGAACAATTGATGCCCAAGAAGGTTGCCTTCGATCGGGCCCGGTCCATTGAGCCTTCCCCAGCTGTACACTTTAGATCGGCTCATGGCTGCAATGCTTTTCGGACGGGGGGTTCGACTCCCCCCTCCGCCGTATACATTTTTGTTTTGTCATTGTTACGCGCGGGAGCTTCCATCGGTGAAGCGGAAGCTCCCTCTGTGCATGCGTCGCCAGCAGAGGCTAGGGGCTCATGTTCGCCTGCGCAAGCTCTTTCTTAACCACCTCTTTGTGAGTCTGGGCGAATTTGGCCTTTGTCTCGATGCCGAGCCGCCCGGCGTAGTGCAGAAGTTTGTCCACGCTCTTGTTGGCGATCTTCCCGTTCAGCAATTCGCTCACACGGGGCTGAGGTTCTCCGAGGATTTTTTGCAGCTCCTTTTGTGAATATTTTTTGGCGACTTTCAGGATGGCCCGATAAATCTCGGCCTTGAACTTTAGCGCCGTTCGATGCTCCGGTGAAAAGCCCAGGTCGTCTAGCACGTTCCCATACGTTACATGAGTTGGCTTGTTAGGCCCGCTTTTCATGTTTTTTCTCCTCCGCCAAGCGCGATTTTATTGTTTTGAGCCGCCGCCTCACTGTCTCGAAATCCCTCCTGCTCATCTCCCGGCCCTTTTTCTCGAAGCAATGAAGAACGTAGATGACGTTATTTATCCTCGATAGATAAACGACGCGATACCAGGCTCTTTCATCTTGATCTCGCAGTTCAAAAACGCCCGTGCCAATCGAAGGTAACGGTCTGTGGTCACCGGGTTTTTCGCCTTGTTGCAACTGCCAGAGCTGGAATCCCAAGTTCTGCTTAACGTCGTCCGGGAAGGCCTGAAGAATCTCCCTGGAGTCACCCTCCCAGACGTCAGTCGCATTTTTGCGCCTCTCGGCTTGGTCGCTCACGACGGCGACCATAGCAGCCAAACCCGCTCCAAGTATACACTCAAATGTATATTTGCTCCAGACGAAAATAAGGCGAACTGGCAGGCTTCGTTTGCAGAGACCAACCGCATATGGCGCGGGAGCTTGCGGCTTCCCCGCCTCGGCCAGAACTACAGGCGGCAGGTGACTCGAGCCAGGCTACACCCCCGAAACCAAAACGCGGCGACCGGCTGTCGCCGCGCCTGGACCACTTGGGGATCTACCTGCCAAAGACCCATTAGAACCGATACCCGATGGTTAAGGAAACCAGCGGGTAGTACTTAAACGGCGACAAGTCATTGCTGATTTTGGTCTGCTCGCCCTGAATGTTTGTTTGGATCGTCGAGTTGGTGGCGACGTTCTGGCAGTTGGTGCCGTTCGGAGCGCACGCGCTGCCAGCGAGGTTGAGCGCAATCTTGGGCGACCCGGAAAAAGCCACGCCGGCCTCGATGTTAACGCTGAAATGCTTTCCGCTGCGCGGCACGAGGTTCCCGAGGCCGACCATGACCGTCGGGGCGAGCTTGTTGAAAGAGAGCTTCGCCGAACCGTTCACGGGGTTCGCCGGATTGCTTTCGTACTGGACGCCGTTCAGTGTGAAGAAGCCCCCACCTGCGACCGAGGCGGATGAGTCTACGTGATTGTCGTTATAGGCGATGAGGCCCGGGCTTAAATGCAACGCGCGCGCAAAAGGGAACCAGTCGTAATGGGCTTCGGCCGAGGCCCACTTCAGGTCACCGGCATAGTGGATGCCGTTGTTATCGTATCCGCGGCTGTAACTCAAGAAATTGAATCCGCCGCGGACGTTCGATGAGTGGGTCACGCGGACAGCGACTTCGCCCCCAAATCCGAGCGAGCCCAGCCGGAATCCGGCGCCGACTCGGCCCGCACCGAAGTCACCGCCACGGGATTCGGCATGTGGCGCGCCGGCAGCCGCGGGATCGGCAGAGTCAGTGAAAGTTTGGGCCGAGACCGGTTGAATGGAGAAAAAAACGAACGCGGCGAGGCCTGCAAACAAGCAACACTTCATCTTATGGGTCATTGAGACTCCCTTAGTTTTGGAATATTTGGATGCAGGCGCCCAGACACCCGCTTGGAATCAACTTCGTTTCTCGCAAGAGCTGTTTTTTCTGGAGGGGAGAGAAACGTGACGCGCGAGATTTATTATAAATCACTTGCCGCACCCGCGCAATTAGAATTCGACTGCGGTGCTGGTGTCATTTGCCAGCCATGGGTGCTCAAGGCGCAGTCATTCCCGCGATGGCGGGAATCCAGTCCGTCCGCAGTGCATTTCCAAAGGCCTGTTCCCGCCTTCGTGGGAATGACAGGCGTTTCGAAAGGGAACCCATGCCAAATGACACCAGTACCGCGACTCATTGAATCCTTGACTTAGGCCCTAACATCCTGTAATAAGACACGTTGTGGCGATTGCGGCTTGCCAGAGCCCCTAACTGCCAAGGCAAGCTGAGTTCAAGAATCAGGATAAGCGCGCTGAATGCCCAGGAGGCTTAATGAGCGACCTCGGCCACCGACCCGAGCCTGAAAGCGCAAGCCCGTTCCGGCTGGATGTGCCGCTTCACGAGTTGTTGATGACCCCAACGGCGCCCTCGCGGTTGTTGCTGCCGCCCGCGGAAAAGGAGTGCCTGCCGGAGCCAATCTATCCTCAGCGAGGGAAGCCCGCGCGCCGCTCGGATTTTCAATACACGCGGTGGAAAGCCTGGAGGCACTGGAAAGCTCTCGGCACGCCTTATTTCAAATCGCGCCTGCTGCCCGGCGACTTTCATCCCATCATCGCCTACCTGTTTACCGAGTGGAAGTGCAACCTCGATTGCCACTATTGCTGGGCGTTTGACAACTCGGTCAAGGGTATGACCGAAGATGTTGCCAAGCGCTCGATTGACTGGCTTCACGATTCAGGCTGCCGGCTGCTGGCTTTGATGGGCGGCGAGCCGTTGCTCCGTCCAAGCTTCGTCCACAAAGTCATCTACTACGCTTCGAAAAACGACATGCTGGTGTATGTTCCGACCAACGGGCGCCTGTTGCGTCCCGACGTCATTGACAAGCTGGCCGACGCCGGCATGGGAACCGTCAATCTGGCCGTGGACTGTATCGAACAGAAGCCCGGCCTGGAAAAGGCGCTGGCGCCCATCCGCTCGTATTTCGAGTACCTGCTCAAGCGCATGCACTACTACGGCTACACGGTTTTCCTGAACGTTTGCATCACGCGCACGAACATGGATGACGTAAAGGAGTTGGCCGCGATCGCCCGCGCCAATAACCTCGGTATAGATTTTCACATCGTTGAAACGCCCATGGTCGAGCAGCCGCATTACAAGCACCTGAACGACAATTCCACCTTCCTCCGCCCGGAAGACCACCCGAAGGTCGAAGCCCTGATTGACTGGATCATCGAGCAGAAGAAAAACGGTCTGAAGGTGGTGAACCAAACTCGCCGCTTGCAGCAAATGAAGGAATTCATGCACGGAGAGCTCGCGCCCTGGGGCTGCCGCGCCGGCCAGAACACGCTGATCATTCGCGTGGACGGGACGCTGGCGCCCTGCTTCCCGCTTTATTCCGCCAAGTACGACTGGGGCACGGTCGGCGATCACAAATTCGACACGCGCCAGCTCGACGAGATGAAAAAGTCGTGCGAGGGCCACTGCTTCTCAACGCTCAACCACATCGTCAGCTATTGCTACAACAATACGCGCGTCTTTCGCTGGCTGGCCAAACAGGCGGCGCACGGCTTCCGCGAAGCAACCGGCGCCATTGAATAACCACACTTTCAGTTCGCACCGGCAGCCGGTTGAGGGGTCTTAGCCAGGCTGGCGTCGCCTTCTCCCGACACCGCCGCGTGCGCGCAGATTTTCCATCGGCGGCTCGCGGCTGAGAATATAGAATTGATACCCGCCCTCGGCTAAAATAGGTTGGCGAACGATTTGCGTGACGCGCCAGGGTAGCAGGCTCGGGGGAGGGCTTGCGTCTCAAACCCGTGGATGTGCTCGAGGGCAAGCCTTTGAGCTTAAGTTTTTATCGCTACGGTCGGCCGGTTCTGTGGTTGGCGGCGATGCTGGCCGCCGTCCTAATCTTTTGGCCGGCGCGGACTCTGCGCAGCGATAATTTCATCCTTTACCTTCCGGAGGGCGCAAGGACTATCCCGATACAGTCCGTTGGCCGCGTGGATTACTTGCCGCTCCTTCAAATTCTCAACTTGTTCGTTCACGTGGACGGCATGCAGGCCAGCCAATCGTCTCTGAGGGTTTGGTTCGGCCAAAACGACGTGCAAATTCAACTGGGCGATAAGAAGGTCCGCGTCAACAAGACCCGGGTGACGCTTCAAGCCCCCGTCCGCGCGGAAAACGGCGAGTGGCTGGTGCCGCTCGATTTCATGGCCAGCGCCTTGCCTCAGCTCACGCACCAACCAGTTCAGTACCGCGTCGGGGCGCGCCGGATTTTCATCGGCAGCACAAAGCCCGGGACGTTCTCGGTCCACTTGAAGGCGCTCGCCACAGGCGCCGACATCACCATCGCCTTCACGGATAAAGTGAGCATCAAGACCGAGGCCTCGAACGGCCGGTGGATTGTTTACCTCGGTGGACATCCCGTGGAGCCGCTCGAGTCGAGCTTTCAATTTCAAAACCCTTTCGTAAAGACCATTCAATTTGACGATCAGGACGGTGTTCCCAAGCTGATTGTCGCGCCGGCCTCGGATGGCCTGGATTTCTTCCCCACCTTGGCGGCAGACGGCAAAGTGCTCGAGGCGCAGATTTCCAAGCAACAGCCCGCCACGGCCCTGACGCCGCTGCCGCCGGCTAATCCTCTTGTGGCGCCGCCAGTCCCGCCACAGGCGGCGGAAGAACAGATGCCGGCGGTCGAGGGCTCCGCCTCTTTGCCTTTGGTGATTTTGGACCCTGGTCATGGCGGCCCGGACACCGGCTCACATGATAAGAACGGCGTGCTGGAAAAAGACTTGGTGCTTTCGCTGGCCATGCAAGTGCGGGCGGCTCTGGTTGGGAGCGGACGATTCCGTGTCGCTCTGACGCGGTCGGGGGATTCGGATCCCACCTTCGATCGCCGCGACGAGGTGGCGAACGTCTTGCATGCCTCGGCTTTCGTGACGCTGCACGCCGGTGATTTCGGCTCGGCTTCCCCGCGCGCGGTGGTTTACACCTTCGAGCCACCCGCATCCGTTGAAACAGCCTCGCCCGCGCCGGCCGGCCTGCCGCAATTGATTTCTTGGGAGCGCGTCCAGGAATTGCATCTGGACAGCAGCCGCGAACTCGGTACGGCCATCGAGCAAGCGCTCGGGGCATTTCGCGGACTGAGCGTTCCCAAGCTCACCGCGGCTCCCGCCCGCGTGCTGCGGAGCGTGAACGCGCCGGCGGTGGCCATAGAGATCGGGAGCTTCGCTCCGGATACCGACGCAACCCTCTTTACCTCTTCGAGCTTTCAACAGCAATTGGCCGGCGCCATCCTGAACGGTCTCGACAATTTCAAGAAGCCCTGAAGCATGACTTCGCGCGCCAAACTCGTCATGTTCGTCACGGCAGCGGCTCTGGCCTTGGGGTTTGCCTACTTCCACTGGCTTAGCCGGGGAGTGTTGAACGAGCCGGCGCCGCGGCCGGAGGAACAAGCTCGCGCGCAACTGACCGAAGCGGCGCTGCTGTCTGGCGGCCGAACGGCCCACAAAGCGAACCTCTACTTCCCCTCCGATGAGGATGGGAGCTTGGTCGAAGAAGCGCGCTTGATCGCCTGGCCAGACAGCGATGCGGACCGGATCCGTTCCGTCCTCCTAGCCCTCGTTGCAGGCTCGAGCTCGGGCCGCCCGCGCTCGCTTACCGCTTCGGCCGAGGTGCGCGGCGTATTCCTGGCGACCGACGGGACCGCCTATCTCGATTTCTCGAACAGCGCTGTCGGACTTTTCGCCCCGGGCATCGGCAGTGAGACGCTGGCGGTCTATTCCATTGTGGACACGCTGGCGGCCAATATTCCCGCCGTCAAGCGCGTGCGCTTTCTCATTCAGGGACAGGAAGCGGAAACACTCGACGGACACGTGGACCTGACCTCCGCGTTCGCGCCCGATCCAAACCTGGCGCCTACCCGACCGTGAGGAGAAATGCCGACCACCCCTCGCCGGCTGACCGGCCTGATGTATAGCGGCGGGAAAGTCCTGCGCGGCGGCCAACGCGGAGCGCTCGAAATGCGCCCCGTCGAGATCGCGCCGCATCCGATCTCGAGCGCGGAGGGCTCGGCGCTCATCCTCCTCGGCGAAACGCAGGTTATTGCCACGGCGTCGGTCGAGGATGGCGTGCCGCCGTTCCGGAAGGGATCGGGCTCGGGCTGGATCACGTGCGAATACGCCATGATTCCCCGCGCCACCGAGACCCGCACGCCGCGCGAAGTAACGCGCGGACGGCCGAGCGGGCGCACCATGGAAATCCAGCGGATGATCGGCCGCGCCCTGCGCGCCGTCATGGACCTGACGGCGCTCGGCGAGCGCACGATCTGGATGGATTGCGACGTCATTCGCGCCGACGGCGGTACGCGTACCGCCTCCATTACCGCCTCGTTTGTCGCCCTGGGGCTGGCTGTCAAGAAGCTGATGGAGGTCAAGGCGCTCGGCCGCTCGCCGCTCAGGGACTACGTGGCGGCGACGAGCGTCGGCATCGTGGGCCGCGAAACGCTGCTGGACCTCGACTACGCCGAAGACTCGAGCGCGGAAGTGGATTTGAACGTGGTGATGACGGGCGCGGGAAAATTGGTGGAAGTCCAGGCGGCTGCCGAAGGCCGCGTCTTCTCGCTGGCCGAGCTCGGAGAAATGGTTGAGATTGCCCAGCCAGCCGTCCGCGCGTTGTTCGAAAAGCAGAAAGCAATTCTGAATTTTGAATTCTGAATTTTAAATTCGGCTGGACAAAACCCTCTTGCCGATTTTGGGACGTCGGGAATCATCACGATTTGCGACTCTATCTGGCCTCTTCCAATCCGAGAAAACTTCGCGAGTTCCGCCAGGCTGCGCGCGCCCATGGCCTGCGGGTCGAACCGATTCCAAACCTCGAGCGGCTTCCGGAGGTGGTGGAAGACGGCTCGACTTTTGCCGAAAACGCCCGCAAGAAGGCCGCGCAATACAGCCGCTATGTGGAGGGGCTCGTCTTCGCCGACGATTCCGGACTGTGTGTCGAGGCGCTGGGCGGCGCGCCGGGCGTGCGTTCGGCTCGCTTCGCCGGCGAGAGGGCAAGCGACGACGCGAATAACCGCAAGCTCCTCAAAGAGCTTCGCCGAGTCGAAACCTCTACGAAAAGTCCGCGCAACCGCCGCGCCCGCTACGTCGCGGTCATTGTTCTCGCGCGCCGAGGTAAAATTTTGCCAGAGGTCGAGGGCTCAGCTTCAGGAGAAATCATTGATGAGCCGCGCGGTTCGGGGGGCTTTGGCTACGATCCCTATTTTTACTACCCGCCGCTTGGCAAGACTTTCGCCGAGCTCACACCGGAAGAAAAGTTCCAGGTCTCACATCGCGGCGAAGCATTTCGCAAATTATTCGCCGAACTCAAGCGGTTAGTGGCCAATGAAAAAAATCCGAGTCTGTCATTCTGAGCGCAGCGAAGAATCTGGCTCTGAGAACGAATGCACAGCGAAATTATTCGTCGTCCTCGCGAAGGCGGGGACCCATATCTTTCATGCCCATGGATTCTCGTGCTCTGGACGCCATGTTCCGTCAGCCGTCCCGTACGGGCTGGCAACCACCACGGTGTACCCGTCGGGATCGCGCATCCAGCATTCCCAGTGATTTGGCCCGCCGTCGCCGTCGGGAGGATTTCGATGTTTGGGCATGACAATCTCCACGTTCATCTCGGCGGCGCGCTCCATGACCGAGTCAAAGTCGTCCACCTCGAACCACAGTCGCACGCCGTTTCCGTAGGGCTTGTCATTTCGATCGCCTATCGGGCCGTGATGGTGTTCCACTTCGAAGCGGTGCAGCTGAAGGACCAATTGGCCGTTCGAGACCAGCTGCTCATATACAGGGCCGCCATGATAGCTCCGGCAGCCCAGCAGCCGCTGATACCATCGGCTGCTGGCTTCCACATCGGTCACGGAAATGAGAGGTTGAGGCCGCACCTGGTCACGGTAACACACTATCCGGCTGTCGCGGCGGCGCTCACACGACTATATAGGCGGCAATCGTGGCTAACGGCTGCTGTCCTCAATCACCGAAATTACGCTTTGCATCAGCTCGTCAGCGACCTCGGTGGATGAAAAGAAACGCCCGCCCGCATCGCGCCAGCACCAGCCGCGACCTTGAACTCGATCAGGCTCGTAACGTTGCTCCCTGAGCAATTTCGGCGGCTTAAGGTAGAAACGGTTTTCTCCAGGGAGAATGATGCTGCCGGCTAGCACTCGCGCAAGAACGCAAGTGTCATTTAAGGAGTTTATATATGGGGCGAATAACTCGACCGAGGCGGAAACTCTCGCCGAGCGAATCCCCACAGCAGTCTCAATGGCCCGACTCTGGATTCCTAATCTAGGGGCGGCTTGGATAGCCTCAGCCGCTAGACGCTGAACTGCACACACAAGTCTCGCTGCTTCTTCCTGCACCTCTTTGACGCCGCGCTCGCTTCGCCGAAGCAATTCGGTTTCCCCCTGAAACTGTTCGCGCTCCTGTGCTCTGCGAGCGCGGTCGGCAAGTGTCTCCCTGTGGAGAGCGCCCCCGAGTTCCTGAACGCGTAGCTTTATCGCCCCTGCTGCCTGCCCGATTCCGTAGTCCTCAAGATTGAATCGGATTAGCTTGTCTGGAACCCAACGGGGCGGGACACTGGCGGGGTCGGTCATGATGAAGAAAAGAAAACTAGGACCTTCCTTCAGAAAGCGATCCGTGATTGCCTCTGACTCCACTCTGGTCCAACGCGTCTCCCCCCAGCCGTCCCTGAATAGGACAACCACAAGTCGGGAATCTTGGAGAAAGACTTCCCGGAAGGTTACGAGGCCATCCGTGCCCGCAAGATCTTCCTGGCGCAGCGTGTACAGAAACACTCTCAGATTCGGTGCGAGAATATCGGTGAGTTCGCGCGCCAGCCCTTCATCGCAGCTTAAAAACGAAATTGCTACGTCGTATTTGTACGCCACTTGTATCCTTTAACAGGTCCGACGGGCCCTGTCTCAACCTCAGCTGACTATTCTACTTCAAAGGATTCCACACCTCCCGCCTTCATCTCTGCGGGGATTACAACCCTACACAGGTTGGCGTGTTCGACTGAGCGCCGCTAAATGCTTTCATGTTATATTGAACCGCCCGGTCGAAATTTTGGATCGGAACTCGATTCGGAGGCGGAGTCTTGGCAGAGTCTTCAAAAGCCGAAAAGGAAACGCAAGAAGAGCGCCGGCAATACGTCAACTTCGCGTTTTACAAATTGGATCCCGCCTGGCCGCGCTTGCCCAAAGCCGAACGAAAACGCGGCAAGTGCCAGCTCATTGACGCCGTGAACTCGTACGAACAAGTCGTTCAGACGATTCCCTACTCACTGGTGGGCATTCGAG
>QHZO01000023.1:0-13106 GCA_003224695.1 Acidobacteriota bacterium
ACATCCTCAAGAACCGCAGCTTTCATATTAAGACTCGTCCTGTGTCCTTCGTCTTTTGTCCGTTGTCGGATGATCCCTGCGCTCAGCCACGGACAACGGACAAAGGACGATTTACTTCATGAGCATTGTTTCCATTTGTGCCGCGGCCTGATGCAAGGCCTCGTCCACACCCCACTCTCCCGTTAGACCCTTTTGGAGCGAAGTCCACAGGGCTTCTTCGACCGCCGGATAAAGCGGAAAACGCGGCGGCAAGAGCATGTACGAATTGACGGTCTGTTCAAGCAGCGCCAAGCGGCGGCCTTCAAGCGTCTGCGGGTCGGTTTCGGCGCGCAGACGGTTCTGAACGCTTTTTAAGACCGGCAGAGAACCGTGCGCAGCCTCGTGCCACTGGGCATCAGCCGAGGACAAGAATTTGAGCAGGCTCCGCGCCCCTTCTTCGTCCCGAACGCTCTTGGGAACGGCAAAGGTGTGGCCGCCAGCGTACACCCACCGCGAGCCTTCAGGTCCCGCCGGATATAGCGCCACCGAGAAGCGATCCGCAACGCGCGACTGCCGAGAGTCTCGATAGCGGTAAAAGCTCCCTGGCCAATCGGCCGCCATGGCCAGGCGTCCCTCGAGAAAGAGTCCCGCGATTTCATCGTACCGCATTTCGGGCAATTCGCGTGGCGTCGAGCGGTCCTCGTCGTAGAGGCGGCGGAGGTATCCGAGCGCCCAGCGGCCGGCGCTGTCCACAAAGCCCGGACCCAGGTCGGGCCGGAAAAGCTTTCCCCCCGCCATCGCCACCAGCTCAAAGAAAGTCCCGAACAGCCCGCTGTCGCGCCCCGGAAAGGCAAACCCAAAAAGTTCCGGCGGGCGCGAAAAGAATTTTGCAATCTGCGCCAGTTCTTCCCAGGTTTCCGGCACTCTCAGCTCGCAGCCTGTCGCCTCGCGATAGCATGCTTTTTCGGCCGGATCTTCAAACAGGTCGGTGCGGTAGTGGAGAAGCCGGACATCAATATTCCGCGGCAGGCTCAGGAGCCAGCCTTCCACGCGGCTCATTTCAAGGACCGAGGGGATGAATTCGCTCAACTCGGTTTCGAGGAACCAGTCGTCCAGCGGCCGCAGGAAGTCCTTTTGCGAGGGTGCGTATTTGTTGTGCGTGGAGACTAAATCATAGGCGCCCGTGCCGGCGCGGTAGACTTTTTCAAGGTGGGCGTTCAACTCCGGATGGACCAACCGCGCCGCAACCTCGGGTAGCAACTCGTAGAGCGGGTCGTACATCGGCCCGGCCACCAGCGCCACGTTCAGCGCGCCCGGCAGCGCCGGGCGGATGAAGTACTCCCTTTCGCTAAAAGAGCCGTTTTTCATGTCGAGGCCGCACTGAATAGGGAAAGCAAATCTAAAGTCAAAAAGCAAAAATTAAAAATCAAAAATGAGCTTAGCCGGAAGTCGCCTGTGGCTTTGGCCCTTTGGCCACGCCTCTGGCGCGGGCTACTGCTTTCGATAACATCGCGACGAGCTGCCGCGACTCCTGGATTAGAGATTCGAGCCTTGCGGCCCGCACCGTGCCGCTCCTTGAAACCACTCGAAGCCAATAATTCGATTCCCGGGCTTCTTTGAGGGCGATTTGAAGCTTATGGGCGAAATCCGCCCGGGATTCGGCAGCCTGGGCCTCCTCAAAATTCGCACCGGTGGACAGACCCCTGCGCAGAAATTGGTCGCCAATCCGGCGGCCAACCAGTGTATTGGGCATTGACCCTACCACCTTTACGATTCTGACTGCAAATTCGACTATGCGTTCTCCAAGATCGGTTTGTTTCTCCATCCTGCATTTCTCATTTTTGATTTTTTATTTTTGCTTTTTGATTTCGACTTTGCTCTTTGACCTTCGCCTTTTGCTTTTCATTCAGGTTTCGAGATCCGACACATCAAGCCGTCCTTCGCGCTTGAGCCGCTCGAAAATCTCACGCGTCTCCTGGATGCCTTGTTCGAGCGGCGTGTGCGGAACTTCGCCGAGGTCACGGACCAGCGCGCTGTCGTCGAGGTCATAGGCGATGGGCAACTGCCCCCCTTCCGCTTGGATCAGACCGCGGGCGGCGGGAATCTGGCGCTCCAGCGCGAGAATAAATTCTTCCATTTGGATCACTGTCCCGCGCAGCGTGTAGACGCGCGCGCCGGCCATCGCCGAATCGGCGCACTTCAAAAAAATGCGCGCCGTGTCGTTGACGTATTGGAAATCCACGCCGCCGGTGATGCGGATCATATAGGGCCGTTGGAGGACCGCCGCTTTGATGGCCTTCGTCGGGCCGGACGTGATACCCACATCGCGCCCGACTCCATAGACCGCCCAGGGCCGCAGCCCGACGCTCGCCAGGCCGTGGTCGAGAAAATAAACTCGCGCGTTGCCTTCGTTGGTTTGCTTGAAAACGCCGTAGTGCGTGCCGGGCAGCAGCGCCGCGCCCTCGGGGACGGTCTTGCCGCCATAAAACTCTTCCGGGCCGAATACGGCGGCGGAGCTGGCATACACAACACTTCGGACCTGTCCGTGCGGCGGCCGCGCCGCCTCAAAGACGTTGAGCGTGCCGAGTACGTTGACTTCCGCTCCGCGCCGCGGGTCGGCGGCGCAGCCGGGGACCTGCAAGGCCGCAAGATGAATCACATCCGTAATTCCATTCTCCTGGATGGCGCGCGCGAGAGCGGGGAAGTCGGTGACGTCGCCGCGCACGAAGCGGACTTTCCGCAGGAATTCCGCGCTGATGATGGCTTCGAGCCGTTGGGAGGTCGAATCGACGTCAAAGATCGAGGGTTCGTCGCCGCGCTCAAGCAGGTTCTTGACAATCCAGGCTCCGATAAAGCCTTTGGCCCCGGTGATGAGAAAGCGCGCGCCGCTTGCCGGTTCAGTTCCTTCGGACATCGTCCGCGATTATAAGAGAAAAGGGTGAAGGGTAAAGGGTGAAAGCTGAAGGGAGAAGTATGAAGGATGAAAATGAAAGCAGCGAATTCTTGTAGCGGCGAGCTGCGTCTCGCCGCAACTGTCGTCCACGTGGAAGCAGGGACTCACGGGTTTGCGCCTTCGCGAAAATGGTATGTGAAGTGAATGCGCAACGAGGCGCAACTCGCCGCCACAGGGAAAAAAAAGAAGGCCGCGCAGCGGCGCGGCCCATGCGAAGTGTTTATTACGAATCAGAACGTCAGGCGCAGCGCAAATTCGAACTGACGCTGGCTGAGGCTTTCGCGTGCGACATTGACTGTGCCGCTCACTGACATGAACGAACTCCCGTCGCCTAGTTCGCCGTCAGGAAGGTCGAAAGGCGGCGCATTCGTGAAATTGAACGACAGCGTCCGGAATTCGAGGTTGTACCGCTCTGATAGCTTAAACTTTCGATAGATCCCAAGGTCCCAGTTGGCCTGGCTAGGGCCGCGTAGAGTATTGAACCCCATCGTACCCAAACGCGCTGAGGACACGTCTGCGAAGGCCGAAACGTCATAGTACGGGGCGTTCGGGTCAATGACCCCTGTGCGCCTGATCGGGCCTACCTGGTCGGCAGTCTGCCTGCTGCCCGGAGTGTTCCAGGCGCCCTCACTGGAGTACGCTGTGAAGGGCGCTCCCGAGTACCAGGTCGCGAGACCGCTCATCTGCCAGCCACCGGCGATCTTGGAGGCCACGCTGGGGCCTGACAGCCAGCGTTGACCGGAGCCGAAGGGCAAATCCCAGATGTGAATGACTGAGAGGCTGTGGGTTCGGTCGTAGCCCGCTATGGCCCTGTTGAGATACAGGTACTGCAACAATTGCAAGCGCCCGTCATCGGCACCGGGGTTCTCATCGCTATTGTCCACCATGTCGATCGCCTTGCCCCAGGTGTAAGCAACTGTGAGCGACAAGCCCTTCGCGTAGCGCTTCTCCAACTTCGCCTGGAGCGAATTGTAGTGCCCCGAGCCGAAGGGGCGGAGCTCGATCGAATCAGCGCTCCGTGGGCCGGTTGGCGCAGTTAACGTTTGGTTGAAAAGAGGTTCTCCGGCCGTTCCGGCACCGATCACCTGCCCCGCATTCAAATTGAAGTACGCCATTTGACGAACTTGTCGCGTCCCCACATAACCTGCCTGTGCGGTGAATCCCTGCCCGAGTTCCTTTTGGACAGAAATATTCCAGGACTCGACATAGCCACGCTTGAAATTCTTGGGCCAGCCGGAAAACCCAACTTCGCCAGGAATCGGGATCACACCGTTACCGAGGCTTGGTGCCGTGAGGGCGACGAGTCCTGTCTGCAGGCTGCTGGCCGGAGTCGTGCCTTGTGTGCCTACAGGGAAGAAGTCGCTAAAGGAGCTTTGAATGAGCTGGACCATGATCGGGTAGTTGTCCCGCAAGGCCTCCAAACCAAAATAGGGATCATATGAGATGCCGTAACCCGCGCGGACGACGAGCGTGTCGGTGGCTCGATAGGCAAACCCCACGCGCGGGGCAAAAAGCTTCTTGCTAACATTAATTCCACAATTGTTCGGAACGCTGCCCACCCCGCAAACGAGCACTTGGTTGAACGTTGCCGAGGCCGGGTCGGAGTCATAACGTTCAATTCCGCGATCGGGGCGGGCGGGAACAGCGAAATATTCCCAACGCAGGCCGTAGTCGAATGTCAGCCGTGGCCGGAAGTTCCAGCGATCACGAACGTACGCGCTGTAGAGCCATGTATGGATGTGATACACGTCGGGGACCTGCAAGGCTTTTCCGTCCTGATTGGACATTCCAAGGAGAAAGGACGCGAATCCGTTGAATCTGGAATTAGGCGAAGACTCATCGCAGGTGATCCCGTCGGCGTTCACGGTCAGACAGGACTGAGTCACCGCTCGATTGAAGTTGAACCCGCCCTGCGCACCGTAGGCGGCGCTCAAGAACTCCGCCTGCTGGTGGTTCAGGCCCATCCGGTAGGCGTCGGTCCCGAAGCGAACGTTATGAGTACCGTGCTGCCAGTTGAAGTTCGCCACGTACTGATACTGCGGGTCGTGGCGGTAGTAGGGCATAAAGTTCGAGTCGATTCCGATTGTGTCGAAGCCCGAAATATCAAATTCGGGCCAGCCGCTTTCAAAGTTCCGCGTCCCATTTGTACCCGGAATTCCCAGGACATCCGAACCGATGTTCGTCCCGAGGAACGGCTGCACCGAAGCCGTCCCTTGCTTGGCATACCCGAAGTGGGCATCCAGGAGAAAATTGGGCGTAAGCGTATAGGTGCCCATGATCGTTGTGCGGTACGTGTTCCCGGAGCCGTTGCCGGGATTACTCGTGCCTCCGCTACCGCTGATCACGTTTCCAAGTGCTTTTCCGAGCCGCGTGGGTGCGAAGGTGTCGTAATGCAGGAACCCGAAGGTTCCGATCAGGTTGAACTTATCCGTCGCCGCGAAATTAATCTTGTTGTCCACCTGTTTGCGATGGAAATGAAACGGGCCGGATACAAAGAGGTCGCGGTTCACTTGGCCAGCTGAATTCACGGGCCGGTCGGGGGACGGAAGGTACGCAAGGATCTTCTGAGTGATAGGGTCGAGCCGAGCCGTGGGAATCATGTTTAGGCACGAGTTGGTCGAGGCAGAATATGTGGCTGAGGTCGGTGTGCACAACGCGTTGAAGGTTGGATCCGCCGAGTCTGCCGAGGCGCTGAACTGAGCGCGTCCGCTGGCGTTGTTCAAGTCGCCAGTCGTTGGGTCATAGATGATGTGGGTCGTGTCCATTGAAAGGTCGCCGTTAATCATCGCCGCAGTTGGCACGGTGCCGAATGCCTGGAGGTTCCGATGGTTAAACGTCCCCTGGTAGCTCGAGAAGAAGAAAAGTTTGTCTTTCTTGATCGGACCGCCCACGGCCCCGCCGAGCTCGTTGAATACCAATTTCGGCTTGTTGCCAACGTTGGCGTCAGCGCCGTCGAAAAGCATCGGCCATGCCGTCAGATGGTTATTGCTGTGGTTCTCGAACACCGAGCCGTGGAAGGAATTCGTGCCGCTCTTCGTTTCAACGTTGATGGCGGACCCGCCCGCAAAACCTTGTTCTGCGTCGAAATCATCGGTGACTACGTTGACTTCCTGAATGGATTCGAGCGACGGGACGTAAGATGTAACGTGCGGCAATTGCACGTTGTAAGTGCTCACGCCGTCGATCCTAGTGTTGTTTTGGTTGTTGCTCGTCCCGTTGACATTAAAAGCCAGCGAGCGGGACGGATTCGTTGGAATCGAGTGCGAGTTTTGTGGAGGCGAAAAGCCCGGCAGAGCGCGATAGGCGTACTGATAGTTCATGCCAGGTGGCATGGGAAGCTGTTCAAGAGTCGATGCCTCAAGGTTGGAATGGACTTCGGGTGTGTCAGTTTGGAGAGCTGGGGGTGCGCCCTTCACCTCGATAGTTTGGCTAACCGTGCCTACTTGCAAGGGCACGTCAGCGCGAATGACAGCGTTAAGTGTTACCTGAACGTCTTTTCGCTCATAGGTCTTGAATCCCTCGCGCGTGACCTGGACCGTGTAAGTCCCTGGCACCACGTCTGTGAAATTGTAATCGCCCGCTGAGTCTGAGGCGACATCGCGAGAAATGTTGGTCCCCTGGTTTGTAATGAGGACCTTCGCTCCGGGCACGGCAGCGCCGTTGGGGTCGGTGACGTGGCCGACCAGGGTGCCGTAGAGGACCTGAGCCGCCACGGGGCGTGCCATCGCCATACCGTAAATGAGAGCTGCTCCGAGAGGGGCTAACAACTTCCATCGAATCCGATTTTGCCTTGGGCCGTTCATGGATTCCTCCTTGCCATGTATGCTATCCGGGGCCGCCATCCTGCCCGCTCGGGAATTGGAAGGTTTTGCAAGCGCTTCGCCACGCCATCGCCGAAAGGCGCGCTCGCACCTCGGGGCTGGCGAATGAAAATCTTCAGCCGCCCTCAATTGTCCCTTTCTTGTGGACTACCCCTCACCCCAAGCCCGACGCGCAGACATTAACGTCAAGTACTTCCCGTATGAAGCGGACTATAGGCACTTGGTCGAGTGCATGTCAAGAGGTTCATGAAGAATTCTCAGTGGTTTCGAATGTGACGAGTGAGGGAAGTTCGAAAGGCGGGACAAAGATTGAGGGCCAGTCCGCCGTCTGGCAGACCGCGCTCGGGAATCAGCGGGCTATCCCCGATCCCATCGTGGCGAGCCTAGGGGATTTGTGTGATGCGTCCTGATTCCAACACCCACCCAGGTCCAGCCATAGTCATGCCATTGAGGGTCAACGGTCCGGTCTCATAGAACAGCAGTCCTCTAACCACCAACGTCTGCGAGCTTGTGAGCGAAGTCAGGTCCGTGAGGCCATTGTCAAAGTCCGTGTCCGGAAAAGTTACGACCGTAATCGGCTCGCCTTGCAAGCTTGGCGAGCAGATGGTCAGCGTGAACTTCCCGGTGAGGCTCGAGGAAGCCGAAATCGTAGGCGTGCCGGTGAGATTGCCCACGTAGCCGTGTTGCCGAAGAACGATCCCGGCGGCGTCAAACAGGCTTGCCGGAGTGGTCCCGCTGATCGGCACCAGCACCGCCACGTGCTCGGCCTGAGTCAGGGTATTCGCGTTGAAGGTCAGCCCGCCTTCATTGACGGCCTGAGCCGGGAAAGCGATTCGCAGGATCGTATTCGAAGTGACGTTGACGGTCACCATGGAGCGCAGCGGAACCACGCTCTCGACTTCCGGAAACTCCTCCCGCACGAACATGGTAAACGTGCTTGCCGCGCCGAGGCTGGGCGAGACGGAAGTAACGGTGCCGACGAGCACCGCATGCGAAACGTCTTCCTGCTCTTCCGCCTCCACTTCACCGGCCACGATGTCCCCCTGCATGTTCACATGCGCCTCAATTTCGACAAACATTCCCGCCGCAAGCCCGCTCAGCCCTGAGACTTTCTCGAATTCCGTCTTGCTAGTCGTATTGATCAGGAGCGTGCGCCCTGAAGGAAGTTGGAGCATGAAGCTGCCGATAAAGTTCGAATTGGTGCTGGAGGTCGAAACCGACTGAACCGTTCCGTGCAGGTCATCAATTTCGCCAAGACCTTTAACGGTGGTCACGACGGATGGGTGAACGCGGAAGGCCGGGTCAACGGCTCCCGTGATGCTCCCTGAGGTGTCGGTCTGGATGGACTTGCGGAGGTTGAAGTCGAGGATCAATCCTTGCGCGACGTTGGCCTGGATGGTCAGCACGGGCTTAATGTTGACGCTGACGGTGGCCGTTGCTAACCCGCTTGCAAACATCGTGGTTATGGTTTTGGCTACGGGCGGAGTGACCGTGGTATCGAGGATGGTGATTTGGGGATTCGTCAGCGAAATGTTCGCTTGCGTGTACGTCCCGGCGGGCACCGTCGAGGTATTTAGAACGGTGTTAAACCCCGTGAGAGCCGCGAAGTCCACTGTGACGGGACTCGAAGAGCTAATCACCGTCACCGGAGTGGCGCCGCCTTCGGGCGTCAGCGTCACACCCGTGATGTCAACTTGAAACGAAAGCACGCTGCACTCGGGCGCGTCGCCGCCGAATATGGCCAGTGAAGCAGAACCGCCCATATTGGATTGGAGCGTCGCGCTCCCCTGGCAGCCGAACTGAAGCAAGAGCCCGATTCCCATCAAAACCGTCAATGCAACCAGTCCACGCTTCATCAGCTCATCCTGCCTTTCCAACCCTGTAGATGGCGAAAACGCCCGCGATTTTTTCGCGCTAACCATTTGAACACATCGGAAACGAAAAGGTTGCGCTCCCTGAGCGGGGATGGACCACTTGTAAGAAATGTTGACATCGTTAAGGGGATGGCGAGGCCAGGTTTTGGGCCTTGGGCGAACGGATCAGAACCAAGACGCAAGCGGTGGCAAGAAGCGGAATCAGTCCGGCGGCTAGGAGCGAAGGCAAGTATGAATGGAAGTGGTCGCGGATGAGGCCGACCACCCACAGAACAACCCCCCCAGCGAGCCCCGCCGAGAGGCCGCTCAGTCCCGTGACGGCGCCGACAGTATCCTGCGGGAAGAGGTCAGGCGGAAATGCCAGCCCCATCGTCGACCAGCTTGCGTAGCCCCACGTGGCCAGGCAGATCAGACTTAGCGCCAGAAAACGATGGCTGGTCATGGCGCCGGGGATAACGGCCAGCATGGGAACCGCGCTGAAAACGCACACCCATTTCCGTGCTGCCAGAACGGGCATGCCACGATTGATGAGACGGCCTGACACCCACCCTCCCATGAGATTCCCAAGGTCAGAGGCGATAAATATGGAAGGCAGAAAGAATCCGATCTGCTTGAGATTGAACCCTCGCACCTCGCCAAAATACTGGGGCATCCAAGTGATATAAAACCACCAAATGGGGTCGGTCAACGTTCGGCCCAGGACGATTCCCCAGACGTTGGATTGACGCAACAGCCCGAGATATTTGTCCAAGCCTTGGCGCGAGGATCGGAGGGCCGTGTCGCGCCCGGATTCGATGAGCCGCCGCTCGTCCAGGCTCAGGCGCGGATGGCTCGTTAGCGGCCGATAGAAATACAACCACGGGATCAGCCAGAAAAATCCCATAGCGCCGGTGACGACAAAGGTCGCTCGCCAGCCGAAGCGGAGCGCGACAAACGTCACAAGTGGCCCCGCGATGAGACCGCCTACACTCGAACCACTGTCGAAAATCCCGACCGCCAAGCCTCGCTCACGGGCCGGAAACCATTCCGCAACGACTTTATTGGCGCCAGGCCAATTGAATCCTTCGCCCACCCCGAAAAGGCTGCGTAGAATCTGTAAGGCGAGAAGACTCGATGCCGCCGAGGTCACGATGTTTACGACCGACCACCAAATGACCGCCACGGTCAACCCGATGCGGGGCCCCACGCGGTCCAGGATAATTCCCCCCACCAGCCACGTGACTGCGTAGGCGTAGGAAAAGAACGACCCGATGGCGCCGTACTGGGCATAGGTGAGATGAAATTCAGGAATGATTATTTGGGAGAGAAGGGAGATCGTCATGCGGCTGACGTAGTTGATGACGGTGGAGCCGAATAAGGTCCAAACGATCCACCAGCGCAAGTGTTTAATAGGCTTCATCGAATGATTTCCCGCGACGGTCATCGCCCAGGCGGGAGAAAGGAAGCTACCACAGCTCGTCTCGGGTTCCAAAACTTCGGCAAGCATGGCGAACCTCGAAGCGACCAGGCTCGTCCCTTGAGTCTTGATGGGGCTCCGTCATAGAATGCCGTCGCGGCGCGCGAAGGAAACCGTCTTTTTCCCTAAATCCGCTTGCCGCGCCGGTGCGTAATCATGAAGAGTGCCGCAGAGTGCTCCAGACGACTGCAATAGACTCGACGCCCGAGGCTCCCGACGTCGTGCTGATTCGTCGTATGGCGGACGGCGACGAAGCAGCGCTGGCCGCCCTTTATGACCGCTATGCCGGTTTGGTGTTTTCAGTGGCCAAGCGCATTGTGGGAGACCGGAGCACCGCGGAAGAAATCCTGCAAGACATCTTCCACCAAGCTTGGCGGACCGCTTCCAGCTTCGATTCCAGCCGGGGCAGCTTCGCGGGCTGGCTGCTTGTGGCGGCTCGGAATCGTGCCATAGACCGGCTGCGTCGCCGACAAGGGGAAGCCCTCGACCGAGCCGTGGAAGAGAAGGTGGCGCTCGCCGCAAGCCTCGAAACCGCGGCCGCACAAAATCTCATGTTGTCGAAAGTCAGGAAGGTTCTTGTCGAGTTGCCCAGTGCGCAGCGCGCAGCCCTGGAGATGGCTTACTTTGAAGGGATGACGCATAGCGAAATTGCCGAGCGGACGGGCGAGCCGCTGGGAACGATCAAAACCAGGTTGCGCACCGCGCTCGGTACTTTGAAAAAGGCGTTTCAATCGTGAACGGTCACCCACAATTCGACGAGGATCTCGACCTGCTGGCGCTTGGAACGTTCGAAGCGGAAGAGAAGCGGGCGCCCGAATCCCACGTCGGCGGCTGCCCGGAGTGCTCCGGCAAACTGGAAGAAGCGCGGGGCCGACTGGCGGCGCTGGCACTCATCGTGCCGCTTGAATCCCCGCCTGCAGCGGCAAGGGATCGCCTTTTGCGCCGCGCAAGGGCTGAGGCGGCCAGGCCGCTTGGAACTCGCCCTTACGGAATTGGCCGCTGGCTGATTCCTGCCCTCGCGGCGGCTGCGGTGGTACTGGCCATTGTCTCTGTCCGGCTCACACAACAGAACCGGGAACTCGCGCGGAGGTTGAGCAATCTTCAGGCCGTCTCGAGTCGGTTAGAAGAGGAATCGGTGCGCGAGCGGGCCGTCATGGACCTGCTGACGGCGCCGGACACTTTGAAGATCACTTTGGTTTCCGGTGCTGCGCGTCCCGTGCCTGAGGGCAAGGCGTTCTATCATCCCCAGAAGGGACTGCTTTTCTACGCCGCAAACTTGCCGGCCCTGCCAACCGGCCGCACTTACCAGTTGTGGCTGGTCCCGACCAAGGGAAATCCCATCAGCGCCGGCGTATTTCGAGTGGACGCCCAAGGCAACGGCGAGGTGGTCTTGCCGACGCTGCCTGCCGGAATTGCCGCCGCAGCCTTTGCCGTCACCGTGGAGCCGTCGGGCGGGGTCCCCCAACCGACGGGACCAAAGGTCTTGATTGGCGCTGTAACTTAAGGGCGGGTTTGTCCGTGCGTGGCGAGAGTGAGGAATTCAACTTCGAGCCGGCAAAAGGAGACGCTTGCCGGCACACACGCATCCCGGGAGCGAGTCCGTCATGGAAATTCTTTGTTTCTCGCAATCCGAATTCCCGTGCTTTGCGTAATCCCAATGAACGCCGATATTCCGCGACGGGCGTCGGCGATAGAGGCGTCACCTGGTTGGTTTGATGCATGGCAAGCTGACGGGGACAAAGTGCAATACCCTTCAAAGGGGCGCGCGACACTAAATCTACGAGGAGGCAATTGTCTATGACCAAGAATCTGGTAGCACCCGATCAGAGGGGGGCCAAAACTGGCCCATCTTCTAATCGGCGCTCGTTTATGAAGCGGATTTCCGTCGCCGGTGGTGGGGGCTTTCTGGGGTTAAGCGGGCTTGTCAAGTTGGCGTCAGCCGACGGAACGCAATCGTCGCTCGTCCACAACGTCCAGGATGTCAACATCCTCGTCGCGGCAGAAATCGCCGAGGCGCTGGCGGTAACCACCTACAGCAATATCATCAATGTCGCGCCCTTCTTCGCGAATCTCGAATCGGACGACCAGGGCTACTTGCAGGCCGCCCGGCAGGAAGAGATGTCGCACTACTTGCTGGAGCAGTCCGCCACCGGCAAGCCCTCGCCGTTCACTTCGTTCTTTTATCCCCCCAACATGTTTGCGGACGCCCAAACCACTCTGAACGTTCTGGTGACGCTGGAGGACGCATTCATCGCGGCTTACCTGGTGGGAGTGCGGAATTTCAGCACGCCTGATCTCCGAGTAACCGCGGCGCGCATCATGGGCATTGAGAGCGACCACCGCACCTTGGCGCGTGTGGTTGGCCCCGGTGTCGCCGCATCGGACGGCGGGCCCATCGAGAATATCACCGGTATTCAGGGCACGGCGGAAAGCGTTGACCCGCCCAACAACAATGGCTACGAAAGGACCTTGTGCTGGACCCAGATCGCGCAAGCCGTTGCGGCCTTGACTCCTTTTGTAGATGCCCAAGCCGCGCAAGCAGCCGGGTTCGACACTACGAAGCCTTTTGCCTTTGAATCATTTACTCCCACCCTGCCGTCAGCGCTCGGGGAGTTCATCTCTTTCAAAGGCTGCTGAGGGCGGGACGAACGGTGCATCTCAGTTCGTGGAGCCTGACTGCGGGCGAAGGCGGGTCAAGAATATTTCGCGACAACTCTTGCCCAGAAGCGGCCCGTGGCCGGATTCATGTACCTTGCCCGCAGGTAAAACAGCCCTGGCCCGACGTTCGAGTCCAGCCACTCGCCGCCGTACTTGAAGTTGTTGGGGGCCGTGCCGCCGACGGTTTCCGACACCCGGTTGCCATCACCGTCGTAGCCGATGGTGGTCGTCCCGTACGATGTCATGTGGTTCTCGAAATCGTACTTAATATTGGAGACTCCCCCCGACGAGGTCGTGTTCCGGTTGAGGTCGTAGAGGTCGGTGCTCAACTGGTCGTTGCCGTCATAACTGTACGACACCGAACT
>QHZO01000023.1:13139-14247 GCA_003224695.1 Acidobacteriota bacterium
TATCGCTGTTGCCCGCCGGATCAAACACTTTTCACCTGACCGCGCTACGGGGTGTAGAATGCGCGCTGCTTCCAAGGAATTCCGAACGGAGGATTACGGCCTTGAGAAAAGTTATCTGGGCAATCTTGGTGATGGCGCTGGTTTCAAGTGTGGCTGCGGCTCAGTCGCGCCAACCGTTGCTGCTGCGCCGTCCGGCGGTCAGCAAGACGCAAATCGTTTTTAGTTTTGCGGGGGATCTCTGGACGGTGGACCGCGGGGGCGGCGAGGCGAAACGCCTCACCTCGGGCATTGGAATTGAAACCGATCCGAAGTTTTCGCCTGACGGCCGCTGGGTGGCCTTTACGGGAGACTACGCCGGCAATCCGGATGTCTACGTAGTTTCGGCGGAGGGTGGCGTGCCGCGCCAGTTGACGTATCATCCCGGCCCCGACGTAGTGGTGGGCTGGACGCCGGACGGGCGCTCGATTTTGTTCCGCTCGCCGCGCGCCTGCTTCGCCCCGGGCGACACGCGCCTCTACACCGTGCCGCCCGAGGGCGGCTTCCCGACCGAGCTCCCCTTGCCGCGCGCCTCGGAAGGCTCCTACTCGCCCGGCGGATCCGAGCTGGCCTATGTGCCGATCAACCAATGGCAACCTGCCTGGAAGCGCTACCGAGGGGGCCAAACCAAGCCCATTTGGTTTGCCAAGCTTTCTGATTCCAGCATTGAAGCCAAGATTCCCCGCGAAAATTCCAACGACTTTAATCCCCTGTGGGTCGGCAACACGATTTATTTCCTTTCCGACCGCAACGGCCCGGTTACGTTGTTCGCCTATGAGACGAAGGGCCAGGAAGTGAAGGAAGTGATTTCGAATCACGGATTCGACATCAAGTCGGCAACGGCCGGCCCGGGCGCGATCGTTTACGAACAGCTTGGCTCGCTCCACCTTCTCGATCTGAAATCGGGCCAGGAGAAAGAAGTTGCAGTAACCATCTCCGGCGATTTCCAGGAAGTCCGCCCGCATTTTGAGGCCATCAAACCGGAAACCATCCGCTCGGCCGCCATCTCCCCCACCGGCGCTCGTGCCGTGTTTGCGGCGCGGGGAGAGATCTTAACGGTCCCGGCTGAAAA
>QHZO01000148.1 GCA_003224695.1 Acidobacteriota bacterium
CTCGAGAACGCCTGATAAACTTTCAGCTGCAGACCTCTGGATCGAGACCAACATCGCTCTGCTCATCGCCAGCGCCTATTTCAGCACCCAGATCCCGGACTCCTAATCATCACTTTGGACGAATCGTTTGAGTCTGACACGAAAATGGGCGTGGGACACGCAGCCTGGGTGGTGGCCGGCCCCAGCGTCAAAAGAGTTACGCTTCCACAATCTCCTACCGCACGAAAGCACCTTGAGGTTTGATTTCGAAATGATTGGCCTTGGCAGGTTAGACGGGAGTTCGCCGGGCGGTGCGGCGACGGCGCCCAGCGTGAACGAATTCATCGCCGGAAACTGAGGCCGCAGGTTCGTCCCCAAATTCCCGCGTCGCCTGCCGGCACGATCACGTGACAAGGTGTGCCGGATTCCCCCTCTCCTGGCAGGAAATGCAGGGGTGAGTGGATGAGCCGTCCTGGCCCCGATGTCCCTCTTGCCGGTACGCAGAGGATGGGGGACTCAGGGCCCTTGCGACGGTATTTTTGTGCTTGTGGCTATGCAATCCACCGCCTCCTCTGGTTCCCTGCGGTCGCTTAGACAGCAAATGTCAGGTTGACTCTTGCGGAAAACCTTTTCTTCTCGTCGCAGAAAATTGCGTGTCGAGTGACGCTTTCAAAGTGCAAAGTAGTTCGCGCGCAGCCGTCCACACTTATGCGTAAGAATGAAGAATGCTTAAAACAAACAGGATTGCCCATTTTTATGCGCAATTTTACTAGGAAATTACTGCACCTTTGGCTATGGAAGTTTGGCAATCCATGTGCCTTACTAACAAGCGCGGCAGTACTCGCGCGCGGATTTCGGGTGGCACGCAGACATTCTGGCATTAAAACCGACCACGCGAAAATCCTGGAGCTAATGATGAACAATTTTGCAAACACAAGGGCCATGTTGCTTTTAGTGGCAATGGTTCCGTTAACCGGCCTCGCTCAGACCACGGGAAGTCAGGCGAACTCGGCGACGGCCGGTGCTCGATCGTTTGGAAGCGGCACTGAAAGCTCAGAGAGCGCGGGTAAAAACCCGTCCTCCTTTGCAGAGCGCAGACCGCGATACCGTGTGGAGCCGAGTGACGTTCTGGATTTGAATTTTCCGTTCACGCCGGACTTCAATCAAACGGTGACCGTCCAGCCTGACGGGTTTGTAACTTTGCGCGAGTTGGGCGAATTTTATGTGCAAGGGAAGACTGCGCCGGAGCTGGCCGAGGCATTGAAGCGCGCCTACACGAACATCCTGCACGAGCCCGCGGTGACCGTGGACCTGAAAAACTTCCAGACCCCTTACTTTATCGTAGGCGGACAAGTTGCGCATCCCGGCAAATATGATCTGCGAGCGGATACTACCACCACGGAAGCGGTCGCCATTGCCGGCGGCTTGACCGAAGACTCAAAGCACTCCGAGGTGATTCTCTTCCGGCGAGTCTCACCGAATAGCTTCGAAGCCAAGAAGTTGAACATGAAGAAGATGCTGAATTCCGCGAATCTTGACGAAGATGCCACGTTACGCCCCGGAGACATGCTGTACGTGCCCAAAAACCGGATCGGCAAGATCCGCAGGTTCATCCCTAACGAATCCATTGGCACGTACTTCAATATGCCAATATTCCACCCATAAGCTCGAGAGCGAAATCACGCTGTAGGAGACTGACGATGAAAACAGGCACCAACGGACACAACGGACACAACGGTCACAATGGATTTAATGGCATTCACCCGGTTGGGAGGACTCTGGGAAAAACGGGGCGGGACATGCTCGCTATCTTGTTTCGGCAGCGTGGAGTGGTCATCGCATCCTTCCTTGGGCTCTCTTTGGCAGCGGCTTTGATCTACTTCTTCGTCCTGAACCGATACGAATCCCAGACGATGATTCTTGTCCAGAATAGTGAGCGCGCGGACCCCGTGGTGACCGGGCAATCGAATGCCCAACCGGCTCTCCACGAGGCCGTCACCCCGGACCAAATGACTTCAGAGCTTGAATTACTGCGGAGCCGGGACCTTCTGGAACAGGTAGTTGATGCCACCGGCCTCGACTCGCAGCCTCTTTCCCTTTTGCAACGTTTACGCGGGTACCAGAAAATGACGAAACAGCAACGGATCGAGAAAGCGGCGAGAGATCTGGCTGATAAGTTGGACGTCCAAATCCTCCGCGATACCGACCTGATTTCCGTTGCCTACCCGGCCAAGGATCCCCAGTTGGCGGCGCGCGTATTGCAAACGTTAGATGACCTTTACCTCAAGAAGCATGTGGCGGTTCATCGTCCTGCAGGCACATCTGATTTCTTCCAGCGAGAAACCCAACAGTATGCCAAGAGCCTCTCGCAGGCGGAAGGGCAACTGGTGGGATTCGTCCACGATCAGGGCGTAGCTTTTCCACAGCTCGAACGGGATACCACGCTGGCAAAATTGAGCGACTTTGAAGCCTTGGCGGGGCAAAACCAGGCCGGAATTGCGGAGACCGAGCAGCGGATCCATGAGCTCCAGGGAAAGCTCGCCACAATTCCCGCCCGGCAGACGACCATGGTCACGACTTCCGATAGCGGGCAGCTTCTCGAGCAGTTGAAAGGGCAGCTCTTGACCTTGGAGTTGCAGCGCATTGACTTGCTGGAAAAATACAACCCCGAATACCGACCCGTGAAGGAAGTCGAGAAGCAGATCGCGGAGACGCACGCGGCCATCCAAGAAGCGGAGAAATCCCAATTGCGGCAAGAAACGACCGACCGCGATCCGAACTTCGAAATGGTTCGGGAAAATCTCACCAAGTCGCAGGCTGATTTGGCCGGCTTCAAGGCTCGCGCCATCGCCCTCGGGCAAGCGGTGAATGGTTTCCGGACCAAAGCCCTCCGGTTCGAAAGCCAGGACGTTCATCAAAAAGGTTTGCTCCGCGCCGTTCAGACGTCGGAAGACAATTACCTGCTTTACTTACGGAAACAGGAAGAGGCGCGCATTGCGGAGGCGCTGGACTCGCGAGGAATCCTGAATGTGACAGTGGCTGAGGCCGCCCTGGTGCCCACGTTGCCGGTTCATTCCGGTCTGTTCTACCTGGTCTTGGGCACGCTGCTTGCCGGCCTGGGCTCGGTCGCCACGGCCTTCTTAGCCGACCACCTTGACCCCACGCTCCGCACTCCGGAAGAAGTGGAAGCCGCGCTCAATATTCCGTTGCTCATCACCGTGCCCAAGGACGCCAATCAAAGGACGCCAGTTCATGTATCTTGATTTCTACAATCTTCGCGAGGAGCCGTTCGGTGTCACGCCGGACCCCAAGTACTTGTACCTCAGCCCGACGCACCGGGAGGCTCTGGCCTCGCTCGTCTATGGGATCAAGAGCGGGCGCGGGTTTATGGCCTTGCTGGCGGAACCGGGAATGGGCAAGACCACCTTGTTGTTTTCCCTGTTGGAACGGCTCCGGGATTCGGCTCGAACGGCCTTCCTCTTTCACACGCAATGCAATTCGCTGGAACTTCTCCGGCACTTGCTTTCCGATTTGGGAATCGACACGGGAACGCACGACCCTGGCGAGATGCACCAGCAATTGAACAAGCTTCTGGTCAGCGAAGCCCAAACCGGACGCAAGGTTGTCGCGATCATTGACGAGGCCCAGAACCTGACGGACGAAGCCTTGGAGTCTTTACGGCTGCTTTCGAACTTCGAGACGCCTTCCGCCAAGCTGCTCCAGATCATTTTATCCGGCCAGCCGCGTCTGGGTGAAAGGCTGGCTGGCGCGTCTTTGAGACAGCTTTACCAGCGGCTTTCGGTTATCAGCCACCTCGAGCCTTTCTCGCCGAATGAGACCTACCGCTACATTGATCACCGTGTTTCGATTGCCGGCTCCACCGGCGGAGAGTTGTTCGATTCGGAAGCGCGCACTTTGATTGCGGCGGCGAGCGAAGGGATTCCGAGAAACGTCAACAAATTTTGCTTTGCCGCTTTGTCGCTCGGGTGTGCGATGGGGAAGAAGACCGTTGATGGCTCGACTATCCGTGAAGCGATCGCAGACTTCGACATCGCCTCCTTGAGTGCGGGCGGTTTTCATGCCCGCGGCTCTGGCTCCCCATCATCGCCAGCCCGGAAAAATGAATCGGCCCCTGCTGCCGCGCCGCGACAGAGCCCCTTGGGGAGACTCCCATGGGTGGAACGCAGAAAAACCACGGCCGCAGTCCGTCCGAGCGAACAGGACTCCGCCGACGATTCGCAGCCGGCTCCCACAAAGTTGGACGCCGCCCCCTTCAGCCCGGTCCCCCGTTCTTCTGTCGGCTCGACCGACCACGGGACCGATCAAGCGCCCGCCTTGGGCAAGGACGTATCCGAAATATGGTGGGGCGGAACTGAGGGCACGCTTGGCTCCTCGGCAGCTCCCTCCGAGCCAGCAGAAGACCTCCCGGCGAAGGAACAGAAAGCCGAAGCTCGACCGCCGCGCCGGGGCCTTCGGGTGGCATTGTTAGCCGCGTTGATTATTTTAGTTGCATCCACTGCCCTCCGCTTCCTCTGGAACCCGATTGGGCAGAGCCAGACGATGGCGAGCCTCGGCAAACAACTTGGGGCTCTAAATACCAAGGTTCGAGAGGGAGTCCGGAAAGCCCCGCCAGCGACAAGCAAAGTGGTCGAGACGGCGGCGGGCCAGGCTACGGGTCAGCTCCTGGTAGATTCGAACCCGCCCGGCGCTCGAATTACCCTCGACGGCGAAACCCGCGGCACTTGGATCACACCCCATAGCTTCCAGGGCGTCCCCGAGGGGGACCACCGGATCTCGCTTTCGAAGACTGGCTACGAGGCCCGCGAACGGACGGCTAAGGTCGAGAACGGACGGATGGCGCAGGTCCGCCCGCGCCTCATACCGCGAAGTACCTCCAAAACAACGGTGAGTCCTGAAGCGGAGATGACACTACCTCCCTCGGGCACGGGTCTGCTCAAGGTGGAGACGACTCCACCCATCACCAATATTTATATTGACGGGAAGTTTTATGGCCCGAGCCCTGTCGAGGCCCGGCTCAGCATCGGTCCACATACTTATCGCGCCGAACTCGCGGGGTACATTCCCTACGAAAAGACTGTGAGCATAGAAGACGGCATGATCAGCACGCGCGAAGTGAAGTTCGGGGAACCGGTAGGGGTTCAGGCCGGGGCAGTGCGTATCCTTACGACTCCGCCCCAAGTGCCGTTTGGTGCTTTCTCTCCCCGGCTATCAGTCCGTCAATCGAGAGATCAGCGTGCAGGCGAATCAGATTCTTTTGGTCTCCACCACCATGAGTTTGCTAGCGCCCCCCCAAACTGGCAAACAGCCTGCGAAGCCAGGGGAGCAGGCTACAAGCCAACTAAGATCAGGAGAGGATCAGGAATGAGCAAAAACTTCGAACTCCTAACCCAACTGGGAGAAAGTATAGACTTTCAACTGCCGCCTGATGTGGCTAAGGCGCCCGTGACCGAAATGGCAGAAGAGCCGATGATTTCGCTGCACGTTGCCGAGGCACGTCCTAAGACGGCAGCCAGGAGGAGATCCAGCCACCAACATTTCGCCGGGCGGCTAGTGACGGCGAGTCCAGAAGAAATCCAACTGGTCCAGCAAGTCTTCCTGATCCCCGGCGAAGAGGCTCCCCGCTCGGTGGTATTTTGCGGCGTGGAAAACCGGGACGGTTCCAACTTGATCTGCGCGCGGGCCGGAGAAATCCTGGCCACACGCATGACAGGCCGAGTCTGTCTTTTGGACACCGACCTGGATTTGCCCACCCTGCACTCGCTCTACGGGTTTGAGAACGATTTGGGGTTGACCGACGCAGCTTTAATGGAGGGCGGGGTTTTAAGTTTCGCGCGCCAAATCGAAGGCAGCAACCTTTGGTTGGTGCCCGCCGGATCGAAGGTCGGCGGAAAGCGCATCATTATCTCAGCGGATCGGCTCCGGGAGTTGATGGACGAGCTGCGCCGAAATTTCGACTACGTTCTCGTCAGCGCGCCGCCCGCCCATGGGCTGACGGACGCCCGGATGGTCGGGCAAATATCCGACGGAATTATTCTGGTGCTTGCTGCGGGCTCGACACGACGGGCAACCGCCGTCAAGGTTCAGAAAGACTTCGAAGCTTCAAACGTCAAGTTGTTAGGGGCGATACTGAGTGGGCGCACGTTCCCCATTCCAGAGACCCTCTACAAGAAGCTCTGAAGCGACGCGGAGTCTAATAAATATCTGGCGTGACTGGATATAGTTGGTGCGCCCGAAATATGGGAACCAACCGTATGTAAGTCACAGGGC
>QHZO01000149.1 GCA_003224695.1 Acidobacteriota bacterium
CTACCAATACGCCTACCACATGAGCGGGCGCGAGGACGTGGCGCGCGCACTGATCCGCGGCGTGGACGATCCCGACATGCTGGTCCGCATCGAGTCGCTGAAGGCGCTTTGGAGGTGGTGGTATCGCACGCCGGACTTCACGCTGCGGCGTGAAATCGAGCAGGCGTTCCTCGAGCGAGCGGGCGTCGAGCGCGAGCATCCGCTCGTGCGCCTGAACGTAGCCCAGGCTCTCCATAACATCCTGGATGAGAACACGGTGCAGTTTCACAAGAATTGGTTGCGTTCGATGGCGCTCCAGGCAGACCGCGACCGCGCTGAGCAAGCGCGCATCGAGGAGGTGGAGCGGCCTCTGGCAAAGGAGTTGGCCGCGGCGCTCACGCCTGAAAACGCCACCGCCCGGCTGACGCTCCTCACTGCGCTCGATTACTACTTTCTGCGCGGCGGCATCGGGAACGATTACGATCCCATAATGTTTTACGACCGCCAGGCCGCGGAAACGGTTGCGCGCGCGCTTCTGCCGCTTGTGGATTCGCCCGATGCACAACTGGCGGGGAAGGCGTTGAAGGCGCTGGCGGTGGTGCGCGAGGCGCGGGACCGCGACGTGCTAATGGCCGTAATGCGGAAGCTCGCCTCCCCTGACAAGAGCACGCGCGAAATCGCCGAGCAGGAGTTGAGCCGGTTTCCCACCGAATATGTCAGCCAGACTCGCCCGGCCAGGACGCCGGCTGGCGGAGGGCGGTAGGTTCTGGCGTGGGACCGCGACAAGGAATCTTCAGGTGGTGCGGGCATTCCCCGACAGGATCGGAGCAGGCCGCAACCAAATGAACAAAGGGTGGCTTTCCCGGTTGCTCGGAAGTTTAGCAGTTCTTGTCCCGTTGCTTTTCTATGGACATGGCGGCTCGGCGGCCTTCGTCGCCGCGACGAAAGAAAGTGCCGATCCCGAAGTTTCCCACCTGATGGCAAAGTCCCTCAAAAGCCGTCAAACCGATGTTCGCCAGGCGGCCCTTGCATGGCTAGCTCGCGACCCCCGCGCCCAGAACAAGCGCTTGATCCGCGCCGTCTTTCGCACGCTAAAGGACAAGGATCCGGGAGTGCGGAACCAGGCACTCGCGAACCTCGGCTGGATTTACGAGAGAGACTTCGCGGACAAGACTGGGCGGCGAGCTCTCGCGGCAGTCAAGAAGGCTCTCGCCAATCCTTCCGAGCACGCCGCGGCGCTTGTGGCCGTGGATTTGCTTCGCGGCTCCGCGGAAAAGGGGGAATACGACGAGAACCAAGGGGGCGCGCCGAAGGAGCACCTGCTTTCGAATCCGGGAATCCAAACGTTGGTCGTGCCGCTTCTGGCCAGCCGGGAGAGCTCGCTGCGGCCTGAACTTCTCCAAGTCGTCGAAAATTCCCCCCTCCTTCAATCCTTGCCTCCCGTTATCGAAGCGGTGGGGGAAGCGCTCGGTGACGATGACCTGACGGTTCGGAGCGACGCCGCGGACCTCCTGATTGCGATTGACCGTAAAGGCAAGCCCGAGGCACTCGCGAAGGCCCACCCGTTACTCCTTCGAGCGCTCGCCGAAGGCGACCCCAACGTCCAAATCCGGGTTTCGCGGGCCCTCAACCTCCCCGTGCCGCCGCGCAAGGCAGCGCCCCCCGTCCTCTCGCTCACGGGCGAGAAAGTCTCAACCGCCGACGTGCCCTTCGACTTCAACTATTTCACCGCCTTCGTCCAGCCTCTGTTCGCCAAGAAATACGGCGGCGAGGCCTGCGTGGATTGCCACACGCCGCAGGCGAACACGACGGGAAAGTTTCGCGTTATGGCTCCCAAGGCGGACGGCCATTACACGGTGGAAGAGTCGCGAGTGAATTTCGTCTCCGTCCTGGCGGTAGTAGACCGCGCCAATCTCGAAAAGAGCAAGGTGCTTCTGAAGCCGCTCGACCCGCGCGCCTCCGAAGGAAAATTGCAGGGGGAGACCCACGACGGGGGCGTGTTTTGGAGGAATCAATTCGACCCCGACTTTCGCCTGGTGGACGACTGGCTGAAGGGCGCCAAGCTCGATGTGCCACCGCAGAAGCAACTGGACTTCGCTTACTTCATGAAGCACGTGGAGCCGATTTTTTCCACCCCCGGGCCCGACGGCTTCGCCTGCATCAATTGCCACTCCACACACGCCATATTGCATCTGGAATCGCCCGAGACGCGGGAGGGAAGTTTTTCGATCGAGCAAATGGCCAACAATTACCAGTCGGCCCACCGCGTCATTGACGAATCCGCGCCCGGGTCGAGCTTTATCGTTCGCAAGCCCACCAGCCCCCGGGAAGGAGCGAACGGCTTAGCGCACGCGGGCGGCATTCGCTGGCCGGACAAGAAAGACTCGTGGCAATACCGCACCCTCATTGACTGGATGGGGAAACGGAATTTGGATGGGCAGTGAAAGCTCACCGTAGCGCTGCCGTCCTGGCGGCATCCGAATCGAGCCGGCAAACGAGCCAGCGAGACGCTGGCGCTACGGATGGGGTTACCGTACGGAGCCGCGGCCATCTTCCCCACTGGGAGCAAGGAGGCGCCACCTACTTCGTCACTTTTCGGCTAGCGGACTCACTTCCGCAAAGCGCGCTCAAAACCATCGAATTCGAACGGAGTGATATCGTCAAAACCGCCAAGCAACAGGGCCGTGAGCTGACCCCTGTGGAACAGAGTCGGCTCGACAAACTCTTCTCCGACCGCATCGAAGAATATCTGGACGGCGGAGAGGGCGCCTGCCATTTGGTTCGTCCGGAGATCGCCAAACTAGTCGCGGAAGCCCTCTGGCACTTCGACGGCGGGCGCTATGCGCTGCTGGCTTGGTGCGTCATGCCGAACCACGTTCATGTCGTGTTTCAGCCCTCGACCGGCTATCCGCTGGCTGACATTTTGCACTCCTGGAAATCTTTTACGGCCAAGCGCGCCAATCAAATTCTGAAGAGAACTGGAAACTTCTGGCAGCGGGAGTATTACGACCATCTCGTCCGCGACGCGGCAGACCTTGACCGGATCGTTTGGTACGTTGCGGGAAACCCGGCGAGGGCCGACTTGAAGGACTGGCCCTGGGTTTGGACTCGTAGCGCCGCCGTCCCGGCGGCATCGGTGCGAGGCCAGCGAGACGCTGGCGCTACGGGCAGCGGCGGCGATGTAGCGTCGGCCTCCGGCCGGCAAGTGGGCCAGCGAGACGCTGGCGCTACATTGAAGGAACACAAGTGATTTCCGAAAGTGTGAGAAATCTTTTCTGGAGGATTTACAGGTTCTTTGTGGTGGCAGCCGCGGTCGCGGCGTTTTTAGCGCTGGCGGCCTTTTTCGCGCCAGGGGCCGCGCGCGGCGCCGGCAAGGTAGCGCCGCCTGCGCAGGCAGGCGCTGGCGTTACGGCCGCTGCCGGTAGCGCCGGCCTCCGGCCGGCAAATGGGCCAGCGAAACCTGCCTGCGCACGCAGGGGCAGGCGCTTCGGACCGCGCGACCCGAAAGAGCTGGGAGCGTTCCTCGACCCTATTTTCTCGAACGGAATGGCCCAGTGGCACATCCCGGGGGCGGTGTTTCTCCTGGTCCGAGACGGCCGCGTGGTCTTCGCGAAGGGTTACGGTTATTCCGACTTGTCGCAAAAAACCGCCGTTGAGCCGGACACAACGGTTTTCCGCGCGGGCTCGGTCTCAAAGCTTTTTACGGCCACGGCGGTTCTCGATTTAGTGGAACGCGGGCAGCTTGACCTTCATACGGACGTCAACCGGTACCTTCAGACTTTTCAGTTGCCGGAAAACTTTTCGAAGCCGGTGACGCTGGCCAACCTGCTGACGCACACGGGCGGCTTTGATGACCGCGCCATCGGCATTGCGGCGCGGAACCCTCGGGAGCGAGTGCCGCTCGGAGAATACCTGGCGCGCTCGATGCCGCCGCGGGTTCGTCCGCCTGGGGAATTGTACAGCTACTCTTCGCACGGGATCGCGCTGGCCGGCTACATTGTCGAGACGGTTTCCCATGAGCCTTTCGAAGAGTTTGTCGAGACCTATATTCTTGAGCCTCTTGCGATGCGCCATTCGAGTTTTTCGCTCGAAGGCGTGCCGGCCACCAAGCTGGCGCGCGGATACATTGTCAGGAATGGCGCGGTCGAACCCGTTCCTTACGACGCGTTCAACATTGGCCCCGCCGTCGGGCTCAATTCCACGGCGAGCGACATGGCGCACTTCATGATCGCAAACCTCGAAGGCGGGGTCTATCAAGGGCGCCGTCTATTGCCCGAGCCGACTCTGAGAGAAATGCAGCGGCAGCAGTACACGGACGACCCGCGCTTGCCCGGCCGAACCTTCGGCTATTACGAAAAATACTTCAACGGTTGGCGCGCCATCGGGCACGGCGGCAATATTCGCGGCTTCGGCAGCCTTTTGCTGCTCGTTCCGGAGGCGCATCTGGGCATTTTCCTTTCCATGAACCTCGACGAGCCACGGTTTGAGGACGAATTCCTCCACAATTTTTTTGACCATTATTTTCCGCCGCGCGAAGCAGTGGACCCGCCGGCGCCAAACCCCGCGTTTCGAGCCCAGGCTCGGAAATTCGAAGGAAGTTACCGCATCAACCCTTACACGCGAACGTCGCTCGAGAAATTGGCGACCCTCTATTGGCAATACCGGCTGAAAGCCCTTCCTGACGGAACGCTCGAGCTTCACTCCCCGCGCGACTACACGCCGCCAACGCGCTGGGTGGAGGTGGGGCCGCTCGAAATCGAGAGGGCGGATGGTGAAGATCGCGCGGTCTTTCGCCGGGACGGAAGTGGCCGCATAACCGCATTGCTCCTCAGCACGGGGGGGCTCGAGAAATTGGCGTGGTATGAAACCACGGCCTTCCAAGTGAGACTCGTGAAGATCCTGCTGCTTATATTTCTCTCGTTCCTGGTCGTTTGGCCACTGGAATTTGCCCTGCGGCGACTGTTCCGCCGTCCGATGGTTTCCTCTTGGAGCCGGCGTCTGGCGCGCCTGGCGGCCATCGCGACGGGCGTGTCGGCGGTGGTTTTCATTGTCGGTTTCGTTCGTACGGCTCGCGCCATGGACTTGTGGGATTTCACCTACGGCGTTCCGGCACCCATTCAGAGGCTGCTGGTTATCCCACCCTTCACAGCGCTTGGCGCTTTTGGGATGCTGGTTTTTGACGTGCGCGCTTGGAGGAAGGTCGAGGGGACTGCCTTCGATCGGTTGTACTACACGTTTCTGACCGCCGCCGCGATTGGCTTTGTGTGGTTCTTAGGCTTTTGGAATCTGGTCAAGGTTTGAGCAGGGCGGTAGCGCCGCCGTCCTGGCGGCATCGGACCAGGGCCAGCGAGACGCTGGCGCTACGGGCGCCGGTCAAAGAAAGAGGGCGAATGGTCGTCAGGCGATGGCGAAGGGCGGTGAAGATTCTTATTCTCGCCGGCTTCATTTGGGCGAGCGGGATGCGCGGCGCGGACGTCCCGGGGCTCTACGACCGAGGG
>QHZO01000020.1 GCA_003224695.1 Acidobacteriota bacterium
AGACCGTCACGCTTTCGAACACCGGGACCGCGCCGCTGACCATCAGCAGCATTGCTCTGGGCGGGACGAACCCTGGCGACTTCGGCCAGACGAACAATTGCCCGCTCACTCCTTCGACGCTCGCGGCTAGCTCAAGCTGCACCATCAACGTCACGTTCACACCGACCGCCACGGCCGCCCGCACGGCGACCTTGACGGTGACGGATGACGCCAGCGGCAGCCCGCAGACCGCGAGCCTCTCCGGCACCGGGACGGCGTCGGCCGCAACGCTTACACCTTCGTCCGTTCCTTTCGGCAATCAACCCGTGAGCACGACTAGCGCGCCGCAGACCGTCACGCTTTCGAACACCGGGACCGCGCCGTTGACCATCAGCGGCATCGCCCTGGGCGGGACGAACCCTGGCGACTTCGGCCAGACGAACAATTGCCCGCTCACTCCTTCGACGCTTGCGGCCAGCTCAAGCTGCACCATCAACGTCACGTTCACACCGACCACGACCGGAAGCCGAAGCGCCAGCCTCGCCGTCACCGACAACGCTGCCGGCAGTCCTCAGACCGCCAGCCTCTCGGGCACCGGGACAGCGCCCGCTGCGGCCCTTACACCTTCTTTGGTTTCCTTCGGCAACCAACAGGTGAGCACCACCAGCCTGGCTCAAGTCGTCACGCTCTCGAACGCCGGGACCGCACCGCTGACCATCAGCGGCATCGCCCTGGGCGGGACGAACGCTGGCAATTTCGGCCAGACGAACAATTGCCCGCTCAGCCCTTCGACGCTCGCGGCCAGCTCAAGCTGCACCATCAACGTCACGTTCACACCGACCGCCACGGCCGCCCGCACGGCGACCTTGACGGTGACGGATGACGACAGCGGCAGCCCGCAGACCGGAAACGTGAAAGTGGGCACGACGAGTGCGCCGAAAACCGTAACCCTGACGAACACGGGTACGGGGCCGTTGTCCATCTCCAGCATCGGAATCGCCGGGACCAATAGTGCCGACTTTTCTCAAACCAACAATTGTGGCGCATCTGTGGCAGCGGGAGCCAAGTGCTCGATTAGCCTTACGTTCAAACCAAGCGTCATTGGCTCCAGGGTAGCGGCCCTTGCCATCGCGGACAATGCGAGTGGCAGCCCACAACAAGTCAGCCTGAAAGGCAACGGGAAATAACTTCTGTTAACAGCCGAATTCTCCGGTTTGAGGGTAGAGAGGGGCGGGTGCGACCTTCCTAGGTCGAAATGATTCTGAATGGGAGGATCCCAATGAAGCGTACGTGGACGATGATAGTGCTAGGGTTCTTGAGTTTGTGGGGCGGGGCGGCGGTGGCGTCGGCCCAAACCTCATTCCGCTTCGTGATGTGGGGTGGCAGTCGAGGCTCGAGCAGCGGCGTCGACACTCCCATTTTTTCTGCCAACTCAAACCAGGCAAACGGGTTATCGCCAAAGCCTTTGTTCACCATTTTCAATGGCGACCTCTGTTATACCTTTGACAGTGGTTGCACCTCGACGGGCTCAAGCGGCTGGAAGTATGCGATCAACGACGGCTCGCCGGGCAACGGCATGTTCAACATCACCTTTCCAATCGAGGGCAACCACGACCTCAACGCCTCGCTTTGGGACACTTACTGGAATGGGCACTCCCGCGCGCTTGTGACATCCATTGGCGGCAGCAATTTCAGTTATTATTCAGGGGACAGTCAGAACCGCACCTACTCTTTTGACTACAGCAACTCCCATTTCTCCCTCCTCGACAACCAAGGTGGCGCCGCTTCCAGTTTGTCTTCCGGTCAGATTAGCTGGCTGGACTCCGACATCGCCGCCGCCGAAGCTCGCGGCGTCACGCACACTTTTATTACTACGCATGGCCCGATCTGGACCATAAACAGCGTGCCGGACACTGCGTCCTCCGCTCTCATTGCGGTGATCAACAAACACCCGAGCATCAGCGCAAGCTTGTGCGGGCACGAACACGTTCTGGGCTATGCCCATATTGATTCGTCGCGCATTAGGAGTGTGACTCATCCCTGGGAGGAATTCGTCAGCGGAGGCTCCGGCGCCCCTCTGTTTAGCTGCAATGATAACTTGTCCGAGTATTGCATTTCGAGCTACGGGTTTATCGTCGTGGATGTCAACGGCAGCAGCTTTACCATGGGTATATACCTGCATGGCGGCGGGTCAACGCCCATCGAGAGCTGGACCTTCACCAAGACGACTCCGGCCTCTCTTACTCCCACATCCGTTAGCTTCGGCAGTCAGCCGGTAGGCACCACCAGCCTCGCACAGGCGATCACTTTGACGAACGGGTCAGGCGTGGCCACAAGTATCAGCAGCATCGGAATCACCGGCAGCAACAGCGGTGACTTTGCCGAGACCAATAACTGCGGCTCGAGCCTCGCGGCGGGGGCCCACTGCACCATCAACGTCACCTTCACACCGACCGCCATTAATACGCGAACTGCCACTTTGACGGTGACAGATAGTGCGACGAACAGCCCGCAGACGGCGAGCCTTTCCGGCGTGGGAACGTCGGCGACCGCCACCCTCAGTCCGACTTCCCTGACTTTCGCAGGTCAGGCGGTCGGCACGACCAGCGCGGCTCAGCCCGTGACACTTTCAAACACCAGCAACGCAACCTTGAGCATTTCAAGCATCGCTCTCAGCGGCGACTTCGCTCAGACGAATAACTGCGGCAGCTCGCTTGCCGCGAATTCAAGCTGCGCCATCAACGTCACCTTCACACCCACCGCCGTCGGCTCGCGCACCGGCACACTTATGGTGACCGATAGCGCCAGCGGCAGCCCGCAGACGGTGAGCCTTTCGGGCACGGGACTTGGGCCTAACGTCACGCTTTCGCCCGGATCGCTCTCTTTTAGCAGTCAGGACATCGGCACGACCAGCTCCGCAAAGACCCTAACGCTCACAAGTTCGGGTAACCAGCCTTTGAGCATTTCGAGTATCGCCCTTAGCGGGGTCAACGCGGGAGATTTCGCCCAGTCGAACAATTGCCCCCTCAGCCCTTCGACCCTCGCCGCGAGTGCGAGTTGCACCATCAATGTAACGTTCGCTCCCACGGCTACAGGCACAAGAAGCGCGACCCTGGCGTTCAGCGACAACGCCCCGGGCAGCCCGCAGGCGGTGAGCCTGAGCGGCACCGGCGCTACGCCGCAAGCGTCCCTCACACCTTTTGCCGTCTCTTTCGGGAATCAGAAGGTCGGCACGTCAAGCGCTTCTCAGACCATCACGCTTTCCAACAATGTCGGTAAAAGGCTAAACATTTCGAGCATCGCGATCACCGGCACCAACAGTGGCGACTTCAGGCAGACCAATAACTGCGGCTCGCGCCTCTCGGGTCAATCGAGTTGTACTATAAACGTAACATTTACTCCCGCCGCCGCTGGAGCGCGCGCCGCCGCGCTAACTGTCACAGACAACGCCTCGAACAGCCCTCAAACGGCCAGCCTCTCGGGGACCGGAACCACGGGGACGGTATCCCTCGCGCCGTCAACCATCCCCTTCGGCAATCAACAAGTTGGCACGACAAGTTCGCCCCAGGCGGCAACGCTCTCGAACTCCGGCGGGTCAACCGTCACGATATCAAGTATCGCGATCACGGGGACTAACAGTAGCAATTTTGGCCAGACAAATAACTGCGGGGCGAGTTTGGCGGCAGGAGCGAGCTGCACGATCAACGTGACGTTTTCGCCTTCAGTGGCCTCGAGCGAAGCGGCCACCCTGACGGTAACCGACAGCGACGCGGGCAGCCCACAGACCGCCAGCCTCACGGGCACGGGAGTTACGGGCACGGCCGCACTCTCGCCTACCTCGCTCACCTTTAGCAGCCAGAACGTCGGCACGACCAGCGCCGCTCAAACCGTCACGCTCACCAACTCCGGCGGGGCGGCCTT
>QHZO01000150.1 GCA_003224695.1 Acidobacteriota bacterium
TAGCCGGTCGAAAAACGACTGCGTGTTGACGAGGATGATCGGCCCAAGAAAAAGCGCCAGCCGCTTCCAGGTGATGGCCTCGAGCAGTTCCTCGAACGTGCCCGAGCCGCCCGGAAGCGCCACCACGGCGTCGGCACCCTCAATCATGCGGCGCTTCCGCTCGTGGAGGTCGCGGACCACCTGAAGTTCCGCGAGGCCTTTGTGGCCCCACTCGAGCTCGTTCATGAAGCGCGGGATGATGCCAATCACTCGGCCGCCCTCGGCGAGCGCGCCGTCGGCCAACGCTCCCATCACGCCTACCGCGCCGCCGCCGTATATGATCGTCGCCCGCTCGCGCGCGAGCTCTCGCCCCAATCGCCTTGCGGCTTCAAAGTAAACCGAATCGCATTGCCGGCTCGACCCGCAATAAACCGTGACACGCAGATCCCGCATAAACCCCGCTCCGGTAACTATGCCCTTCATTCTAGGTGTAAGAGGACGAATGGGCCGATGTCAACCGAAAATACGGTCGCGCGTTCTCGACTGATTTGCATTCCGACGTGCTTCGCCGTAACTTCTGCCTGCATGGGGTCGGCATGCGACGGAGGCTGAGGAAAAAATATGCGAAAGGACAAACTGAGCAGACGGCGGTTTATTTCCGCGGCGGGGACCGCCGCAGCGGGGCTCGGGGCGGCGCGCGCATCGTCCGCACCGCCAGAGGAACAACTCAAACGTAAGTTCTTCGCCATCCTGAGCCTGGGGCGCCTGGGCTTTGGCGGCAGCTTTGAAGTTGCGGTTTCGCTCGCGAAGAAATACGGCTTCGAAGGATTGGACCCCGACCCCGGCTACTTTGCGAAGCTCTCGGACGACGCCCTCCGAAAGCTGCTCGACGATTTGAAGTCGAGCCATCTTCGCCTGGGCGCGGCCGGACTGCCCGTGGAGTTTCGCAAGGACGATGCGGCGTTCAGCGACGGCCTGAAGAAGCTTCCCGATGCCGCCCGCGAACTCGCGCGCGCCGAAATCCGGCGCGTGAGCACGTGGATTCTGCCGTTCAGCGACCGTCTAACGTATCTCCAAAACTTCCGCACCCTCGCTTATCGCCTGCGCGAGTGCGCGCTAGTGCTGGCCGACCACGGTCAGCAGTTGGGACTCGAGTACGTGGCCCCGAGAACTTTATGGCGGAGCAGCCGGCATTCCTTCATCCATACGCTGAGCGAGCTGCGCGAATTGATGGTGGCCATCGGCACGGACAATTTGGGCGTCCAGCTCGATAGCTGGCACTGGTTTAATTCCGAAGGGACTCGGGCAGACTTGCTCTCGCTTCGCGGAGCGGATGTGGTGACGGTGGACTTGAACGACGCGCCAACCGGGCTGACGCTCGATCAATACCAGGACGACCAGCGCGAGCTGCCCGCGGCAACGGGCGTCATCCCCATCAAAACTTTTCTCGATGCGCTGGCGGAAATTGGCTACGACGGGCCTTGCCAGGCTGAGCCGTTCAACGCCGCGTTGAGAGCCTTGCCGGTGGATGAGGCTTGCGCCCAAACCGCCGCCGCGCTGAAGAAAGCCTTTGCGGAAGCCGGAATATGATTCGCTGGCCGGTCGACGACAAGCGAGGAATCTCGCTCTGAAAAAAAGGCAATGCGAGGTTCCTCGTCGTTCCCGTCAGGCGACGGGGGCTCCTCGCAATGGCGCAAGGGGGGAAGGTTTTCGTCGGGCGATTCGTAAGTCACTTCGCGGGGACTTGCAGCTCGAATTCGTCGCCTGCGGCAATCTGCGCACTGGAGGCAGGGAAGAGCAGCAGCCCGCGGCCGAAACAGCTTTTCAACCGAAAGAGCGTGGCGGAGTGCGGCTTCGCGTCGGCTTTCTCGAAGCGGACAGACTTGCCATCGAGCGCGTGAATCATTTCGGACAACCGCACAGCGTCAGCGGAGTCACGCTGGTGGAATATAACGATGGTGATTCCGTTGCGATCGCTCGTGTGGGCTTCCATCACGCGGCAGGCGACGGCTTCGCCCGCCGCCCGTGGCCGTGGCGTCGCTCCAACATGTGCGCAGGGAAGAAACTGCTGCCCCCAAAATGCAAATCCCAGGACCGACCAAGTGGCAATTCTTCGGCGCATTGCTGCCTCCAAGTGAATATCACTTCTTGCGCCACAGGTCGCCTGATCGCAAGAGATCTACGCAGTCGTGGCTCAATTTGTCGGTTAAGTCCCGAGCCGGGGTTCAGTGGGGTTCTGGGTTCGGTGACATGATGTCGTGTGGGGGCACCAACGAGTTCGAGAAGCAGTCAACCCGGCCTGCGGGATTCACCCAAAGGTTTGTCGGTTGGGGACAAGCCGTCTGGCTCACAGTTTGATGCCAAAACGACGTGCCGCCTTCAACCGTCGTCCCTCCGACGAACGAGAGGACGTACACCTGTCCCTCGGGCGTTCTGACCAAACCACTTGCCATCGGATAATCCATGCCCAGGATGTCATAGCGGACGCGGAACGGCTTTCCCCGTGCCTGCATCTCGAGAGCGCACTTGGTAGAGGCTGTCGGGTCCCCACCCACCCTCACCTTTCCGCAATCGACAGCATTCCGGCTAGCTAGGTTTCTGCTCCGCCTATCCAGTCCGTCGCCGAACATGTCGACACCGCGTGTGTCTGTGATAACATACGTGAATAACCCCAGCGCAGTTAGGACTGGAAACAGCATCAGACCCCAATCGCCCTTGCGCATCCGTTCACCTTTTCAACCCGGACTCTTTACAAAGGCCATCCGAGCAGCCGAGCTAAGCGCGATGAGAATTTTGCAGGCAATTACACTCCCGCTTCACTTGCTTGCGCGTTTGTAAACGCGGACGTAATCCACGAGCATGGTTTGAGGAAAGACCGTCGTCGCATCGGGGCTGCCGGGCCAGTCACCGCCTACGGCGACGTTCAGCAGCAAAAAGAAGGGATGATCGAAGACCCACGGGGAGCCAGCGGGGAGGCTCGCGGGAGTAATGGTTTCATAGAGAGTCGAATCCAGGTAGTAGCGGATGACGTTCGACTCCCATTCGACCGCATAAAGGTGGAAGTCGGCGGAGAGGGGCTGGCCGCTTGGAAGAGAGTATTGACTCCCGACGCCGGTTCCGCCGGTGTAGCCGGGCCCGTGCGCGCTGCCGTGGACCGTCGAAGGCTCGCTGCCGATGTTTTCCATGATGTCTATTTCGCCGCAGGCCGGCCAACCTGCCCGATCAATATTGTCCCCGAGCATCCAGAAAGCCGGCCACATGCCCTGGCCCGCGGGAAGCTTGATGCGGGCTTCAAAGCGCCCTTGAGTCTGTTGAAAAAGGTTCTGGCTCTTGAGCCGCGCCGAGGTGTAGTTGCGCGTCACACCGTCCGAGCCCGTGTAGGTCTCCTTGAGCTCTTGGATCACTAGGTTGCCATTCTGAATGGAAGCGTTGATGGGGCGGTTTGTGTAGTATTCGAGCTCACTGTTGCCCCAGCCCTTGCCGCCGATATCGTACGTCCACTTTGTCGAGTCAGGGAGCGAGCCGTTCGCGGCGTTAAACTCGTCGCTCCAAACGAGTGTCCACGGGGCGGGCTTCGACGCAGCGGAGGTCGCCGACCCGCCCCCGCAGTTCAAAAGTGGAATGCACAAGAGGGTAAGAGCGAACGCCGCTGGCCGCAGGTTTTTCATTCGCCTATCCTCATGGTCGTAGTCCTTTTCTGAGTGGTCTTCAGCTCCCAGCCGGCGTATTTTCCGCCAAAATTGCCCGCCAGCTTCGAGTATTCCTCGCGCATCGCCTTCATCGAACACTCTTCGAGAATCATGTCCTCGACCGCTGCGACTTTCCAGTGGCCGCTTTCCTCAGACGTTTCCGGACTGAGGCCGCGGGATTTAAGCTGCTCGCCTATTTGGTTTGCGGCGTCACTCGACGGCATGCTGAAGATATGGTGAATGTGAAAAGGAGACGAGAGGTCGAGACCCGCGTTGCGAAGCTGCTTGATAATAGCTTGGTCGGGGTCCTCGCCATTGGCGATCGCCGTACGAACGTTGGCTTGCGTCACCTTCATCGGACCCGTGGATTTGCCCAGCAGTTTCGATAAAAAGCTCATTCGCCTCCCTTGCGATGCCCGCCAGAGATCTCACGCCGGCGCGTGGTCAGCCGACGAAAGCTGTACCATCAAGCCGTCCGGGTCGCGGAAATAAACTCGGTTGGTCCCGCTCGGCTGCTCAGGATTCAGGCCTTGACGCTTCAGCTCCCCGGTCACAGCGTTGACGTTGTAGTTTTCGATGGCGATACAAAAATGGTCCATCGCCGGGCGCTCGCGCTCGAAGAGGGTGAGGAAGTTTTTGCCGAGCCCCAGAAAGCAGTCGGTTTTGGATTCGGTGAGCACGGGCGAGCCCAGGTGCCGGCGATAAAAGTCCCGCGAGCGCCGAACGCTCGTCACGTCCAACGCGATGTGGTTGATGCCGATCCCCTTGAACGTCGAGCTGAATCAACTCGCGACGCGTGATTTTCCCTCGCTCATATTTTTCGACCATGTCGGATATTGCCATCTTCATCGGCGCCCTCCGTTGTCGGGTGAGTATATCAAGAGCCAGCAGCGGAGGCGAGCGGCAAGGGGCGAGGGGCGAGGGGCGAGTTTGTTGTAGCGCCGGGCTTTAGCCCGGCATGCCGCCCTAAAGAGTCTGTGTGAGAACTCGACTCTCGGCGCCCGGGCGACAGCCGTTGTGACTCTGGGTGCAGATTTATGAACCTCGATCTATTGTCAACTCCTAGCTACGCTCCGCGAAGCCTTTCCAGGCTAAGGGCGGCGACCCCAGTTGGGGACCATCCGCCACAGCCGGGTGAGGTTGTAGGCCGTGGTGGCGAATGTCAGTTCGATGCCCACCTTCACCAAGCCCCGCAGGCGGAAGCTCCGCATCCCGCGTTGCTCCTTCAGCACCCCGAAGATCGGTTCGATCAGCGCCTTGCGCCGCCCATAGATCGCTCGGCCCGACCGGCTCCGCAGCTTGTGCCGCATCCGTCGGTGCACCGGATGCTTAGCCCGATGATGCAAGCGCCCGCCCCGGTTGAGCACGCGGGCCAGGTTCGGGTCCGGGACGTAAGCGTCCAGCTGTTGCTGCTCCAACTTCTCCAGCGGTTCCAGAGCAAAAAAACCACTGTCCGCACTGACTTGGCGGGGCGTCTCCCCGCAGCGTTGCTTCACGCCCTCCAGCGTCGGCAGCAGGGCCGCGCTGTCGGTGCCCTCCTGCGAGACCCGCTGCTCGACGATCAACTGATCCTCGCTCGCCGCCAGCATCGCCGTGTAGCCCAGCACGAACCCTTGCCGCATCCTCAGAAAGCGGCTGTCCGGATCGGTCGTCGAGGGCCGCTTCACCGGGCTCTTGCGCAGCTCCTGCAAGCGCGCGGGAATTTCCGCCAGCCGTTGCTCCAGCGCCTGCCGCCGGTCCGCCTCCAGCGTCCAGCCCGCCTGTTCGTTAGGATCGTCCGCGTTGCAGGCCTGCTGCCAGCGGCGAATCCGCCGCCGAATCCGGGCGCGCTCGGTGCGCAGCTTCTCAACCGTCTCGGTGCGGTTCGGCGAGGCATTGGCCTTCACGCGCGTCGAATCAATCGCCACATGGCCCAGCCGCCCCAGCCCGGCCGTGCGCGCCAACTCCAGCACCTGCGTGAACAGATCGTTCAAGGCTTTCGGATGCCGCCGCCGGAAGGCGTTCAGCGTCCAGAAATCCGGCTGCGCCCCGGCCGCCAAATAGCGAAACGCCAAGTCTTCCCGAATCCGTTGCTCCAGCCGCCGCGCGCTGGTGATCCCCAGCGCGTAGGCGTAGAGCCACACCGACACCAGCAACGCCGGGTGATAGCCGGGCTGGCCTTCTTCACTGTAGGCTTGCTCGATCGCACTCAGGTTCAGGCGCGCCACCACCCGGCGTACAAAGAAGCACAAATGATCCTCGCCCAGCACCTCCCGCGCGCTGGGTGGCAGCAATTCGATCTGATCCGGACTGTAGCTGAGAAATTTCATTCGCGGCCTCCTAGGCCGCATTATCAACCGTGCGTCAAGGCGGAGTTCTCACACAGACTCTAAAGGGCGGCTCTACTTGATCCGCGGCGAAGGGCCTCGGCGCTCTTCATCTGGGAGACCGCCTGAAGTCTTTTGCGACCGCTTGCTTAATAGACAATCGTGAAGTTCCCCCGGCGGTCGGTGAAGACACTGGGCAGGCCCCAGATGGGCACGCCGGGCGCATGACCTTCCACGCCTGCAACTTTACCTTGCGCATCGAACAATTGCCAGGCAAGCGTGCCGCTCTTGTTCCATCCCGTCCCCTCCGTCCAAGCGAGCAGCACTTGGCCGTGCACATTCCGTGCGACGGCCGGATGCTTGCGGTCTGTCGGCTCGCCCGGCGCGGCCACAGCGCGAGAGAGGTCGAGCGAGCCGGGCTGGATTTCGTCAAAGTACACCTCGCCCGCGGTTTCCCATGCGGCGAGCACTTGGCCGCCGCCTTCACTGAGATAGTCCGTGGTCATGGGGCAGGCGTTGAGCTGCCAGGCGGCAACGCGCGCGTCGCGAAAAGTGCGGCCGCGGTCGCGCGAGACCAGCAAACTCATGTCGCGATGGATGCCTTCGCCCGCCGCGCGATAAAGAACGTAGAGCGTACCGGTGCTGTCCACGAAGGCGCGCATGCCGCAGCAGCCGCAGGCGCCGAGCCGGGCGGGCGAAATCGGTGTCTCGCGCGTAAAGGTCTTCCCGTCATCGGTCGAGGGAGCAAGGTACACTCGGCGGTTGGCATCGCCGGCCATCTCGCCCCTGGCGTGCCAGACAACGTATACATCGCCCTGGTTGTCGGCGGCGACGGAGAGCCCGCCATCAACTCCCTGTGCGTATTGCATCAGGTTGCGCTCGGGCTCGAACGCCGTGCCCGCATCGTTGAGCCTCGAGAAGAGCACCGGGGTGGCGCCCTTGGGCCCGCGAATCTTGGCCCGGTCGGCCGCAAACCATACGACGTACACCCGGCCGCCGCGCCCCACCGCCATCTGCGGACCGCGTACGGTGCCCACCGCCAAGGCGTCCATCGGGTCGCTATTGACGCGCATCGGTTCGGAGAATTCATTCGCGCCCGGCTCGCGGCGCACGTACTCGATATCACCGGCTGACGCATCGCCCTTAAAATAAATCATGTGAAGAACGCCGTGCACGTCAAGCGCGGTTTGCGGCTGGATGCCGCCTTGGGGTGTGCGGACGAGTGTTACGGCCGGGATCGGCGGCAGGTCCGCATTTCGGGCGAGAATTACGGCCGTCGTCGCCAGTGCGACCACCCAGGCGAAGATTGACGCGGCACGCCGAAACGGCATTTTCATTTTCCCCCAGATGATTTTACCACCGGCGAGGACGCTTCACGCGAAGGCCGCCTATGGCCGTTTGCAGAACCGCAATTCACAATGCGTCATGCGCCAGCCGGTGCCGTGCGCTTACCGGCGCGCGCTAAGGCGCCCGTGACGGACCCGAAGATCGCGCCCACGGCCACGGTCCAGCCAATCCACAGGGTCATCTGCGGCACAAAAGCTTCGTACAAATACTTGCGCGCAAATGAAGAGCTGGCGAACGCGGGGCCGATAGCATCGTAGTGCGTGCCCCAACCCTTGCCATTATTGGCGCTCATGGCCAGGAACATCACTACGAGCACCGGCAGTCGCGCCGCGAACGCATACGCCAAAAGCGTCTTGCCGAGCGACGGCCAGCCAATGCCGGGGACAAACGCCGCCGCGAGCATCAAGACGCAGGGGACGAGGGCGAGGTAGGTGAGATGCGCAAACATGCTTTGCAGCCAAACCGTCCCTCCCATCCAGATCGCCGCCGCAAGAAACGCCAACCCCACGGCCTTCAGGCCGCTCGCAGGCGCATCGCCCGAGCGAACCAGTTGCCGGGCAAACCACGGACCGAAAAGGATCGGCAGCCAGGAGATGCCGATGATCGCCGCGCCACCTCCCGCCGAATTATTGAACCACGGCGATGGCCAGCGCTCGAGCTCGCCCACCAGGCGCAGCACCGTGATCGCCAGAGTAATCACAGACGGTATGGCAATCAGGCCCCAGATGCTTTTGCGATCGTCCATGGCAGTCTCCTCTCAATTCGGGCTTGGAGTGCGAATAAGCCTATGCGCTGCACGCGAGGGCCTTTCTTTCTTGTCGCTTGTCCCTTGTCACTAGCCGCTTGTCACTGTCCTTCCAGCTTGTGATAGGCCGCAAGGCATCGCTTCGCCGTATCGAGCTCCGAATATCGGCTGCCTTCCTGCTCGATCAAAAAGAACTCAGCGCCGCCCTCTTTCCTTG
>QHZO01000155.1 GCA_003224695.1 Acidobacteriota bacterium
GGCTTTTGGCACACGAGGCTCAAGCGAGCCGAAAATCCAGTTGACCAGTCCACTTGATACAGGACAGCTTTGATCGGCGCCATCACCGTTGCAGGATCGAGCCGCAACTTGCCCTGGCCGGCAAACCAGGGCGCAGCCTGGACGGCCGCCGCCGGTCCGGTGGCAATGCCCCACTGCGGCGCCGCGCCGTCGAGCTCGTTCTCCCAACTGACAAAGTCGGAGTTTGAGTCGAGCGCCGTCCCATTTCCCGCGTGGAGGTCCACCATGGCCTTCACGTCGGTCTCGCGGCCGAAAGCCGCCGTGCTCTCGTCTAAGAACGTAAAATACAGGTCGGCGTTCGCATCACCAGCGTCGACCCCGTAGAGCGGTGTGCCGTGGTAATTCACCCGCGTGACGCCGTGTTGGGGAGCCAACTGGCGGTCATGCTCGGGATCGAAGCGGCCGCTGGCAACGCCGAAAAAATCCTCGCTCCCAAGCTTCCCGCCTCGCCAGCCGAGCAAAATCTCGTCCACGTCCTTTTCGCCATCCGTTCCAGCCCCTCGCATGAACATTTCGAACTCATCCATCCTGCGGTCGAAGAGCTGCCTGTGGATGGCATAGTAATTGGGCGAGGAGCGAAGCTCGGCCACGTTGACGTAAGCCACCTGTTCGGTGTCGGACGGGAAATTGGACAGGCCCGCCGCTCCGAGCCCCTGAGCCTTGGCCATGGCAGGCAGCAGAAGAGCCAGACTCATAGTCACTGTCAACCATGCCACCTTTTTCAACCTCCCCGTTAACCGAGAGGCGAGGGCGAGCGGGTTCGAACGATGGTCCATGATGAGGTTTCCTCCGAATTATCTCAAAGCAGTTGGATGCGGTCATGGAAGTTGGTGCACCTGATTTGCCGAAAATAAATAACTCGGCGGAGTCAGCGGAACGGTTCCGGCCGAGGTCAGGCTGGGCTCGAATAGCAATAAGCCCTTCACCAGCAAGGCTTGAGAATCCGTCAACGAGTTCAGCCCCGAGACGCCGAGGAAGCTGGTCTGAGCGTTGGTCAGAACAGAAATCGCCCGCCCCCCAAAGGCATCCGAGCACGGAAGAAGAGCAAAACCGCCCGTTACACCGTCCGAGCTCACGGCCAATAGAGATGAGAAAGTTCCCGAAAGTGTCTGCTCTCGCAGGAAGACAGCGGTGGCGCTCATGACCGGTACGGTTCCCCCATTTTGGCTGACTTGGAAGACGCCATGAGCGACCACCTCTTGCCCGGGCGTGAGCGCGGCGCGGCTCACGGAGAGCCGATCAAAGTTTGTGGCCGAGGCCTCAGCGTTCACAGCGGTAGCGGAAGAGAGCTCGACGGTCAGCAACTCGCCCGTCCGCAAAATGGCGCTGACGTCGGGACTCTCTTCCCGAACGAACATTTGAAACTGGGTGACACTCCCGGAAGCGGCCGTAACGGACACAATGGGTCCAAGAAAGGCAGCCACGGACATGCCGGGATTTTCCACGCCCTCTGATTGGACCGTATGCGCGACGAGGTTGCCCGAGGAATCCATCAAGGCGTCCACCTCGACGAAGGATTCCACCGCCAAGTCGCTCGGTCCTGTCGCTCCCGCGAACGTCGTGGTGCTCGTCGTGTTGATGGTCAGGGCCGAGGGGCTCAGCCCCGGCGGCAATAGGGCAAAACTTCCCGTAAACGCGGAGCTGCTCCCAGAAGTTGTGACGCGCTGGACGACGCCGTGAAGATTCTCGAGTTCCCCGAGGTCGCTCGCCCCGGAAATGGCAGCCTGCCCAACGGAAAAGGTCGGCTGAACAACTCCCGTAACAGCTCCGTCGGCATCGGTCTGGATTGAAGCAGGGAGGTCGAGGTCCAAATTGATTGCCACGGCACTCGTCGATGTAATACTCAGCGGGGGATCGATTGGAATGCTCACGGACGCGGTGGTCAGTCGGGCGGTTACGGCTTCGACGGAAGGCGGGAGCATGTTGTAATTGACGACGTACATTTGGGGATCGGAGAACGTCAGCGTCAATTGCGAGTATGAACCTTCCGGGATGTCTACACTGTTGATCAAGGCTGAAAAGTCTTGCAACACCGCAAAATCCAGCGTGGCGGACTGGCCGGCCAAAAGCAACGCGACCGGAGGTCCGGCGACTCCGCCCGCGGTCGGCGTGGGAGTCAACGCGGCCCCCGTGAGCGTGAGCCGAAAAGAGGCGATATTGCAAGCTGGCGTGTCCCCTCCGAAGATGACTAACGGTGCGAGCGGTATTCCGGCAGGCTGCTTCGAGCTCGACCCGCAACTCAGCCCCAGGACGCCCCAACTTATCAGCAGCAACATCAAAACATTCCTCTTCATCAGCGCCACCGAATCCTTCTCTGCCTTTCAGTCCCGCAGGACTGTCGGACAATTATACCGCTGATAGGCTTTCCGCCGTAACCAATGCCGCGAGCGCGTATTGAGTGATTACGTTGTAGCGGCGAGCTGTGTCTCGCCCCAATTCGCGCTTTCGAAAGGGCGACGCGCAGCACGCCCCTACAGCATACTGAGCCACCGCGGCTCCAGTACGACCATTGATAAGCGCCGAGACTTTGTGGTAAGCTTAGTTGAATTCGCGAAGCGTCCTGACCGGCTGTGAGGTCGCGAAGGAGTGATTATGGCAATGGGACTTCAATTGACGCCGAAGGCCGTGGCCAAGGTCAAAGAGATCTTGACCCAGCAAACCCCAACGCCGCTCGGCTTGCGTGTGGCCGTGGTGGGTGGAGGGTGCTCGGGGTTCTCCTACCAGATGAACTTCGAGAACCAAACCAACGGCGTTGACAAGACTTATGAGTTCGAGGGGTTGAAGGTTTTCGTGGACCAGGCCTCCCTGATGTACCTGGGCGGTACGAAGATTGACTTCATTGAAAGCCTGGAGGGCTCGGGATTCAAGTTCGAGAACCCGAATGTGAAGACCACCTGCGGTTGCGGCAGCTCGTTCAGCGTATAAGACGGGCTTCCTGACAGTTTGTCCCCGTCAACTCCCACCGTGCTGTGGGAGACCGGGGACTTTTTGTTTTTTGAAGGAACCCGGAGGGGGCGGCTCCTGGCATGTCGAAGTGGGACGATCGGTATCGGAGCGAGGCTCCCCCAACTCAGCCCTCGAAACTCCTCGTGGAATTTTGCAGCTTGCTTCCGACAGGCGGCCGCGCTTTGGATGTTGCCGCGGGTGGCGGGCGGCATAGCGTTTATCTGGCCCAACACGGCTTGGCGACTACCGCTGTGGACCTTTCCCGTGAGGGCCTGGAGCGGGGCAGGGAATTGGCGCGCCAGGAACACGTGCACGTGGACTGGGTCGTCGCGGACCTCGAGCAGTTTGAAATTCCCAGCTCCCAATTCGACGTCATCACCTGCTTTTTTTATCGCGACCCCGCTCTCTACCCAAGACTCTCCGCGGCCTTGCGCCCTGGCGGGTTGATTTTCTACGAGACCTACACGCGGGAGCCGCTTGCGTTCTCAAACAGTCCGAGAAATCCGGAGCATCTGGCCGCGCGCCAAGAATTGCTCCGCACCTTCCGCGCGCTGGAAGTGATTTTTTACCGCGAAGTCTGGAAATCGCGCGGTGTGGCATCGCTGGTCGCGCGACGTCCACAGCGCGGCGTAGCCTGCCTGCGGAGGCAGGCCGCAGTCGAAACAGGTTTCTGCGAGCCCTACATGGCCCAAACTTTCACCCCGAGCTCACGGAGCGCCGTGCCCTTCCGGCCCCGCTTCGAACCTTCTTGGACAATCCGACTTAAGGCTTTTTGATGCGCATTGCGCTGGCACAAATTAATACGACCGTGGGCGACTTCGCCGGAAACGTGGAGCGCATCGTGCGCTTTGCAGGCCAAGCGAAAGAGCGCCGCGCCCAGCTGGTCGTGTTCCCTGAGCTTGCCTTGTGCGGCTATCCGCCGCGCGATCTGGTGGAAAGGCCGGACTTCCTTCGCCGCTCGGAGCAGGAGATGGCGCGTCTCGCGGGGCTCCTCCCCGATGTGGCGGCCCTGGTGGGGTACGTCCGCCGGTCGGGGGCCGCGAAAGGCAGGCCAGCGGCCGACGCCGCGGCGCTCCTGGTGGGCGGCCGCGTTGTGCTCGATTACACGAAGATGCTTTTGCCGTTCTACGACGTGTTCGACGAATCGCGCTATTTCGAGCCCGGCGCCGCCAATGGAATTTATGAGCTCGGCGGCACGCCGCTCGGCGTGACGATCTGCGAGGACATCTGGAACGACAAGCACTTCTGGAAGAAGCAGCTCTATGTGCGCGACCCTGCCGAAGAGTCCGTTAAAGCGGGGGCGAGGATCCTCGTCAATATCGCGTCTTCGCCTTTCAACACAGAAAAGATCGGGCTGCGCGCCGACATGCTGAAAGGGCTAGCTTCTCGCCACGCCATTTCCGTTGTTTACGTCAACCACGTCGGAGGAAACGACCAGCTCGTCTTCGACGGCTCGAGCATGGCGTTCGACTCGAAGGGGAGAATGATCGCCCGGGCGAAATCCTTCGAGGAGGACCTGGTCGTCTTCGATACCGAAGGCGCTCCGGAACTCCATCCTGCCCCGGCCTCGGAAACCGCCGCCGTTTATCAGGCGCTTGTGCTCGGGACACGGGACTACATGACCAAGTGCGGTTTCAAGAAAGCGATTGTCGGCCTGAGCGGTGGCATTGACTCTTCGCTCGTGGCCACGCTTGCCGCCGACGCCCTCGGTCGCGAGAACGTTACCGGCGTCAGTATGCCCGGGCCGTATTCCTCGCCGGAAAGCCTCCGGGACGCGCAAGCCCTCGCCACCGCGCTCGGAATAGATCTGGGAGTCGTCCCGGTTTCTTCCATTTTCGATTCTTACCTGACCACGCTCGATTCTGTGTTCGGCGATGCGCCGCGCGATGTGACCGAGGAAAATATCCAGGCTCGCATCCGCGGGAACATCCTCATGGCGCTTTCGAACAAGTTCGGGGCGCTGGTGCTGAGCACAGGAAATAAGTCGGAGCTGGCGGTGGGCTATTGCACGCTCTACGGCGACATGGCCGGAGGCATGGCGGTGATCGGCGACGTGCCCAAGATGATGGTCTATGAGCTGGCGCACTATGCGAACCGCGACGGCGCGCGCATTCCCGAAGCCTGCTTCACCAAGGCCCCTACGGCCGAATTGCGCCCAAACCAAACCGACCAGGACACGCTGCCGCCCTACGAAGTCCTCGACGTTATCCTCAAAGCTTATATCGAAGAAAGCCTGTGCGCTGAGGAGATCATCGAAAAGCACAAACTCCCCTCGGACCTCGTCCGCCAAACGATTGCGCGCGTCCACAGCGCGGAATACAAGCGGCAGCAGGCTGCGCCTGCCCTGAAAGTTACAGCCAAAGCCTTTGGCATGGGCCGCCGGTTCCCCATCGCGCAAAAGTGGAACGACTGACCGAGAATTCCCCCTCTTGACCTTCTACAGGCCAAATCAAATGGCTATCGAACGGACAATTATAGGCAGGCAATCCTTTGCATACTACGCAAACAAATGCAAGCCGAAGAGCGATTAAGAGACGCCTTTGCGCGTTTCTGAGGACAGCCCCACTGTGTCTACCTCCCACATGTGCGAGGCTTTCACCCTAAAGAATCCTTCGTCGCCAAATGCCGACATGCCCAGTGAATGCGTTTGTTTCCAGCCACTTACTAGGCCCTCAGAGTCTCGAAGAAGCTCAATGCAAACCGAGAACCCTATAGCCACCACGCCCGCAGAAGGCTTAGACCGCGCGATGAGTCCTCAATTGGTAATCGGGTTGCTCAATTAGTATAACGTCAGCGGTTTGCGGGTTGGGGATGCTGTCGCTCCGGTCCTTACGGCTCCGGCTTCTCGACCCCTGGCAAGCCTGATTCTTCTCAACTTGTGAAAACCAAAGAGGTGACCATGCAAGGAACGGACGTACAAAAGCGTGCCCCTGTAACAAGAAGCAGGGCGCAGGATTCTGGAACGATGATTCTACATTCAGGAGTAAGCGGGCCGAGGATCATCTTTTCTCTGCTGTTTCCATTCATCGTATCGTACTTCGTGACTGCGGGAATAGGGCTGATGAAATCACATTATGGCTGGGACACTCGAAGCCATGCAGTGCAGGTTAAGGTCGCCACGCCTGAGAAGGCGCGAGTTCCCGCAAGCTATCACCCAAAGCGGCATCCAATCGAACGCTCTGGCGAGTGACCGCGCATAGTGTGCGGTTGCTCCAGGCTCCTTTGGCTGTACCTGACCGGGTTACAGGTCAGGAGGGGTCGTGGACGCCCTGACACAACAAAGCTCTACCTTCCGATTTCCGCCCGAGCTGCGCTCTCGTCCGGATGGTAAGCCAGTTCACGGCGGAACTCGGCGAGCGCCTCCGCCTTGTCCCCTTCGGCCTCGAGGAGCATGCCAAGCGCCAGATGATAGCCGACGCCATAGGGACGGATCTCGATGGCGCGGCGAAGGGCCACTTCGGCGACGTCAAAGTGGCGAAGACGGAATTGCGTCAGGCCGATGAAGAAGAGCACGTCCGGGTCTCCCGGCGCGAGCTTGGCGGCTTGGGCAAGCTCATCCAAGGCAGCACCGTAGTCTCCCGCCTGGTACTGGCACGCTCCCAAGTTCAGATAGGCCATCCAATAGCGAGGCGAGCGAGCGAGCACCTTCTGATAGATCGCGGCGGCAATGCCACACTGGCCATGCTCGGAATATTGGTGCGCCAGCCGGTCCAACGCGAAGTTGCTTCCTGGCGACGCCGTGGCTGCATGGGCGTCGAGCTCCATTTGGTTGGCCCAGAAGCGGCTGTCGGCAAGGGTCAGCTTACAGTAGGCCAAGCCCACCGCCGCAAACACGAGCAACTGAATCCCGACGGACTTAATCCGCGGTTGCAAACGCTCGCCCGCTTCCCGTATGGCTAATGCCAGGAGCATAACGAACCCGACCGACGAGAGGTAAAGATAGCGGTCGTGAACGAAGTCGCCATCAGGGAGGATCGGTAAATCGAGGAACGGCAGGATAGGTATGAACACCCACGTCGCCGCCCATGCCGCGGCCCTCGATCGTGTGCCCCATGCCAAAAGACCGCCGGCAACCGCCAGGACGATGAGTGATGGAAGAACAAAGTTCGAAACAGATGCAGACGCGATGAAGGGAGAAGCGTAAAAAATGCTTAATCCGGACGGCCAAACGAGCAACCGGATATCCGACCAGAGGACGGCGGGAATTGTCTGAGGGAGGGCGCCGAAAGGCATCTGGGTCGCCGTGTGGCCAAGGCCATGAAGGATTTCGAAACGCGCGGCTAAATAGGCGGCCGCAAGCCCCCAGTACGGCGCCGAGCTGGCAAGCGCGCCGCGCAAACGCGAAATAAGGTCTGTGGGCCGAGACCCCTGGTCCCGCCGGCCGTCTATCCAAACGATACTGGCGACGAGCGCTGGGAGGACAATGGATTCTTCCTTCGTCAGGAGCGCCAGGGCGAAGCACGCCAGGGACGTCCCAAGCCAGAGTCCACGATTGCGGTCGGGGTCGCGGAAACGCAGATAGGCCAGAATTGAAGCGATGAAGAGCGCCGCCATCAGTGATTCGTTCATCCCGATGACCCAGGCCGTTGATTCCACGTGGATGGGGTGGAGCGCAAAAAGCGCCGCCGCCAGGGCCGCGAGCGGACGCGACTTGAGCACCCTTCGCCCCAGCGAGTAAACCTCCAGGGTTACCAGCGCAAGCAAAAGGACCGCCACCAAGTGCCAGCCGCCAGGATTAAAACCCCACAACTTCTGGTTAAGGACCAGCCAAACGGAAAGCAGCGGCCGATAAACATTGTGCGGATCGGTTGGAAACATTCTGTCGAAATAGCCTTCCACGAAAAACTGAGGAACCGAGCGCCAGGGGACGAGCACCAGCGGGTTTTGTAGAATCAGCGGGAAATCGTCCAGGACGAATTCGAATCTGAGCGTTTGGGCATAGACCAAAAAGACGAGCAGGGATTCGAGCCCCGCGAAAATCGTGTCGGTCAACGTCCAAGGGAGCGCCATACTGCCAAGTGGGCCTTGGCGCCCACCGAGTTCCTCAACTTCCAGGGCTTGTCCCTCTGCCAAAGCAACTCCTGTAATTCAAGCGGGCATGCGATGTGCCGTGCGTCCGCCAGGCTGATAAAAAGCGCTTCGGAACGTTGTCATTCCGATCCGTCAGCGGACGGAGAGGAATCTCGCTCTGAAAACAAGGCCACGGCAAGATTCCTCCTCGTCCCGACGCGTCGGGACTCATCGGAATGACGGTTCGTAGAAGTGTTTCAACAACCCCTCCTAAGGCGCCGGCGCTCCCTTGACGCTCTGCGCCGCTTGGGATTCAATCTCCGCGATTGCCTGGCGCGCGGCCGACTCCTCGGGATGATAGGTGAGCTCCTGTCGAAATTCGGCGAGAGCACGGCCGCGTTCACCGCGTGCTTTCAAAATAATTCCCAGGGCCAAATGGTAGCCGGCCCCTGCGGGCTCGATAGTGATGGCGCGCTCGAGAGCCGACTCCGCTTCCGGAAGCCGGTCCAGCCGATACAGCGAAAGTCCGGCGTAAACGAAGATGTCTGCTTCCGAAGGCGCAGACGCTGCGGCGCGGCTGAGGTGGGTCAACGCATCATCGTAGCGGCCCATTTTGTAGTCGCAAACGCCCAGGTTGTAGTTGGCCAGCCAGAAGTTGGGAGCGCGGTCCAGCACCCTGTCATAAAGGGCCGTGGCTTCGTCGTATCGCCCGTGCTTGACGAATTCATTCGCCAGGTTGTTCACGGCCGCGTTGTTTCCGGGCGAGATGGCCACTCCACGAACGAGGAGCGAAAGGTTGTTTGTCCAATAGCCGCTGTAATAGAAGCTGAGGCCTCCGAAGACCGCGGCTAAGACCACGGCCGCCGCATTCGGAACCCGTGCCACCTCAAGCGTCGAACGGGCCCGCTCCGCGCCTTGCTTTAGAGCCTTCGCCACGAGCAGCGCGAAGGCGATGGAAGAGAGATATAGATACCGGTCATGGACGAACTCGCCTTCGGGAAGAACGCGCAGGTCGAGCAGCGGAAGGATGGGCACGAACAGCCAAACCGCCAAGAAAGAAACCTGGCGCGAAGTCTCGGCCCAGAGCCACAACACTAGCAACAGCGCCGCAAGCGCCGCGGCTGGCAGCATAAAATTACTGGAAAGGGGGCCCGTGACATAGGGAATATCGTAAAAAATTGAGAGGCCCGAGGGCCACAGAAGCAGCCGCAGATGGCTCCAGAGCGCCAGCGGGGCGGTCCAGACGATGGTCGCCAGGGGAATCGGCACAGCCGTGTGGCTCAATCCGCCAAGCACCGCAAAGCGAACGCCAACGTATAACGCCGTTAACGTCATATAGGGAGCGCACGCGATGAGCGTCGAGCGAACATTTCGCCGCAACGTTGAATCCGCCTCCGCGGCCTTCGCGCCGCCAAAAAACCACGCCCAGGCGGCAACCAGGGCCGGAAGTACAATCGCGTCCTCTTTGGCGCAAAGCGCCAGCGCGTAACCAAACAGCGAGGCTCCAAGCCAGATTCCCGCGTGTGAGGCCGGGTCGCGAGACCGCAGAAACGCAAGAAGTGCGAACAAGAAAGGGACAGCCATCAAGGACTCGTTCATCCCAATCACCCATGCCGTGGTTTCAACGTGGGTGGGGTGAAGCGCAAAGACCACGGCGGCAAGCGCCGCCCACGGCCGATCGAGAAAAAGTCTTCGCGCCAGCAGGTAGACGCCGACGGTGACAACGGCTTGAAGAAAGATCGGAGCAACGTGCCAACCCGCGGGATTGAATCCCCAAAGTTTTTGGTTTACGAGCAGCCAGACGCTCAACAGCGGCCGGTAGTCGTTCGCCGGCGCCTGGGGGAAGATGCGCTCGAAATAACCTTCGGCGAAAAAGCGGGGGATGGCTTTCCAATTCGCGCGCACCAGCGGGTTTTGAAGGATCAGCGGGAAATCGTCGAGCACAAAATCGAACCGCAACGCGCGGGCGTAAACGATGGTAATGAAGAGTGTCTGAAGCCCCACAAAGATTGTGTCCGCGCGCGTCCAGGGCAGGGAAGAGGTGGGCATCAGTGCGCGGCCAGCTTGCGACTCTTCGACGGCTCGCTCAGCTTTCGCCGACAAACAAGTACCCTCCGCGGTTTGATAATAGGTGAACGAACTCTCATTTAGCCTTGGAAAATTGCGCGGCGCAAGAGCAGAGCAGGCGCAGGCAGTCGGCGCATCAAGGCGGTTCTGCCGCCGCGGTTAGTGGGTCATTTCGGGGACATAGGGGCACAAGGCCTTGCGCCCATACCTCAAAGCCGCGCCGCCGATGGAATTGATGATAAAATCTCATATTGACGCCTGCCAAACAACACTCCGCGGTCCCACACGAGAGCGCGCCTTTTGCTCGGCGAAAAGGGGCTCCAGGCGCCTTCGGGAAAGCTCTACTCCGCGTTGCTTTCGCAGTTTCCTTTCTGGGCGTTGGTGGACCGGTGGCGCGCGCCGCGGTCAAATTGCCGCACACGGAAATTCAATCCTTCGTGCTCCAAAACGGCCTGCGCGTTTACATGGTGGAAGACCATCAGGCGCCGGTGGCGAGCGTCAACGTGTGGTATCACGTCGGATCGAAGGACGAGCGACCGGGCCGCACCGGCTTCGCTCATCTTTTCGAACACCTGATGTTCCAGGGCACAAGCAACGTTTTGCCCGAGCAATTCTCCGACTACGTCGTGCGCGCCGGCGGCGTGGACAACGCGTACACAACTGAGGACGCGACCGTCTTCTGGGAAACCATACCCAGCAATCAATTGCCCGTGTCGCTATGGCTCGAAGCCGACCGCATGCGCAACCTCCAAATTACCGACGCGGTTTTCAAGAACGAAAGGGAAGTGGTGAAAGAGGAGCGGCGCATGAAGTTTGACAATCCGCCCTACGGGACGGTGATTGAAAAACTTTATGAGGCCGCGTTCACCGTCCACCCGTATCGCCACATGACCATCGGGAGCATGGAGGACCTTGACCGCGCGAGCCTTGCGGACATCCGCAGTTTCTACGACACTTACTACGTTCCGAACAACGCCACACTTGTGATCGTTGGCGATATCGCTTCGGGCGAGGCGGCGGCACTGGTGCGAAAGTATTTCGATCGCTTGCCGCGGGGCGCGCCCATCGAGCGCCGCATTCCCGCCGAGCCCGCGCAGCAGGCCGAGCTGCGACTGAAAATGACTTCGAACGTTTCCCTGCCGGCGTTCGTCGAGGGCTTTCATATGCCCGCGGACGGCACGCCGGATTCCTATCCGCTCCGCCTGGCGGCGAAGATTCTGTCGGTCGGTGAAAGTTCGCGGATTTATCGCCGCCTCGTTTACGAGAAGCAGGTCGCCGTGGAAGCGGAAAGCAGCGGAAACTTCACCGAGGACCCCAACCTGTTTTTCGTCTTCGCGGTCATGAATGACGGCTATTCTCCGGAAAATGGTTTGCGCGAAGTCCAGACCGAGCTCGCGCGCCTCGAAAGCCAGCCCGTTTCGCCGGGAGAGCTGGCGAAGGCTCAAAACCAGGTTTTGCGCGCCTTGATTCTCGACCGCGAGTCGAGCGAGAGCCGTGCCGAAGAGCTGGGCTACGACGCCGTGGTTCTCGGCGACGCGGAGCTCGTGAACACTGAGCCCGCGCGATTCCTCGCCGTGACCCCGTCGGACATTGAGCGCGTGGCGAAACAATATTTCACTCCCGAAAACGGGACGATTGTCGAGGTTTTTCCCGAGAGCGGCGCCGCGCCAGAATCCGCCACAGGGAAAGAGAAGCACCAATGATTGGTAATAGGCGCGATCAAAACAAGCTTCTCCGTGCCCTCCGTGCCCCAGACTTTCAAACAGCTCGGCCCGGCGGCCCCAACCCAATTGCTCGGAGTGGCAAGTGGCTAGTGGAAAGTGGCAAGCAAGAGAAATCTTTGTGCGCCGCAACCATCGTTCCCTCTCGATTCAAACCGCCTTTCACCCGAAAAGGGAAGTCGCCGCTCTTTCGGCTAGCCCCGATGCGACGGAGGCTGGCCGCTACTTTCGGCCAGCTTGCCGCCCTGGGATTACTCCTCGCCTTCGTGGTACGACTCTATCCCCTACCTCCACGCGCCTGGACCGAGCGCGAGTCGCCGCCGACGGTTCCACCGCCAAAGCCCTTCGTCATGACGGCGCCGACGGTTCGAACGCTCTCGAACGGCCTCAAGGTCCTGGTCATCGAACGGCGCGGGCTGCCGATGTTGACGCTCCGGCTCGTGGTCAAGACCGGAGCGGAGGCCGACCCGCCCGATCTCGCCGGGACCGCTCAAATCGTCGCCGGTTTGCTCAACGAGGGCACAACTCACCGCACGGCATTCCAGATTGCCGAGACCGTTGACGATGCGGGCGGCAACGTGGACAACAGCGCGGGTTGGGACGAATCGTATCTGGGCCTGAGCGTTCTCGCCGACCACGCGGAATTGGCCTTCGACCTCGTCGCCGACATGGTCATGCATCCCGCTTTTGCGCCTTCAGAGGTGGACCGCGCCCGCCGACAAATGACCTCATCGCTCGAACTCCTGAAGGGCGACCCGAGTTACGTCGCCGATACCGTGTACGACGAGCTGGAATTTCGCGGCACGGCCTACGGCCACCCTGCCGATGGGACCGTCGCCTCCGCCTCGCGCGTCTCTCCGCCCGACCTGCAATGGTTCCACGATCGCTACTACCGTCCGTCCAATGCCATCCTGGCCGTCGTGGGGGATATCGCAGCCGAACAGGCCTTTGCGCTTGCTGAAAAATTCTTTGCTGGCTGGCCGGAGGCGCCGTCGCCCCAACCCATCTCTGCCCTCGCACCCCCATCCGAGTCCCACCGTGAAATCCTGATTGTGGACAAGCCCGATGCCGTGCAAACCGAAATCCGCGTGGGAACGGCGGGCGTCGGCCGCACGAGCGCCGACTATGAAGCGCTGATGCTGGCCAATCAGGTCCTCGGCGGGCCGGCGGCCAACCGCCTGTTCAAGGCGCTGCGCACCGAGCGCGGGCTCACCTACGGCGCTTCGAGCGATTTGGTCTGCTACCGTCCTCTCGGAACGTGGGAGGCGAAAACTTCGACGCGCACCGCCGAAACGATGAAGACGGTCGAGACGGTGCTTGACGAAATGAACCGTCTGCGAAGCCAACCCATCACGGGCCTCGAGCTCGAATACGCGAAGAATTATTTGGTCGGCCACTTGGCGCTGGAGTTCGAATCGTCGGAGGGCATGGCCGACGAGGTCCTCGACCTTATGGTGCACGGCTTGCCGTGGGATTACTGGAATAATTTTCCCGAGAAAATCCGCGGCTTGACGGCCGACCAGGTTTCCGTGACCCTCGCGCGCTATCTCGATCCCGGGCAGGCAACCATCGTGCTGGTGGGTGATGTCCGTGGCTTTGGCAAAGAGCTCAAGAAACTCGGGCCGGCGCGGGTGATTCCGCTTCAGAATCTTGACCTCGGTTCCGCCGACTTCAAAGCCCCCGGCTCGCCGCCCGCCCTACGCCGCGAAGGCTCGCCGTGAAGAAAACCGCGCTGGCGATCCTGGCGCTGGTGGCCTTGGCAGGCGGGGCCGAATGGATGGTTCTGGCCTCGTCGCGCGTCGAGCCTGGGAAGCTCGCGGGGGCGCTGGTTTCACTCGCCCTGGTATTGGGCCTCTTCATCGCGCTGACCGAGGAAACTTTCGTCGGATGGCTGCGCGCCTGGGCACAGCGCTCCGCGCTTGCGGCGGCGGCGCTTCCCCTGGCGCTGCTTGTTCCTTACGCTGTATTCGCTCTCGGTACCGGGACGTGGACGTGGAGCGGAGCGGGGAGGTTGACCGCGTACATTCTCGCGCCGACGCTCCTCCTGCTTCCCGACCGCCGGCGTAAGGCCGACCGAGTCGGATGGCGAGATTTTGCCGCAATGGCGGCGCTGGCGGTGCCGGTAATGGCCGGCTGGCTCACCGGAATCTGGGCTTGGCCGCGTGAACTTTATTTCTTCCGCCCCATCTATTCGGTGATCACCGGAGCTTACGCGTTTTTGGCAGTTCGGGGCCTCGAGGATGTAGGCTACAAGCTTGTATGGCGCGGCGGAGACGCCAAGCACGGGTTAATGAATTTTGTCGGGTTCATCATTCCCGGCATTCCGCTGGGCTTGACGCTCGGTTTCATTCACCCTCACGCGGCACTCTTCGCGCCTTTCCCTGCGCGTGTCTTCGGAGAGAGTTTTCTGGTTCCCGGCTGGGTGACGCTGGCAGGGAATTTTGCTCTGATTTTTGCCGGGATTTATCTCACCATCGCTGTGCCTGAGGAATTCTTGTTTCGGGGAATCTTGCAAAACTTCCTGGTCAAGAGCCTGTCTGGCCGTCAGGCAGGCCTGCCCGGAAAGATGCCGGGCCTCTACGGCCTGCTCGTTGCATCGCTCATTTTCGGCGCCTCACACCTCCACCATGCTCCCGTACCGAACTGGCGATTCGCCGTGCTGGCGTCGCTCGCAGGTGTGTTTTACGGGAACGCCTTCCGCGCGCGCCGGCGCATTCCGGCGTCCGCGCTCACCCACGCCTTGGTGGATACAGCGTGGCATTTCTGGTTTTAGAAGGCTGATGTGAAACGCTTCGGAGAACTGTCATTCCGATCCCGCGAAGCGGGAGAGGAAGCTCGCTCTGAGAATAGAGGTCTTGCGAGATTCCTCGCTTCGCTCGGAATGACAGCATGAATGCATTTTTCATCTGCCTGTTACGCCGCGGTCGTAGCGGCGCGACTGAAATCGTGCCCTGGCCGATTTCTGTGGACGTTTCAACTCCCGCCTTATAGAATTTCGTGCACCCGCAGCCGCCATCGTGGGGCCATCTGCGGGAGCATTTTCACTCGTCGAAAGGAGTTGAGGAATGAAGCGACGCATCGCTCTGGCAATGGTTGTTCTCGTCACTCTCGGAGCCGCCCAGACGCTTCGAGGCAAGGGAAAAGAATCCAAGCCCGGTCCGCTCACCGGCACGTGGGAATGTACGTCCCACGGAGGTCCGCAGGGCGACCAGCCGTTTACGCTTTACCTCGAACAGCAGGCGGAAACCGTAACCGGCTCCGTCTCCTCGCCAATGGGCTCGGCGGAATTAAGCTCCGCCACGTTCAAGAGCAAGAACCTGGAAATCCATATTGATTCTCCCGACGGCGAATACCTTTTATCGGGAAAGATGGTGAAGAAAGGCGCCTTGAGCGGACAATGGTCCCATGAAGATTTGAAAGGGACATGGGAAGGAAAGCTTCAGCCTCAGACGCCGAAATAGCAGCCTGCCTGCCGCAGTCAGGCCCGCCCAAATTTATCGCCAACAGCAGGCACTGGAGGCCGAGGGGCTTCCGTCGGTTTTCAACCGCGATTACCCTAAACGGTTGCCATCCCAATCTTTACACGTCGTCATGCCACTCGTCCCTTAACCCCGGAGCTCGAACAATTACAGCCCTTTTTGCGTAAGGCGCTGTGAGGTTCGGGATGCGGCCCCTTTCGAAACGGCCGTCATTCCCGCGCCCTCGACACTCCCACACCCTCGTCATTCCAGCCCCCTTGTCTTTCCCGCCCCTTCGTCATTCCCGCGAAGGCGGGAATCCAGTGACCGCACGAGTTGGCTTTTCCTGTTCTCTTTGTTAACATAATATGCCTTATCAGACGTAAAGGGAATTGGCCGACCTAGCTTGGCTTTTCACGAACGGCGCCACGGTTCGCGCCTCGGAAGCACTTCCCTGCTTGTCTTGGGGATATCTGAGGGACTGACGGCTGGCGCGAAGTGGAATTACATCTTTTGGAGCGCGGGAGCTTGCTCCCGCTTTGGAAAGCTGCGGCAAGCCTGCCTGCGCAGGCAGGTGGCCGCGCTCCAAAATCCGCGCTCATAGAGCGCCGGTTTGGCTCGGCGGTAACCGATAGAACCGGAAGAAACTCCGACCGCCGTCACAGGATTAAGCTTGGCGATTTTCCACGGGCGATTCTTTAGCCGCAGAGTGTTTAGCGAATGGGCTCGGCAGGTGGGTCGCTTCCAGACGTCGTGCCGTGTCGTGGATCGCTTTCAAAGAAGCCTCCGCGACATGTGGCGCCTTGTCTTTGGTTATCATTACCAGGGCGGACGCGCCAAATAACAGACCTGCGAGAACGCTGACAATTGCAACGTATGTCGCGTATTCAAGAATTACGTACATTGGGTCCCCTTCTTTCGCTTCCGACAACTTTAGATGCAAGACCATGATTTCAAGATTCCAAGACGTTGGCAATAGTCCTTTTGGGCTAGTTCGCTTCATTTTGTTCTATGCACGCAATTGTTTTCGCGTGCGATCGGATTTGTGCGGGGGAACATTGCCTGACTTCCGCGGCCTAGAAACGAAAACGGGGAGTCCGTCGTCCGACGGGCTCCCCGTTTTATCTTTGCTCGGCGCGCCGGCGATCCCTTGCCAGCAGCCCGCGCCGCAAGAGCGGCGTGATTATCCGAGTGTTGCATTCATGTCCGGTGGAGTCATACCTCCTCCAGTAAATGCACCTCCTTCATACTCCTTTCCTGCGCCGAATGCAAGTGGCTCGTTCGTAAACAATCCTGGCTGCGGCTGGCGCTAAACCGTGACGGCGGAAATGCGCCGCAAGAGGTCCTTCTGCTCGCTGATGCTTTCGGCCCCGATGGTGAAGGCGTCGAGGATGCCGAGCGACAACGCGTAATGCAGCGCCTCATCCTGCCGCGTGCGCATATCGCGATTTCATTTCGACGAGCACGGAGCCGACGGTTTTGGGGTCCGCGTCCATGTGCGAGCCGATAGGGTTGATCCGCGCCAAGTCCACCTCAACCCAGGGATTCGCCGCCGCGGCCCGCAGCGCGCCGATCGAGTGGCAGGAGCAGCCGTGCGCGCGAATGATTCCCTTGTCCTTGAACTCCGAAAGGGCGTCCTGCGCGCCCTTATACTTCGTCACCCAATCGGCATCTTCAAGACAATGCATCAAGGCGATGTCGAGGTAGTCGGTATCCAATTCCTTGAGGAAGCGCACGATGTCCGCCTTCATGCCGTCGTAATCGCGCGCCCAGGACTTGGTGAGGATGGTGACTTTATCTCTGGGCATTCGCTTGAGCGCCTCGCGGGCGTGCGGGTGGCTGCCGTAGGAGTCCGCCACATCGAAGAAACGCAGCCCGTGGTCGTAGCCGTGATGGAGCAAATCGGCCAAACCCTGGATGCCCAGCGCCGTTTGGTGCGAATGATGGTTCGAGCCGACCGTGCCCGTGCCCATGGCCAGGCGCGAGGTCTTGATACCCGTCGAGCCGAGTGTCACGATGTCCGTGGCGCTGAACGTCGTGGCGGTCGTCAGAGCACTGGCAAGCGACCAGCTTCCCAGCCACGCTGCCCCCACGCCTGCGGTCGTTCTCGAAAGAAATTCCCGGCGTTTCATCGCTTCACCTCCATGGAGCCGGGCGATGAAAGCACCTCACGGGTCTTCCGCGTGCGCTTCCCGCCCTCCCCGAATCTCGCCTAAATTACCACAGCGCCCCCCGTCCCTCAAGGGCAGACAGCGTTTCAGAGCCCGGACATTCCAGTTCACGATGCATCGCGGAAAGCCAAGCGGACGCCTCTGCACCCTCTGTTGCAGAAATCCTTAACACGGAGATCACTGAGTTCTCCGTGGCCTCCGTGTTGAAGGCTTCTCGGTACAGAGATCACAGAGACTCGTGAAAACCTAAGGGGTTGGTCAAAGCGAGCTCATACTACAAAAATTGAGCGGACGTTTTGCCGGGCACGCACGCCGAAATGCAACCGGCGTCGAGTTCGCCGAATCCAAAAGCTGGAGCTTGTTTAGCGAGGCCGGAAAGGCTAAATTTACCAGTGACGGTAGAGGCACAAGGCCTTGTGCCCCTACATTAAGACTGGGAGATGCAGTCTATGCGATCGAACTGGGAGCGCCGTAGGGTTGGAATTCTGGGCCTCGTGTTGAGCATGGGCATTTCGGCGCTGAGCTTGGCGCAAGCTTGGCGCAAGAGAGCCAGGAATCGCCTACGATTCCCGCGGGGACCGAACTTCACGCGCAGCTCACGCAAGTCCTGAGCACCAAGACCTGCCAGAACGGCGACCCTTTCACGGCTTCGGTGAGCGATCCCATCTTCATCAAAGGTTATGAGATTGTGCCCGCCGGCAGCATGATTGACGGCCACGTCAGCTTTATCAAGCCGCCCGGGCGGGCCAAAGGCGTGGCGGAGATGCGGCTGGTTCTGGACACCATCACCGCGCCCGACCACACGCAGTATCCCATTTCCGCGGCGCTGCGCCAGGCGGAAGGCGCGAAAGTCAAGGGCGAGGAAGGAACGATCGTTGGC
>QHZO01000151.1:0-12338 GCA_003224695.1 Acidobacteriota bacterium
GTGGTGGTTATCTTTCGCCGCCCGGAGTGCGTTCCCGAAGTCGTCGAAGAGGCAATCCGGAAAGGCGCGAAGGTCGTCTGGATGCAAGAAGGCGTCGTGAATGAGGACGCGGCACGGCGAGCTCGCGAGGCCGGCCTCGAAGTCGTCCAGGACCGCTGCATCCTGAAAGAACACGCGAAGCGCTTCGTCAGCCAGCGCGTATAGCCTCGCTCCCAAATGATTCGCTCCCACATCATTCCCAAGTTTTACCTTGAGCAGTTTGCGGTAAGGCCAAAACGGCGTAAACGCGGCCCTGGTCGCATATGGGTTTACGAGCGTGGCCGCAAACCGGGCCAGCGCGCGACGTCAAGACAGGGCGTGAAGAAGGGGCACTTCGAGTACAGGAAACCTGACGGGTCTTGGGAGCATTCCTTCGAGTCGCTGCTTGCAGAGCACGAAAGCGAGTGCAACGAGATCCTGACCTGCGCCAAGTTCGAAACTTTCCATTGGCCTCCGCGCTCCCGCGAAAGGCGTGCGTTTTACGCTGGTCTATTGTTTTCGAGGGCGACCCAGCGCCGGCGGCAGCAAGAAAGCAATTGGAGTAAGACCCTAGCCGGATTCAGGCAGGCTGCCGACGATGAACGGCTGGTTGCCGAGCTTGCGGAAGTTACTTCCAGGAAGTACGGGATGCCCGTCGCGAAAGAGGCAATTCGGGCTACCATCGTGGAGATGGTCGAGCGCTCGTACGGACCCGCAGAGGCACAACGCGCTTTTCTAGCCGACCTGATAGCGAACGCTGAGCGTATCGCCGGCTGGCTGCTAACCAAGCAACCATGGACAATCCTGAGGCCTCCTCTCGGCGGTGAATTCATCACCAGCGACAACCCTCTGATAACCTTCGTGCCGCTCGGGAATGGGCTCCTGCATACGGGATACGGGTTTCGAAAAGGCATGGACGCAGCCGCCTTCCCACTGGCCCCGGACGCTTGCCTCCTCATGGGGCATGCTTGGCAGGTGCCAACGCATCTTAACGATCAAGCCTTCGGCGCGTTGACCCAGGCACTGGTCAGCATCTGCGACAGGTTTTCGTACTCCAGAGTGTATAGCAAGCGAGTTCAGGGCCTTGTTGACGAATGTGGAGGCACGAGTCGGTACGGCGAGAATACATTTATGCCGCTCGGTGTGGCAATCCCGACGCCGAGACAATTTCTGCGGACCTTCTTTGATCTCAAGGGCAGCGATCGTTAGCGAGATATACGCCTTAGGCATCGGCCGCGAAATGCCGCGGACCTAAACAGCAGGTCCGCGCTACTGCGAGCGCTTTCGTTTCCATTCCCCAATCGCCATCAATTTCTCCTTGAGCTTCTTTTCGAAGCCCTCATCGGTCGGCCGGTAATAACGGCGATTCTGCAAGTTTTCCGGAAGGCACGGCATGTCGGTCAAATGTTCGGGCGCGTCGTGGGCGTACTGGTAGCCGCGGCCGTAACCGACGTTCGCCATAAGGCCCGTCACGGGATTGCGCAAGTGAAACGGCACGGGCTCTGCCAAAGTGCCGCGCGCATCGGCTTTGACTTCACCATAGCCCATGTAAAGGGCATTCGATTTCGGCGCGAGAGCCAAATACACCGCCGCCTCGGCCAGGGCCAGGTCGGCCTCCGGCATGCCCATGAAGTGCACGGCCTGCATGGCGGCAACGGTGACCGCGAGCGCTCCGGGCTCGGCGAGGCCGATGTCTTCCGAGGCCATGCGCATCAGGCGGCGCGCGATATAGAGCGGGTCTTCGCCCGCTTCGAGCATCCGCCCCAGCCAGTAGAGCGCGGCGTCGGCGTCGGAATTGCGGACGGACTTGTGGAGCGCAGAGATCAGGTTGAAGTGCTCCTCGCCCGACTTGTCGTAGAGGAGCATCTTGCGCTGAATGGCGTCTTCGACGACCGCTTCATTGATCGGCGCACGCCCTTCCGCATCGCGTGGAGCGGCCGTGACGGCCGTTTCAAGCGTGTTGTATGCGGCGCGCGCGTCGCCGTTTGAGAAGACGGCGATTTGCCGCAACAATTCGTCGGAGATGATCGGCTTCTCTCGCGCAATCCCTCGTTCGGCGTCCGCAATCGCCCGGCGGAGGAGGGTCACCGTCTCGTCGGTCGAAAGCGCCGAAAGCATATAGACTTTGGCGCGCGACAAAAGCGCAGCGATGACTTCAAACGACGGGTTCTCGGTCGTGGCGCCGATCAGCACGATGTCGCCGCGCTCGACGTAAGGAAGGAAGGCGTCCTGCTGCGCCTTGTTGAAGCGATGGATTTCGTCCACAAACAGCACGGTGCGCCGGCCGTAGTGCCGGGATTTTTCCGCGGCCGCCATCACCTCCTTGATTTCGCGGATCCCGGCCAGCACGGCGCTGAAACGGACAAAATCACTTTTGGTTTTCTTGGCGATGATAGTGGCGAGCGTCGTTTTCCCGGAACCGGGCGGCCCCCAAAGGATCATCGAGTGCAGCTCGTCGCGCTCGATTTGCTGGCGCAAGGGTTTTCCCGGTGCGAGCAAGTGGAGCTGGCCGGCGAACTCTTCGAGCGTCTCCGGACGCATGCGGTCGGCCAGCGGCCGCTTGGCCTGCGGCGCGTTGGGTTGCGACGGAGTTGGGAATAGGCTCATGCGAATTCGAAATTGGAAATTCGAAACTCGAAGCTAGAAAACTGTAGCGCCGGTCGGAGCCTGCCCCCGATGAAAGAGCGGACCGGCGACTTCGCCTCTCCCCGCGCTGCGGGGCAGCCGCCGAGCGGCATCGGCGCCCGTAACGCCAGCGTCTCACTGACCGCACCCCGATGCCGCCGGGACCTGCCTGAGCAGGCAGGCGGCGGGGCTACAGGCGTTTTTCGCCGCTCATAGAGCGGCGCTACAGAACAGCTTCGTCAATGGCCAAATGACCAGATCAACCGATCATCCAATTCCCCGATGGGTCAATTACCCGATCACTCAATCACCCAATCACTCAATAGTGAAATCCCCGTTGTCTCGCCGCTTCGTAAAGAAAAATCCCGGCCGCGGTTGCGGCGTTAATGGAATCGGCGCCCGGGCGCAGGGGAATCGCCACATGTTGAGTGGCTTCGCGGGCGACTTCCTCAGGAAGCCCCGTCCCTTCACGCCCAATCAGCACCGCAACCGGGCCACGCAGGTCCGCTTCGGCTAGCCCCACAGGGCCGCGCCGGTAGGCTGCGATAATTCGGACGCCGGCATGACGCAGCCGGTCAAAAAGACTTCGGGGCTCGAGACCCTGGACGACGGGAAGGCGAAAAATGGCGCCCGCGGAGGCGCGCACGGCCTTCGGATTGAAGGCGCTTACTGTGCTCTTAAGCGCCAGCACCCCTTTGCCCCCGAGCGCTTGCGCGCTGCGGACCATCGTTCCCATGTTCCCTGGCTCCTGCACGCCGCAGGCGACGATCAGCAGCGTACTCGGAACACCAAGAAGCGCGTCGAGGCTGGGCGATTCGACCTCGACAAGCGCTGCCAATCCCTGCGGTGACTCGGTGGGGGAAATTCGCGCGAACAACTTGTCAGGAATTTCGACGATTTCGGCAGCTTCGGGAAGCCGCGCGAGTAATCCACGAAATTTCTGTGCGGCCGACTTCGCAAGGAGGAGGCTATGCACTGTGACCTTCGGAGCCGGAACCGCCTCGACAGGGGGTAGCGTGGATTCCCGCTTATGCGGGAATGACGCCGTGGGCGCACCCGCAGCCAAGGCCTCTTCCAACAGGTGTGGCCCTTCCACGGCAAGCCAGCCTTCGCGCGTGCTGCCTTCCGCGAGCGCCCGCCGGAACAGCTTGAGCGTGGGAATGGCGGGGCTCGAGACTTCGCGAATCGGAAGATGCAACTGCGGCTTCATCGGCGCGTGCCCGGCTAAAGCTTAAACCGCTCGGGGATTGGAGTCGAGCCGGAAACACGAACCCGGGGTTCGAGCCGTGCTGTGGTAGAATCCGCCGCGATTCTTGCATCTGTGGAATTGAAGGAGGGATTCATGCGCCAGGCTGCCGTCTTAATTTGGGCTGCCATCGCCGCGGCCATCCCCGCATACGGACAAGTGGGGAGCGGTCTGCTCGAGGGCCTTCCGCGGCCGCACGACTATGTGCTGAAGCGCTCCTCGAGTTACGACCGCACCGGGGGCAACGCCGATTACCGGCGCATCGCCCCGGGCGAAACTCTGTCCTTGCTCGACGAAGCCGGGCCGGGCGAGGTCACCCAGCTGCGCATGTGGTGGGACGATGAGCCGACGCCCTCGGTTGAGGCGCCCATCGGCGACTTCTACGGTCTGGGCCTCGGCGACTATTTTCTCTATCAATCGCTTCCCCTTGCCGTTGGCCCCGACCACGCGCTTAATGCCTTTTTCCCCATGCCTTTCCGCAAGCACGCGAAGATTGCCGTGACCAACGAAGGCAAAGACCGCGTGGACGCGTTTTATTTCAACATTGATTATCGCGTTTACTCCCAGCCGCTCACCGACGACACGCTTTATTTCCACGCGCAATACCGCCAGGCGGCGCCGTCGGTCGCCATCAAGTCGAACGGCAAGAACCTCGACGGCAAGGACAACTACGTTTGGGTAGAGGCCGCGGGCCGCGGCCACTTCGTCGGCGTCACCATGTCGGTCATGGAAAACGCCGACGGCTGGTGGGGTGAAGGCGACGACATGTTTTTCGTGGACGGTGAAAAGCTGCCATCGATTAACGGCACAGGGACCGAGGATTATTTCTTGGGCGCGTGGGACTTCGGCGGTCATGCGTTTTTCTATAACCTTTTTGGCGCGCCCGTCGTTGGTCCGGAACGCGCGGGCGCGCGCTGGTCGGTCTATCGCTTTCACCTCGATTCGCCCATACCGTTCACCAAGTCGCTCAAAGCTTCGATCGAGCACGGCCACGCGAACGACCGCGCGGACAATTATTACTCGGTGGCTTATTGGTATCAGACCGAGCCGCACGCGGGATTCCCGCCGCTCCCGCCGGTGGAAGAGCGCCTGCCAAGGCTTCATCCTTGAGCGGCGCCTCGAATCGCTCGATTGGCTCATCGGGTCATTGAAGAACTGTCGCAACACTTGTCCAATTCGCTCAATCGCCCGATCACTCAGTCGCTCAATCTCGTCACTTGCCATTTGTCACTCGCCACTGCTTTATTCATACCGCAGCGCCACTATGGGATCAACTTTCGTTGCCCGGCGGGCAGGGAGGTAGCCCGCGACAAGGGTCACAAAAACGAGGAATGCGGGAACAAAAATGAACGCAATAGGGTCATGCGTGCTCAGCCCGAATAGCATGCTGGCGAAAACCTGGGACACCGCGGCGCACACAGCCACACCGAGAATCCCCCCGATCAGCACCGGGCGAATGGCCTGCCAAAGCACAAGTTTCATGACATCCCTGCCGCCGGCCCCCAGAGCCATGCGGATTCCGATATCGTGGGTGGATCGGCTTACGCTGTAGGACACTGTGCCGTACACACCAATTGAGGCGAGCAAAAGGGCCAGACTGCCCAGAGCCCCCGAAAGTGCGGCCACAATACGGGAGGGCGCGCGCCATTTTTCGAGGTAGTCTTCAAGTTTGCTCACATTCACGGGCATCTCAGGGTCGAGCGATTGCACTGCATTGCGAATGCCCTTGGCCGTCGCCGTGAAGTCTCCCGTGTAGCGAACCAGCAGGTAGGTGCGCACATTGTCTTCGGGCCCGGCAGGAAAATAGAGGTAGGTCGTGGTGGATTCGCCGAGATGCGACACCTGAGCGTCCTTCGCCACCCCTATAACCGAATCTTCTCGCCCGGAGTCTTCCCGCAATGTTTTCGCCAGTGGATTTTCACCCGGCCAGAGGCGCTGCGCAGTAGATTGCGTCACGATCACCCCCGGCGCGTCGTGCGTCTCCCCTGGCCTAAAGCCGCGGCCCAGCAGGATAGGGATGCCGAGGAGGGAAAAATATTTCGGCGAGACGTGGTTATATTCGATCGAGACCTTTTCTTGCCTCCCGGGAACCGTGAAGTTGCCGACGCTAAAGTCGTGGCTAAGCGGGGCGCATTCTGCCTGCGCAACTTCGATCACTCCAGGGAGGCTTGCGATGCGTTCGCGCAAGCGCCCCATAAGTAATGTTGCTCGGTTTTGATCGTAGCCTTGGTCTAGGAGATTGAAGAATCCCGAGGCGAGGTTCTTCATCTCGAATCCAGGGTTGACCGTCTGCGCGTGGTAGAGCGCGCGCAGCAGAAGTCCAGTCGCCAGCAATAGAATCATGCACACAGCGACCTGTGCGCCAACTAAAGTGCTCCTCAGGAATCGCCCGCTTCCTCTGGCGCGCCCGCCTTCGTCTTTTAACGCGGTATTCAGGTCGACCCGCGTGCTTTCGAAGGCCGGGATAAGGCCAAATGCAATTCCCGTAATGAGGGTCAGCCCAAATGCATAGGCGAACACAAAAGGGTCCGGCCGTACATTCAAAGCGAGGGCCGGAAGTCCCTTGGGCAGGTGAGAAACGGCAAGCCGTGTGAAGCTTGCGAACGCCCAAAAAGCAACAAGCGATCCGGACCCGCCTCCGATCAAGGAGAGCAAGAGGCTCTCGGTCAATAACTGACGGACCAGGCGCATTCGGCTGGCGCCGATAGACAACCGCAGCGCAATTTCTCTGTGTCTTAGGGAGGCGCGGGCCAACAGAAGGTTGGCCACGTTCGCGCAGGCAATCAGCAAAACGAGTCCGAAGGCGGCGAGAATGACTGAAGCGGCGGGGATCAGAAACTGCCGCGATGCAGATGGTCTATGCGTCCGGCGATGACCGCGAGATCGGCGCGCACCTGCCCCGTCGTAATGCTAGGCCGAGTGCGCCCGAGCATCGCAAGCCAGCTCAAATTGTCGTCTGCCAAGCGGTCCCGGCCCGGCTCCAGAGCTTCTTGCATGGATATGGGCACCCAGAATGCGCTCGCTACCGGCTCTGTGCCTGTGAATCCCGGCGGCGCAACGCCAATGACGGTATATGCCGTCCGGTTGAGCGTGATTCTTTTCCCCACGAGAGAAGGGTCGCCCGCAAACGTTCCTCGCCACAAATTGTTGCTGACGACCACCACGGAGTTCTCACCCGGAGCGGCACAATCGGAATCCACAAAGCCGCGCCCTAGAGCGGGATGCTCGTTCAAAACGTCGAAATAGTTGCACGAGGTGGCCGCACCCAACAGTTGCTGCAAATTGCCCCCAAGGGTTGCTTCGAGGAAGGGCTCATAGGCCACAAGCCCCGAAAAGACATGATTGTGATTACGATATTCAACGTACTCCGGGTATGAGAACATGCTGCCTTCACCATGAACATTGCGAGCGAAGTGCCCGTGAAAGCTCTGGCTGACACTGACCATCTGCTCCGCCCGAGGGATCGGGAGCAAACGAAGCGCGGCGCCGTTCAGCACGGAAAAGATGCCGACGTTGATCCCGACGCCCAAAGCAATGGTGGACGCGGCGGCAAGCGTAAACCCTGGGTTTTGCCGCAGCATACGCATTCCGTAGCAGACGTCCTGCCAGAGGGTCGCCAAAAAGTCGTTGCACCCCCCTCCTCCCGGCACAATGGGATCCTGCTTCACCTCTTGCTCCACACGCCGCAAGCCCCGCGCCAATCCGTCAGCGGTTCGACTACGCTCACCGCCCTGAGCCTGTCGAAGGGCCGACGGACTCAGCTCTTCGAGCGCCACGCGGCGGGCTTCATCTTCTACGGCCCCGCCGGCGACAAGCTCCTGGTAGCGGTCCTCGAGGTGTTGCGCCACCTCTTCGACGATCTCCGCTTCGCGCGCCGGAGGCAGATTCAAATTCTTTAGGCGTTTCTGTATTTCCTGGCTCCACTCATGCATACCGGGTCCTTTCCACAGTTTCGGTGTTTCCTCTCTTTACTCGTCGGTGTTTGCTCTTTGCTCGTCACTCATCACTTGTCACTTGCCACTCACCACTTGCCACTGGTCTCAGGCATGTTCGACTTCCACGATGCGCCCTGTAATGCGATCAACGGCCTCGACAAACCGTTGCCAGCCACGGCGTTGCGAAGCCAAAACTTTTCGCCCGAGGCTCGTCAGGCGGTAATAGCGGCGCCGCCGTTGCCCGCTCTTCTCCACCCATCGGCCTTCGACCCAGCCGCGCTTTTCGAGCCGGTAAAGGAGCGGATAGAGCGAAGCCACGTGGTAGCGCACCGCGCCGCGCGAGCGCAGCTCGATGAGCTTCGAGATTTCGTACCCGTGGCGCGGCCGCGCCTCGAGGAGCGAGAGGATCAGCAGCTCGGCGCTGCCCTTCTTCCATTCGAGGTCGGATGCTTCAGCTCCCATATATGGCACGTCCATATATATGCTTCGCTCAGTCTCACTTGTCAAGCGAATTTCCAGAAGTTGTCGAGTTCGAGGATTTTCGACCCTGCGGCATGGGCCAGGAACCGGGTGTTTTCAAGCGAGACGAGGCATTACCTTGAGTAGGCAAGGCGACGTGCGAGCGGCCGTTTGAAGCAACCCGAAGGCATTGAAGTTCGGTGAGCGAGGTTCGCTTAAAAGCGCGCGGAGGACAACGTAACTGGGCGGGTGTCGCTTGAGGCGCGCTTCGAGCCTGCGACTTGCGCTTCCAGTTCCGCCATATCGAGCACGATGACCTTGCGCAATTCCATTTTGATGATGCCGCGGTCTACCAGCCGCCGCAAGTTGCGCGAGACCAGGTCACGCACCGTCCCGATTTCGGCGGCAATCTGCTGGTTCGTCTCTTCGAGCGGAAACTCGATGCCGCGCCGCGACCGCACCCCGGCCTTGAGCGCCCGATCGCGCAAGAAGCGAGCCAAGCGGTGGCTCACTTCCTTGAGCGAAAGCTCCTCAACCAGGCTGGTCATGTAGCGGATGCGCCAGGCCTTCGACCGCGGCGGCAGTGGCGGGGAACGTCCCGCCGTCAAACAGCGGCAGCTCCGCCACGGTCGAGCCCGCGCGCTCGATCACCAGCACCTGTTCGCGGCCGTTTTCCGCCATCTTGAAAAGTTTGATGGCGCCCGCTTGCACCACCAGCAAGCCCTCGCACGGCTCGCCTTCGGCAAACAGGAATTCGTCCTTGGCGACGTGGCGCACCCCGCAGTGCGCGGCAAGCGACTTTAGTTCCTCTTCGCGTAACACGGCGAAAAACGGCACGCGTCGAAGCGTGGCCACGGCGTCCAGTTGAGCCATGAAACCATCATAAGGCCCGCCGGGACGCCAAGCAAGCTGGCCGTTACAGATGCATTTTCTTATCGGTAGACAAAGTGGCACAAAATGTGTCACATTGGGCGTATGCCCACGATAAACATCCGCCAACTCAGGGACACTCGCCGTCTCAAGGCTTGGCTCCGGGCCGGTAAGACGGTGGAGCTCCGGGAGCGCGAGCGCGTTATTGCCCGGATCGTTCCAGAGGCGTCGCCTCCGAAGGACGGGCGGTGGCCGGACTTTGCCGCGCGGCGGAAGAAGCTCTTCGGCAACCGGATTTTACCGGGAGCCGACCTTCTAATTCGGGAGCGCGGCCGGTATTGAGCATATACGCCGATACAAGCTTTGTGGTCTCACTTTACCTGGCAGACCGTTACTCGGCGGAGGCTGAGCGGCGGATGGGGTCACGACCGCGTCCTTGGCTTACGCCTCTGCATCGCGCCGAATGGGCACACGCCATCCAACAGCATGTTTTCCAAGGAGGTCTGTCGCTCCAAAAAGCGAAGCAAATAGCAGCTCAATTTGAGCAAGACCGGGCAGATGGAGTGTGGAGTGAAATCAGCCTTCCGGAGATGGCGTTTGAAGTTTGCGCAGAACTTGCCTGGCGCCACGCGGCCCGTCTCGGGAGCCGCACGCTTGACGCCCTGCACGTGGCGAGCGCTCTCGAATTGAAGGCCGAACATTTCTGGACATTTGATGAGCGGCAAAAAAAGTTGGCTCGGGCCGCGGGCCTGAAAACTGCTTGATTGGCCAGACTCGCGGGCGAGAACCGACGCCCTGGTTTGGAACACGCCAGTCCTGCGACTATAATCCCAGGCGATGAGTGAAGTGACGAAGCTCACCGGCATGGTGAAGGCGGCGGGTTGAGCGGCCAAGCTGAGTCCAAGGTTATTGGACTCTGTGCTCTCGAAGCTGCCGAAACAATCCGACCCGAACGTCCTGGTCGGCTTCGACAAGGCCGACGACGCCGGAGTGTATCGTCTCGCGCCTGACATGGCGCTGGTCCAGACGGTGGATTTTTTCACGCCCATCGTGGACGATCCTCGGACTTTTGGCGCCATCGCGGCGGTGAATTCGCTGAGCGACGTGTACGCCATGGGCGGCCGGCCCATCTCGGCGCTTTCCATCGTGGGATTCCCGAATTCCGGCCGCGATGTTTCGATTCTCGAACAGATCATGGCGGGCGGGCTCGCCAAGATGCTGGAGGCGGGCTGCGCGGTGATCGGCGGCCATTCGATTGGCGACGAAGAGATCAAGTTCGGCTACGCAGTGACGGGGCTGATCAACCCCGAGCGCGTTCTGACCAACGCCGGCGCGCGCGTGGGCGACCGCCTGATTCTGACCAAGCGATTGGGGACGGGCGTGATTTCGACGGCGCTCAAAAACGGCCAGGCGAGCGAGGAAGCCGTGCGCGCCGCAACCGACTCAATGCTCGCGCTCAACCGCGCGGCTTCGGAAGCGGCGCTTGAGTCGGGCGCGCACGCCGCCACGGACATCACCGGCTTCGGTCTTCTCGGCCATGCGCGCGAAATGGCGCTGGCAAGCGGCGTGAGTCTGACCATTGACCACCAGCGGGTCGAATTTCTCCCCGGGGCGCTCGACTGCTCCCGGGGCGGACATTTGCCGGGCGGCCTCAAGCGCAACATCGAATTCATTGACGAGTGCGTTGGTTTCGCGAACGGCGTCGCGGACGAAATCAAGAACTTGCTTTTCGACCCGCAGACTTCCGGCGGGCTGTTCATTTCGGCCGCTCGAAACAATGCGCCAAAACTTCTCGAAGGCCTCAGACGACGCGATGTCCCGGCAACGGAAATCGGCGAGGTTGTTGAGAAAACCCGTCCCCTGATTCGAATCATCTGAAAGCGGCAGAGCGATGTTTAAAATTGTGCCCGTCCATGGGCTTCAAACCCATCCCGCCTTATCGCTCGAACCCCGTGCCCGGCGCCGACTTCCTCGAGCTCGAACTCCAGCCGATCGCGGCAGTCTCTGGCCACCGGTCCCGTGTAGGGGCGCAAGGCTTTGCGCCCCTACGAATGGCCACGGACGGCGACCTGGTGATTTGCGATCATAGATCGCCACGACAATTTGCGCGCCAGCCCGTTTGCCCGTTAGTTCGAGAAAAGGTTAAGATGGCCGGGGATGAAACTTCCGGTCTCTCCACAATCCGTTTTGGCGCTCGTGATCCTCATCGGCGGCGGCACCCTGGTGGGCGGAGAATATCTCTTCGTCCGATGGTATCCGGCTCACAAGCAGCGAATGGCGGACCAGGCACTCACGCCGGTCCCGTACCGAAACACCGGCCTTGGCATCTCGCTCGATGTCGCGAAGGGCATCTGCGAGAAGACGGGGATCCTGCCGGGGGAAGTCAGGCTCTCCAGGCCCGGCCTTTCCGGCGGCGGACCGTCGCTCACCATCAAGTCCGGACCGAACCCTGACGGCGCCTCCGAGTTTTCACCTCAGGCCAAGGCCATCTGGCAATCTGACGGATCCACTTACAAAATCCCCCACTACCAATACGAGTCCACGCAAGTCATGGGCCGCGACGCCGTCATCATCCGCCGCCCACGCGGTGGCACGATGGTGGAGGCGCTGCACGTGATTTCGCCGACGCGAATTATCGAAGCGGAATGCACCCCCGGAAACGCCGACGCGGCTCTTCACATGCAGGCGTGCGACGAAAGCTGGCGAACGCTGAAAGTGGAAGGCCCCCCTTCCGCACCGGCGGCCGCGACCGAAGCGGTCAAGAAGCAAAAACCCAAGGAGCATGTGTTCAAGCTCCGATGAGAGACTGGCAGAAAATCGAGGGCCACCTCGGCACTCCGCAAGGGTTTCGCGGCGCGGCGGCAGCCGCCGGGATTAAGAAGGCGGCGGGGACGCTGGATCTTGGGTTGCTTTTCTCGGAGGCCGAAAAGACCTCCGCGGCCGGAGTCTTCACCACCAACCTCGCGGCCGCTGCGCCGGTGCTTTACTCGCGGACCGCGCTTCGAGCCTCCGGAGGCTGGGCGCGCGCGGTGGTGGTGAATTCCGGCAACGCTAATGCGGCGACAGGCCGCGCGGGCCTCCGCGCCGCCGCCGAAACCGCGCGTTCGACTGCGAAGCTCCTGGGCATTCGGACAAACGATGTCCTGGTCTGCTCCACGGGGGTTATCGGCGTTCCGCTGGCCCTG
>QHZO01000151.1:12361-20870 GCA_003224695.1 Acidobacteriota bacterium
CGACTGGCGCGGCAAGCCCGTGCACCTGGCGGGCGTGGCCAAGGGCGCCGGGATGATTCATCCGCGCATGGCGACCATGCTGGCTTTCGTGACCACAGACGCCGCCGCCCGACCGGGCGAGCTTCGAAAGCTTCTGACGGCGGCGGTCGGTGCTTCCTTCAATCGGATTTCCGTGGACGGCGACACTTCGACGAATGACACGGTGCTGATTCTCTCCAGCGGCCTTTCAAGCGTCGAAATCAAGGGCGGGAAAATAGAGCAGTGGTTCCAAGGCGGACTCACCGAGCTTTGCCAGACGCTCGCCAAGATGATCGTTCGCGACGGCGAAGGCGCCCACAAGCTGGTGACCATCGAAGTGACGGGGGCCGCGAGCGCCGCCGACGCCGACCGCGTCGCCCGGGCCGTCGCGAACTCGCCGCTCGTCAAGACTGCCATCGCCGGCTCCGATCCCAATTGGGGAAGAATCATTTGCGCCGCGGGCTATTCCGGCGCGCGCTTCGATCCGGCGAAGGTGGATATCCGCATCAACCATCTTTATCTATGCCGTCGCGGGCTCGACGCCGGCTTCGATGAGGCCGCCGCGCGGCGCGAGCTCGATGGGAATGAATTAACCATCCGGCTCGACCTCCACCAGGGCAAGAGTTCCACGCTCTTTTGGACTTGCGACTTTACCCACGACTATATTGATATCAACGCCTCGTATCGGACATAGGGCCACCCGGCGTCACAAAGTGCCTTCTCGCTGTTTGGCGCGGAGCGCCTCCTTGATGGCGCGCGTCCTTGAGCCGCCGGCCCGCTTCGTAAGCTCCTTAAGGATACGGGCGGTTTCGGGATCCAGTCGCACTGTGAATCTCCTGTCCACGTCATTCGAGTGTAAGACCATGCCACGCGTATCGCAAAGCCGCAATCCTCCGGCTGATGCTATGATTTCTCAATTCTGAACTGGATGCCCGCGTTCGCGGGCATGACGAGCGCCAGCGGGGTCATTCCCGCGGAAGCGGGAATCCACCATCTTCCGGCCTGACATCACAAAACAACCGGGCTTATTTCAGGTACTTGTCGAACCAGGCGACGGTGCGCTCCAAGATGTCGCGTTGATGCGCGGGATCGTGGATGAAGTGGCCCTCATTCGGATAGATCACAAACTGGGTTTCGACGCCGAGCGTCTTGAGCGCGTGCCAGAATTCGTAAGATTGGGGAGCGGGACATTCGCCGTCGCGGTCGCCCACCAGGATCAGCGTGGGCGTCCGGGTGTTCTTGATGAAACTGATGGGCGAGCTTTTCGCGTACACGGCCGGGTCGTCATAGACTGAAGCGCCAAAGAAAGGGATCATCCATTTGTCGAGGTCGTTCTCGCCGTAATAGCTCTGCCAGTTTGAGATGCCCGCGCCCGCCACTGCCGCGCGGAAGCGGTGCGTTTGCGTGACCGCCCACATGGTCATGAACCCTCCATAGCTCCAGCCGGTGATGCCGACGCGGTTGTCGTCCACAGGCAGCTTCTTCACCGCTTCGTCCACTCCCCCCAGAATGTCTTGAAAGTCGCCGTAGCCGAAATCCTTCACGTTCGCGCGCACAAAGGCTTCGCCCGCGCCGAAACTGCCGCGCGGGTTCGGCAGCAGGACGAAGAAGCCGGCCATCGAAAGCGCGGGAAGATTGGAGAGCGATACGGGCCAAGCCGGAAGCGCCGCCCACCCCGGCCCGCCGTGGACGCGCACCACGAGAGGGTAACGCTTCGATGGATCGTAGTTGCGCGGATAAATGAGCCAGCCCTGGATTTCCAGTCCGCTGTTTTGCCAGTGAAGGCTTTCGGTTTTTCCCCAACCGCGTTCGGCATCGTGGTTTATTTCAGTAATCTTCTTCCACTCGCCAACGGGCCCAGCCCACACCTCCGGCGGCTGGTCGAAGGAGCTGCGAATCACTGCGCTCGTCCGGCCATCACGGGCGAGCGAGAGCCCAAGGCTTGCTCCTTGGCTTCTCCACAGCGTTTCGGCTCCCGACCAGAAAACTTCCGACTTTCCGGTTTCGAGATTTGCCCGCCCGATGCCCGACTTTCCGTCCACAAAGCAGGCGAAAAGAATTTCCTTCGACGAAGGAAGCCAGTAAAGCGAACTGGCCGAGCCCGCAAGGCCGGGTGAGGCGTTGAGGGGAGGTGAGAAAATGATGCTATAGACCTCAAGGCCCGAGCTTGTCTTAGCGGCCGAGACCGGAGGTCGGGTCGCCGAGGAGACTACAAAGATGTCGCCACCCGTGTTGCCTTCATCGCTCATCAAACCGCTGATGAAGGCGATATGTTTTCCATCCGGGGACCAGCGCGGCTGCGCGATTTGGCTGTCCAGTGGGGGACGGTAGACAATTCTCATCTCACCTGTCCCGACCGAAATCGTGTAGAGCTCGGCGACGTACCAATTGTCGTCGCCGTTACCAGGGGCGGCTGTGGCGACGAGTTGCTTGCTGTCGGGCGACCAGTCGTATTCATAGACGTACAAATCGGGCGGGGTCAGTTGGCGAATCGCGCCCGAGGCCAAATCCAGAACCGTCAAGCGTTGCTCGTAAATATGCGATTCGACCACGCCTTCGTCCGGCGTCATGGGCTCCAAGGGCCCAGCGGCCCGCGGCGCATTTTCAGTGAAAAGGAATGCGATGGACTTTCCATCCGGCGACCATTTCGGGTCGGCAAGAAAGCCCTTGAGGTGTGTTAACTGGACCGGCGCGCCGCCCCCGATATCCGCCGAGTAAAGCTCGAGCTGCCCGGGTTCGGCAGCATCGGAGAGAAACGTAAACCGGCGGCCGCCGGGCGACCAGGCGAGATCGTGTCCGCTCGCGCCCTCTTGAGGGATCATTCCGGGGAGGCGGGAGGCAGGGCTGCCCGGCGCGCTGAGGTCCGACACATAGATTGAGAAGCCGGCATCGGCCCAGGCGACGCGGCGCCCGTCGGGGGCAATCGCCACTTCGCGGATGTCCCGCATCGCGAGCTGCGAGTCCACCGCCGCGTCGAGATCGGGTTCCGGTTTTTCCGCCGGCCCCGCTGTCGCTTTGATTAGGACCAGAAACACCGCCAGCCATCCCACCCGCCTGAGCCTCATCGCTTCCTCCTTTTTCGGAGCGCGATTATAGCAGCCGAAGGCTTGCGCGTCCGGTCGCCTCGGCCGGAGCGGTTGATTCCTGCTTGTCTTTCGTGCACACTACGGTTCATACGGTTTAGATCCCAGGTTGGACGACGAAGGGCGTGCAATTGCTTTGGAGGGCGGCTCATCTCCGGGGGCTGGATGGAAATTCATTTCCAAAGGTGGAGGAATCGCATGAGTAAGAAAATCACATGGCTCGGTCCTGTTGTCATGGTCCTGGCGGCTGCGATCATCGGCTGCCAATCAAGTAATCCGCCGGAACAGCCCCAACCCGAGGCGGCCCAAGCGACGACGGGCGGGAAGGGTGGTGAGAAGAAGAAGCACGGCGCGAAAAAAGAGGGCGAGAAGGTGAAGCAGGAAGCGGCCGCTCAGCCTATTACGATTCCCGCGGGTACCGCGCTCGATATCCGCCTCGGGGACGCGATTGACTCGGGCAAGGTCTCCGAAGGTGTTTCTTTCTCAGGGACGCTGGCGAGCCCCATTACCGTTGACGGCGTGGTCGTGGCAGCCACCGGCGCCGCGGTTTCCGGCACGGTGACGCACGTGGTGAGCGCGGGACGGCTGAGCAAGCCTGCGGAGCTTGCCCTCACGCTCAATTCACTGACCGCGGCGGACGGCGAGAAGCTGGATATTTCAACCGACACCTGGAGCGACAAAGGCCAATCTCACAAGAAGCGCAACGCGGAAATGATTGGCGGCGGCGCGGGAGGCGGAGCGCTGATCGGGGCGCTGCTGGGCGGCAAAAAAGGCGCGGCCATCGGTGCGCTCGCCGGCGGCGGCGGTGGCACAGCCGCGGCGGCTTACACCGGCAAGAAAGAAATCGTCCTGGCCGCGGAGACCAAACTCGGCTTCAAGCTGAGTTCCCCCGTCACCGTCCGGGCTGGGGGCTAATCTGCTGGGAATGAGATAGCTGGTAGGGGCGAGCGGCGCTCGCCCAGGCGATGGGGATCGAACGGCGCTCGCCCAGGTGATGGGGGCGAACGGCGCACTCCCAGGTGATGGGGGCGAACGGCGCTCGCCCAGGTGATGGGGATCGAACGGCGCTCGCCCAGGTGATGGGGATCGAACGGCGCTCGCCCACGCGATGGGGGCGAACGCCGTTCGCCCCTACAACTGCATTTTCCTCTTCAGTTCTTCCAATTCTTTCCTCAGCCGCTCTTGGCGGCGCGAAAGACTCCCGACGTACAACATGAAAATCAGCCAAACGGATGCGAATGCCACGAAAAGATAAGGTTTCACGATTTAAGCCCTCGCCTCCTTCGAAGCTGATTGACGCCTGAGCTGGCTCAATTCGCGCGCGGTCCGTGCCAGCGCGACGCGTTGCCGGATCAAATAAACCGCCAGGCAAAGGAACGCGCCGAGGCTCACGGCGAGCGTCAACTGCATTTTGGGGTCAAGGCCTGAGCCCGGCCCGCCGGCGATCACCGGCTGCGGATGCTGGGTCCGAAACCAGCGGATGGACATGTAGTCAAAGAGGGCGTCGGCGAATCCGATGATGCTCACGACCGCAGCCAGGACCTCGGCCTGGTCGGGGTTGATGAGGTAGCGGCGCAGCATGAGATAGGAAATGAAGAGCAGCCAAAGCACAAAGGTTGAAGTGAGCCGCGCGTCCCAAGTCCACCAAATGCCCCAAACGGGTTTCGCCCAAAGCGGGCCGGTCACGAGCACGCACGTACAAAAAACGAAGCCCACTTCGGCCGAAGCATAAGCGAAGTCGTCGGCCGTGCGGTGGCGCTTCGCGAGGTACACCATGCTCGCCAGGAAAGCCGCCGAGTAGGCTGTGAGCGCGACGACGGCGGTCGGCATGTGGATGTAGAAAATCCTCTGCACCTCGCCCATCGTGGATTCCTGCGGCGCGTAGAGAAAAATCATATACAGGGCCGCCAGGAGCCAGACCGCAGTGACGGCAAGATGAAGATTGTCCCACGCGGATTTATTCATGGCGTTCGGCCGGCCTGGCAGGCTGCGGAAAAAGCCTTGAAGGGTGTCATTCTGAGCGTAGCGAAGAATCTAAGTTCTTAATTTCAGGGCACTGCGAGATGCTTCGCTTCGCTCAGCATGACAGTTTGGGGAGTTCCTCCGCAGTCTGCCAAAGCGGGTTATTCCTCCAAGACGTACTCGAACAGCAGATATGAAAGTATCAGAAAGACGACGTCGAAAGCGACGAGAAGGCGAATGCCGGCCATGAACTCGCTTGCGGCGCGACCTCGGAGGGCCCCGGTGGTGGCCTCAACCGCACCGATAAAAATCGGCACCGAAACCGGAAACTGGAGCACGGGCAGCATGACTTCGCGCATCCGCGTGTTCGCCGCGATGGCGCCAAAGATGGTTCCCACGGCAACGTAGCCGAGCGTGCCGAGGAAGACAATCGCTGCAAACCACGGAAGCGAGGGAATAAACGAAAAGTTATACCAGATGGATGCCGCGAACACGACGGCGACTTCCGCGACGCCCAGAAAGACCAGGTTCGCCAGAACCTTTCCGAGATAAATCGCTCCGGCATCGGCGGGCGCCAGCGCCATGCCCTCCATGCCCGCATTCTCGCGCTCGGCGGCGAAGGAGCGGTTGAAGCCCAGAATCCCGACAAAGGCGAAGGTCACCCAAAGCAGCACGGGCAGAACTCGCAGCGATTCCTCACCCGCGGGCTCGAGAGTAAAGTTGAAAAGGAAAATAACCAGCCAGCCGAAAACCACCATCAGGGCCACGGTCTCGCGGTTGCGCCATTCGACCCGGAGGTCCTTGGTGAAGACCGCCCAAATGACTTGGAGGCTACGCATGGCCAACGATTCCGAGCTTGGCGAGCGGCGCACCCGCCATCGGCCCGTCATATTGAACCGCCCCCTGAGCTAGCGCCAACAGGCGGCCCGCGACCTGGGCTCCCTGCGCAAAATCGTGAGTCGAAAAGACCAGCGCCTTGCCCTCGGCTCGAACTCCGGCGAGGAACTCTTCGAGGATTCGCGAAGTGCGTTCGTCAAGCCCCGTGAACGGCTCATCGAGCAGGAGAAAGCGCGGGTCATGCAGGACGACGCGAGCCAGCGCCACGCGCTGTTGGAGACCCCGCGAAAGCTCCCGCACCAGCGTCGAGGCGCGGTCTGACACGCCAAACCGCTCGAGCGCCGCGTCCACTTTTTGGTTAAGCTCCTGAAGCCCGAAAAGCTTGCCGGTAAATGCCAGATTCTCCCGCGCCGTCAAATCGGGATAGAGGAACGTAGCGTGGGATAGAAAGCCGATGGCGGCTTTAGCGGCCGCGGAGACTTTGTGGAATTCCTGCCCGGCGAAAAGCACTTTGCCCGCGCTCGGCCGGATCAGGGAGGCGAGCGTTCTGAGGAGCGTGGTCTTGCCGGCTCCGTTCGGCCCGAAGACCAGCACCGATTCCCCCGGCCGGACCTTAAACGCCACGCCCTCGAGCGCCGCGCGGTCGCCGTAGTATTTCGAGACGTCGCGAAGTTCCAGAACCGGCTCAGGGCCGAGGTCCGCGGGCGGCATAAGTCTCGGGCGAGAGGGCTTGGCTCTTTTTGACCAGCGCCATCAGCCGGGCCTTCAATTCCAAACGCTCTTTCCAGTATTTCTTTTCGGCAATTTTTCCTTGGGAGAACAACTCATCGAGGTCGGCGATTTTGAAGCGGGGCCACTCTTTGGCCAGGCGCACTCCGAGCGCCCACACCAGCAACAAGAGCAAGCTGGCCAGGAGCGGCATCCCGAGGCGCGTCGTGGGGTTGGGCGTCACTTTCACCTGCTCTTCGGAAGTTTCCGGCTGGCCCGAAGCCGGTTCGGGCGCTGCTTCGCCGCGGAGTGTCGCCGCGAGCGCCGCGCCGGATGGGAGCCCTTCCGCCAGAAATTTTTCACCCCCGGAGTCGGAGTCCGACCCCGCGGGCTTGAAAATCTCGGAGGCCACGGCGAGCGTCGCGGGCAGCACGTCCATTTCCGCGTGCTCGATGGCGTAGGGAACGCTGTCGCCGTACTGAAATTCGGCGCTCGAATAGTCGGTCTGATAGCCCAGCATCACCACCGTCAGGCCCGGCTTGAGGGGATAAAGGATGGAATATTCCCCGGGCTGCTTTCCCGCCACCGCGGCTTGCGGCAGCGGCATGTTCATCAGGCCGGCGACCGCGACGCGCGGCGTGCCCACGCCCGGCTGAATCCTAAAATGAAATGTCCCCGAGGAATCCACAAACGTTCGTTCGGGCGCGGAGGGGTTTTGAATCGCAAACAGTTCCTCCACGTCCACTTTATTTCCGGCGGCGCGGAGAAGCACGCGCGCCTGGCGCACGCGAAGCGCCTGGGCCTGCCGGGTGGCCTCGTACACGGTTACATTGATTTCGGCTTTACCGTCTGGACTGAATTGAACGGGCGCGTGATAGGGAACGTCCTGGAAATTGGCCTGAACCAAATAAAAGGATTGAGGGTCAATCCCTTCGGAAGGGAAAACAAAATGACCTCGCGCATCGGTGAGCGTCGTGGCCACCTCTTGCATCCCCTGGCGCGGCTGGAGGAGCAGCACTTTGGCGCCGCTGACGGCGCGGTTGGTGGTGCCATTGACGACTTGACCTTGGACTGTAGCTTGCGCCCAAAGCGACCCGGGCACCGCCATGGTCATTGAGGTACAGCCGATCAGGATGGCTTTCAAAGTGGCCTGGTCAAGCATGCGGTAAGCTTTCAGCTGTCAGTCCTCAGCAATCAGTGGGGCCGGAAGGTTCGCTCGCTGATGACTGACCGGCGAAAAGTCTTCGGTTATCAGCCCTCAGCTTCCAGACGGCAGTGGCGAGTGGGGAGTGGTAAGTCCCTGGCGGGCTTCCGGCTGTTCACATGTCACTCGTCACTTGCCACTGGTCACTTTCTTTTGGCCGCCCGGCTCGAGCTTGGCGCCACACTCGCCGCAGAATTTAACGGGCAACGGATTCTCAAACCCGCACTCCGCGCAAGTGTATTCGGGGCTCGGCGCCGACTTTCGCCGCGCGCGTCGCGCCGAAACCTCGCGTTCGATCCAGGCATCGCTGCCGCTCGCTGTTTCGGCCTCGAGCGACGCCGACATCAATCCGGCGGCCTCGGCCTTATAGTTCGCGCTCATGGCCTGGTAGTCCTCGGAGGCAATCTTCCCGGCTTTGTATTCAAATTCCAGGTCTTGCAAGTTCTCATAGACAACCATGCGCCGGCGCTTAAGGTCCGCAAGCGGCGTGACATCCACGGGCAAAAACGCTTCCGCTCCGGTTTCAGAAGCCAGCAGCGGCCAGGCAACAAAAACCGCGAGCGCGACGGCGGTGGCTAAAGCGATCGTAAGGGGCATGATGTTCTATCCGACCACCTTCTTCATTTCCTCTTCGACGGCGGCCAGGACTTTCGGATCGAGAGCCTCGGCGGGCGGCGGCACATCTTTCGGCTTTCGG
>QHZO01000151.1:20881-55666 GCA_003224695.1 Acidobacteriota bacterium
CACCAGCCCGACTATCAATCCGAACCCGGGGAGGATCCAAACCACTAAGTCGAATCCTTTCGCCGGCGGCGAGGCCAGCACCTGAGCGCCGTAGCGCAGCACGAAGTCGCCCAGAATCAGGTTTTCGGTCTTGCCCTCGGCCAGGTCTTTCTTGATGAGCTTGTGCATGTCCGCCTGCACAGAGCACTCCGCCTCCGGGTGCGGACAGTGGTTGAGCGTGGTGACACAACCGCACAGGCAATAGACCTTATCGCCCACCGATTTTGCCACCGTGTCCGGATCCGCGGGCAACGCACCGCGGGGGGCCAGCAGTGCGACGAGGGCCGAGGTTAGAATCCACTTAGAAAGCATGTTTTTCTTCGATGGCTTCTTCCACGGGTCGGCGAAGCCCCTCGAGCTCCCGCTCAATGCGGCTGGGCACCATGGCGAGGAGCGTTCCCAGGAAGACCACCAAGCCTCCCATCCAAACCCACGCCACCAGCGGATTGATGAAAACCTGGATAAGCACTTTGCCCGTATCCTCATCGTTGCCGGCAAGAACGACGTAGAGGTCCTGCGCGAGCGAGGGGCGGAGAGCCACGTGGCTGATGGATTCCTGGCTGGCCTTGAAGAGCCGTTTTTCGGGAAGGACCGTCCCGAGCGCCCGGCCGTCTTTCACTATGCTCAGCTCCGCGCGCTCGTAAAGGTAATTGGGCGTTTCGCCCTTGCTGATGCCCTCGCAACGCAAGACGTAATCCTTCACGCGCAGCAAGTCGCCTTTGTCCATCGTCGCCTTCGCCTCGGTCTTAAAGGCCAAGCCCGCGAAGCCGACGAATAAGAGAACGATTCCCAGGTGGATGACGTAGCCGCCGTAGCGGCGCGTGTTGCGCATGGTGAGGTTGTAGAGCGCGTGCGCGAAATTTTCTCCGACGATTTTTTGCCTTGTCCGCGCGCCCTTGTAGAATTCTTGGAGCACGCAGGCGGCGACGAAGATTGCAAGCGTCAGCGCCATCCAGGGATAAAGGTCGCGAATGCCCGCGAAGAATAGTCCTGCCCCCGCCACCACTGCCACCGCCAACGGCAAAGTGAAATTTCTCCTCAGGCTTTGGAACGACGTCTTACGCCAGGCCAGCAGCGGCCCCGCGCCGGTCAGAAACAGCAGCAGCAGGCCGATGGGCAGCGCCGTCTTGTTGTAATAGGGTGGCCCGACCGTGACGGTCTTATCTTCCACCGCCTTCGAGATAATCGGGAAGATCGTTCCCCAGAGCACCGCGAAGACCGCTGCCAGCAAAATCCAGTTGTTGAAGAGGAATCCGCTCTCGCGCGAAACCACCGAATCCAGCCGGTTTTCGCTCTTCAGGAAATCCAGCCGCAAGAAAAGCAGCGTCAGCGAGAAGAAGATAATGATGCCGAGAAATACGGCGAAGAAGATGCCGATGTTCGATTGGGCGAAGGCGTGCACCGAGGAGACGATGCCGCTGCGCGTCAGGAACGTTCCGAAGATGCAAAGGAAAAAGGTGGCCATCACCAGGACCATGTTCCAAACTTTCAGCATCCCGCGCTTTTCCTGAATCATCACCGAATGGAGGAACGCCGTCGCGGCAAGCCACGGCAGCAGCGAGGCGTTTTCAACCGGGTCCCATCGAATGCCAACACCAAGAAACATCCAGGGGACCATCGCCCAGCGGCGCGTCACGCGAATCCAGTTGTCGGCGAGTTGTTTGGTGATGAGCGCCGAAATAGCGAAGGCGTACGGCACGACGAAGCCCACATAGCCGAGATAGAGCATCGGCGGGTGAATGACCATCGGGTGATATTGCAGCGACGGATTCAGCCCGTTGCCTTCCGGCGGGTGGAGCGGCAGAAGCCCGCCCGCCCTCTCGACGCTCAGCACGGAAAAAGGGTTGGCGACAAAAAAGGTGACGGAGGTGAAAAACACGCCCGTCGCGAGGATGATGGCGACGACGTAGGGCATCAACTGCCGGTTCTTACGGTGATTGAGCAGGACAGCCAGGCCGCCGTAGATGGAAAGCAGCCAGGTCCAAAACAGCAGCGACCCTTCCTGCCCCGCCCAGAGCACGGCGATTTTGTAATAAACGGGCAGGTCCTTGTTCGAGTGCGCGGCGACGTACGCGGTGTGGAAGTCGTTCGAGAGGATGGAGGTCTCAAGCGCCACCACGGCCACCGTGATCATCAGGAAAAAGGCGAGCGTCGCGCGCTCGGCGCTGCGCGCGAAGGCGAGTGCGGCTACCAGCCCTGCGCTTCCCACTTGGTTCATAGATTCCCCTGCTATTGAAGGATTAAGCGATTGAGTGATTGAGTGATTGCAAGGCCTGTCGTTGAACGACTGCGAGGGTCAAAAGCTACTTCCTCCCCGAGGGAAAATTCTCTCAATCACCCGATCACTCAATCACCCGATGGCCCGATGACTCATTCTCCCGATGGCTCACTCGCTCAATCACCTTTGGGGGGCGTCGCCTGATATTTCGAGGCGCACTTGGCCTGGATCTTTTCGGCGCGGAATTCTCCATTGGCGGCGTATTCACCCTCGAGGATGGCCTGCGCGCCGCCTTTAAAGGTGTCCGGCAAAGGGTCCGTGCCCACGTAAGTCACCGGAAGCAAGCTCGCATCCTGCGCCAGGCGGAACCTCACCTGGCTTCCGTGACGCTCGATGGAATCTGTGGCGACAATGCCGCCCACACGCACCCGCTCACGCGCCGTCTTCCCGCTGATCAGCTCGTTGACGGTGAAATAGTAGGTTTTCGATTGCTGGAATCCGGCGACCGCTTCCCAGATCACCACCGCCAAAATAATGCCAATCCCGACCGCGAACTTCAATTTCTTCCCACCCATGCAGCCCCTTTGAACGATACTCCTCGAACACTGAAATTCTGCACCCGGAGCGGACGTGAGTCAATGGCTTTCACATCGCGACAGTTTAGACGCAGAGATGCGCTCGCCGCGATCTTCCCCAGCCCAAAAAGGACTTTTCGACCCTCCGCACCGAACTTGGCGGCTCGGAAGGTAGGGCACGTATGATAAAGGAGCCCAATGTGGTATCGAATGAAGAGAGGACCAATTATGCTATCCTCAAAGGTTACTTTATCCATGATCATCATGCTTGGGGCCAGAACCCTGGCACCGCAAATTCCTCCACAGGCACCTCTGCGGAGCAAACGCATCGTGCTTGCCGCGAGCGCGGTCCTTGATGGCAAGGGCCGCGTGATGCAAGACATCCGAATCGTGATTGAGGGGTCCAGGATCGTCGCGATTGATCCCAAGGCCGGGCCAGTGGACTACGACCTCCGCGGCCTTACTGTGCTGCCAGGCTGGATTGACGCCCACGTGCACATTGCGTGGAGCTTCGGCAAGGATGGGAAGAATGGGGGTCCGGGAGGAACACCAGAAGAGGTCGCGTATCAGGTGGCGTCGAACGCCTGGGTGACGCTCATGGCAGGTTTCACCACCGTTCAAAGCGTGGGCTCGCCTGCCGACTTTCCCCTGCGCGAAGCTATCGCCAACGGCCTGCTTCCCGGCCCGCGTATCCTCACTTCCGGCGAACCGCTGATGGGGCAAGGCGAGAAGACCGGCACGCCGGAACAAATTCGAGCGTACGTGAGAAAGCAGAGAGAATCGGGGGCGGACTTGATCAAAATTTTCGCAAACTACAGCGTCCGCCGGCCTGAGTTGATGCTTTCACAAGCGCAACTGAACGCGGCCTGCGACGAAGCGAGAAAACTGAGCTTGCGCACGCTCGTCCACGCCTATAAAGATGCTGTCCGTGCCGCAATCGTAGCGGGCTGCACCGAGATCGAGCACGGCGTACTGGCATCGGACGACGACCTTAAGTTGATGGCCGAAAGAGGCATTTACTTGGATCCGCAAGCCGGACTCGTGTGGGAGAATTATTTGCTGAACAAGGAAAGGTTCGTCGGCACGCCCGGCTACCCCGATACCCTGGAGGGTTTCGCGGGAATGGAGAAATTGATCCCGATGTATCGCGAGTTCATGAAACGTGCATTGAAAATTCCAGGGCTGAAAATTGTTTTTGGCACAGATGCTTTGGCGGGCTCTCACAGCCGCAACGCTGAGGAGTTCATCGATCGCGTGCGCGATGTCGGAGTTGACCCCATGGCGGCGATGGTCTCCGCCAACTTCCTTGGGGCGGAAGCACTCGGGATGGCCAATGAGATCGGCTCGATCGCTCCCGGCCTCGAGGCGGACGTCATTGCCCTCGATGGGGATCCACTGAAAGACATCACGGCTGTTCGGCGCGTCGTATTTGTGATGAAAGGCGGAGTTGTTTACAAGAATGTCGCGAGAGGGCTTTGATGGCATCCCCCGAGAAGGCGAAAGCCACTCGGCAACAAAAAAAAGGGCACGGAGAGGCCGTGCCCCAAGGCTCAATGGAGGGAATTACCGATGAGGACTCGAACTGTGAGATGACCCGCCGGAACTGTGGCCGCCACCACCTCCGGAACTGTGCCCGCCACCAAAGCCGCCGCCGCCGGAGCTGCGCCCGCCGCCGCCACCAAATCCGCCGCTGCTGCGCCCGCCGCCAAAGCTACCACCACTCGTCCGCCCGCCGCCTCCCCATCCGCCGCCCGAGCGAACCTGCCCGCCTCCTCCGCCTGAGCGAGGCGAACTCACGATGGGTCTGCCGATCTGAAGCGGAGGCCTGGAGTAACCCGAAGAGGGTGCTGAACGCTCCCATCGGCCCCCGTCACTGCGCGGCTGGGGAGCTGCTTCGGAGCGCGGAGAGAAGGGGCTCCATCCACCCCGTTCAGTGGGCGCGGGGCGCGGTTGGACCGTCCGCTGCTCACCGCCTTGGATGCGAGCCGGCGAAGGCGCGGTTCGCGGCGAGAACTTCTGCCAGCCGCCTTCCCTTCGACTTGGCTCAGGGACAGTGAGCGAAGTCGAACTGTGCCCTTGGCTCTGGGGCGGTTCGGCGCCTGGAGACGTGCGCGGCTGGAAGGTTCTGCCGCCGCCTTGCGGCGTGCCGCGCGTGGTTGATGCAGGAGCCGGGGAAGTTCGCGGCGTGAACGGCCGCCAGTTGGTGCTGGGAGATGCCGCGCGTGGCGCCGTCGTCGGAGGGCTCTTAACGCCGCCCGTTGCCGGACTCCCCTTAGCGAACCGCTGCCAACCGGAGGCTGCGGGCACGCCCCGCTCGGTCCCCTGTCCCGTGCGAGGGTTCTCGGGTCTTGTTTGCCCCGGGTCTGTAAAGCCTCGGCCAGGATTTCCAGCCGTCACGGGCCTTTGCGGACTGGCCGCGCGGCCGGCAGGCATGGGCCGAAGCGTATTCTGGGTCCGCATCATTTGCTGGACTTCGCCCGCGCGCGCCGTGAACGACACGGGCCGAACCGGCGCGGCGTGCGTCGAGAAGAAGCGAGTCTGGCCTGCCCCGCGCGGAATGGCGCCGCGGCTGACAGTCTTGCCCGTGGGCGAGAGGCTGGCACGCGTCGGAACGACCGGCAGCCGGCCGTTGACCACGTGCCCGCCCTCGAAAGCCGACACGCTAATCGGGCGCTGATTGCGCGGGACGCGTCCTGCCCCGAAGCCTTCTGCAGAGACCCTGCTGATCGAGCCGCGGATGTGCGGGTCGGTGGTTATCCGTCCCACGTTCGAGCCAATCACCCGGTGGCCGCCCTGGAATCTTCCATTCGTTTGGTTCGTGACGTTATTGATGTTCGTGATGTTGGTGATATTCGTCACGTTCACCACCGAAAAGCTGTTCCCGCCTCCCCACCAAGGGAAGAAGGGATCAATGGGACCAAGCGGGCACCAGCCGAACGAACCGAAGCCCCAGCCGAACCCCCAGCCGAAATGATGGAAGCCCCAGCCGAAACCGAAGAACGAAACGTAAGCCGGACCCCAGGTCGGGTAGTAGTACGGCGTCACATAACCCGGCCACCAGTACCATTGGTCGTCCCAATCTATCCAGCGGCCGTAGTGATAGGGCGCCCAGCCCCAAGACTCGTACGAGACCCATGTCCAGCCGTAATTGGGGTCCCAAACCCACCGACCGTCTCGGTATGGGGCCCAGTCGTGGCCCTCATCGGGCTGCCATACGTCACCGTAGTCGGGCACTTGAGTCCAGCGGCCATGGTGGTCCAGGGCCTCGGTGCCGGTGTAATAGTGATTGGTGTGCCGCCAGCTCGCAGCGCTGAGTATTTCGCGGTTGCGGTCTTTGTTCCACCGGTCCCAATCGTCTTTCGGACCGGCGCTCGCAATCTGATATTGGGGATTGTCGGTGCCTTGGACTGTAATGAGCTGCCCCTTCTCGACGGTCGTGCTGCCCTGCGGCACAGTTACTTCTGCCTGGCCGCTGATCACCGTCACCTGCGTCTGGTCGGCGGAATCCACCTGGATGCGGTAGGTGCCTTCTTGGGTCGGATGCACGGCCATGTTGGGCGTGTCAATTTCCGCGTCCGCTTCGCTGCCTTTGAATACCGTGTAGTCCATCGTCCCTTGCGCAAGCTGGATTTGAATGCGCGTGCGCGTCAAATCGGCGATGGTCACTACGCTATTTTGATTGAGCCGGAGAACGTTGGCGAAGTCGAGTTGCACTTCCGCGCGGGAATGTTCGGCGGTCGAAACTTTGTCGCCGCGGTCCACGGGCGCGTTCACCGTGGTCGCCACCCACTCGCCCGCGTCGCCGCGCTGGGTTGCTACGTTCCCATCCACAATGCTGATGCGCGCCACGCCTTCGGCGGGCTGCGCCTGCGTTTGCCCCTCGGCTGGCTCCTTCGTAGGCGGCTGTGTCTCGACCTGGGCAGGGTCCTGCGCAGGCGCCGGCTCCTGTTCCTGCGAACGAATGGCGGGAACGATCAGCCCGCAGCTTAGAATTGCCGTCGCTATGAATCGCCACGTCCATTTCATGGCTCACCTCCGAACCAGCCTGAACTCCCGGCCGGCTCCGTCGTAGGGGCGGGGCTCGTCCCTGCCCTCGACCTCGGAACCAGCCTAGAACAAAGGCCAGCCCCGCAAAGTTAAGGGGCAAGGTGAATGCCAAACTGGCAGCCACTGGTTTTAATAAGTGCTGTTATTTGAGTGGGTTGCGGCTACACGAAATCGTGCAAACGAAGGCTGCGTCCGCGGGTGGTGGTTTTCGGCCAGTTTTGGCTTATCTGAATCAGAGAGATCGAAAAAAAGATTTGCTTGGCTTTCGCGGCTCTCGCAAATATTGAGGGAAGTCGGGCTCCGAATCCGGTCCTGGTGTCATTTGGGATGGGATCCCTTTCGAAACGCCGGTCATTCCCGCCCCCTGGTCATTCCCGCGAAAGCGGGAATCCACCTCGCAAGCCTTTTGGAAATGTGCTGTGGGCGGACTGGATTCCCGCCTTCGCGGGAATGACTGCGCCCATGTCTGGCAAATGACACCAGTGCCCTGAGTGGTGCGGGTTTGGCCGAACTTTCGCCCAGTGTTAACATTTGAGGCGCGCTCGCAGGCCAGATTTCAGGAGCACTCGATGCCCGTTTATTCTCACTCGCGACTCGAAACTTTTGAGACTTGCGCGCTGAAGTACAAGTTCCGATACATCGAGAAGGCGGAGACGCCCATCGAGCAGAGCGTCGAAGCCTTCACGGGCAGCCGCGTCCACGACGCCCTCGAGAAGCTTTACAGGGACCTGCAGATTACCAAGCTCATTTCGCTCGACGAGCTGCTGGCTTATTACGCCGACCGATGGAAGAAGGAATGGGGCACGGGAATCCTGATCGCCAATAAGACGCGGCGGGCGGAGGACTACTTTGCTTACGGCGAAAAATGTATCCGCAACTACTACGAGCGCTTCAAGCCTTTTGACCAGAGCCGGACGCTCGGGCTTGAAACGCAGTTGAATTTTTCGCTTGACTCGAATGGCCGGTACAAAATGCGAGGCTTCGTGGATCGTGTGGCGCGGCGCACGGACGGGACTTACGAAATCCACGACTACAAGACTTCGGGCACCTTGCCCGCGCAAAAGGACGCCGATTCGGATCGTCAACTCACCCTATACCAGCTCGGGCTCGGCCAGCGCTGGCGCGACGTCGAGCGCGTGGAGTTGGTCTGGCACTATGTCGGCTTCGACCAGGACCTGGTCTCGACGCGCACAACCGAAGAGCTTGGCCGAGTCCGCGAGGAGACCATCGGCCAGATTCAAGCCGTCGAGCGGGAGAAAGAGTTTCGCCCGAATCAGGGCCGATGGTGCGACTGGTGCGAGTACCGGCCCGTCTGCCCCGTCTGGAAACACGTGGACGCGGTCGCCGCGCTCCCGCCCGAGCAGTTTACGGCGGACGCAGGAGTGCAACTGGTCAATCAGTTTGCGGAAAAAAAGCTTGAAAAAGAAAAACTTGACAAGGAACTGGACGACCTTCGCGAAAAAATCCTCGCATTCGCCGAGCAGATGGGCACCCCGCTGATTCAGGGCAATGGCGTTCGCGCTTCGGTCTCGACCCAAGAGCGAACCAAGTTCCCGGGCAAGCATGGCGCCTTGCACGAAGAACTCGCCGCCTTCCTGAGAAGTGTCGGCCGATGGGATGAAGTGAGCGACTTTGATGCCGCGCGCCTCGCCAAAATTCTCGAAAATGAATCGTGGCCGCCCGACCTCGTCGCCGAGCTGCGCAAGTTTGCCTCGCTTGAGCGAACGAGGACCGTGCGCCTCTCGCGCTCCGAGGAAGAGAAAAGCGAGTCGTAAGAATGCCAATGGAAATGACCCATTCCGGGCAGAACAATCTCCTGGTAGCTCTCCATGGCTACGCCCACCAGCAGGATGAAAATTTCACGACCGAAGCCTTCGCGCACCTCCTGCGCCACCTGCTGAAGCACGACGCAAGGGTTGCAGCGAACGCGCTCAATTACCTCGCCGGGGACTGCCTCCGTTTGGACGGGGAGACGTGTGCCGAAGTGGGGGTCGTTACTCAGCAAAGGACTCGAGACGGGCAACCAGATATAGAAATTCTGCTGCGGGGCAAATTGAGGGCCATTGTGGAAGTGAAAGTGGGCGCCCCGGTTACCACCAAACAGATCGCAGCTTATAAGAGGATTCTGAAGAAGGAGAGCGGTCGGGCTCGGACTTGCCTGGTCCTGCTCACTCGGTTCGCGCCGGACCTTCAAGCGGGTGATGAGAAACCTTATTGCGTTCGTTGGTTTAAAATGGCGGAGCGGCTGGCCGAAGCCGATAAAGGACTAAAAGAGAAAACCAGCAAATATCTTTGCCAACAGTTCCTGGGATTCATGAGGGAGAGGGGGTTAACCATGGAGCATGTGGGAAAGGAGCTCGTTCCGGGAATTCAAGCCATTTCCAGCTTCAGGGCGATGTTGGAGCGCGCGCTGGACGAGCTTGATATAAGGAAACTCAAAAGGTCGAGCTGGGTTGAAGCCGTGGGTTGCCATTTCCATATAGGACGGAGATTCTTCTGGGTCGGAATAGACTACTCCGAGCTCTCGAAGCTGCAGTTGAGCGAATTCAGAGTGGCGTCCGGCAAGTGGAGATGGGTCCGCGACGGTGGGTCTCGTGACCTGGCCGAAGAAGCATTCTTCGACCTCCCAAAACAGGATCAGATTAATTGGCTCAGGTCGTTTATCAAGAAGGAGACCGCGGGCGGGAAACGCCCACGAGCGTGAGAGGTACGAGCTCCCCCCCTTGAGCCTGTGCAAATCTTCTTCATGGCCTTAACGCGCCTTCGAGAAATCCCGCCACGTCGCGGTGAAGTTTCGAGAGCGAATCGTTGTTGATATACATCATGTGGCCGGCGTCGTACTCGCCGGTGGAAAGATGGCCGCGCAGCTCCGGCTCTAGCCCCAAGTGGTCGAGCGTGTATTCGGTGGCGAAGAAAGGCGTGGCGAGGTCGAAGTGGCCCGAGGCGACGAACAGGTGCATGTAAGGGTTCTTAACGAGCGCGCTGCGCAGCGACGGGCTGACGTCGGTGAACCCGGCGGCCGCCGAGCCCCACTCCCAGCCCTCGACGCCACCGCCAAGAACGTAATAAGGCAAGTCGGCCTTATAGCCGAGCTCGGTGCGGACGTAGTTGTTAAAGGCGCTGGTGAAGGGCGGGCGGATGCCGGCTTCGCTCGCGTCGTAATCGGGCCGCTGGCTGACGCCGGAAACGTCAATGCCTTTGAAGCGGCTGTCGAGCCGGCCGACCGTGCGCTTTTCGTTGCGCAGTAATTCCTTGCGAAATTCCCCCGCTTCGACGCGCAAGTTGGCGTTCTCGATATATTGTGCGCTGAGGCCGGTGTAGCGGGCCAAGTGCTCGACCACGCTTCGGCGCTCTTCAGGCGGGATCGTGTCGCCGAGGGCGAGCGCGGCGGCGTATTGCGTGCCCGCCCAACGGCGCGCTTCATCGAGCGTCTTCTCGAGATCCTGCTGCTGGAGATCCGCGGCCAGCTTCTTGTGAAACCACGCGGTGGCCGTGTAGCTCGGGAGATACAAAACGTAAGGCAGGTCGTTGCCGCGCGTGAATTCGAGCGTCTCGAAGTTCAAGACCGATGAGACCAGGACGATGCCGTCGAGCGCGATGCCCTGATTGACAAGATAACCGGAAAGGCCTGCGGCGCGCGTGGTGCCGTAGCTTTCGCCCACCAGAAACATCGGCGAGTTCCAGCGGTCGTTGCGAGTCAGATACAGGCGGATGAACTCGCCCACCGACTCGATGTCGCCGTTGACGCTCCAAAACTTTTTCCCCAGCTCCTTCTTTTCCGGACGGCTGTAGCCCGTGCCCACCGGGTCAATGAACACCAGATCGGTCTGGTCGAGCCAGGTGAAGGGATTGTCTTCGAGCTCGAACGGCGGCTTGGGCATTCCGCCTTCGGGAAGCAGTTTGACGCGCCGCGGGCCGATGGCGCCGAGGTGCAGCCAGACGGACGCCGCGCCCGGACCGCCGTTAAAAGAAAACATCAGCGGACGCTTGTTCCCTTCGGGCGGATTATCGAGCGTGTAGGCGATAAAGAAAATGTGGGCTTCGGTGTCGCCTTCGGCGTTGCGGATGGGCAGCGTGCCGGCGGTGGCCGTGTACTTCAGCGTTTTCCCTTCCACGCTGATTTGATGATGCGTGACTAGGGGCCCCTCGGGCGCTTGCAGAATTCTCTCTTCGGGCTTGGCCGGGGGCTTCGCTTCCGTTCCTGCCGCTTCCGGCGCCGTCGTCGCGGGCGGCGCTTCCCGCCTTCTATGCCTTTCCGGCTCCTGCGCGAAGAGCCCGGCAACGGCAACCATCACGAGCAAGCATAAAATTGGGAATCGACTGCGAAGCATGAGGCCCTCCAAAGGAATCAGTGCGGCGGCATCATGCCACTTGCAGGGCGGCTGTGGCAATCAACAATTGCAGACCTCGATAGGCGCGCAAATAAGGACTTAACACCGAGCGCACAGAGCAGAACTCACGGAGACCGCAGAGGACTCCGTCAAAGCTCCGTGGCCTCCGTCCAGGCTCCGTGCCCTCCGTGTTGAAATTTTTTCTTTGGTTCTGTGCCCGCGCCAGGTTGCATTACCCCGCGCTATCCGGCTCGTCGGGGACGCCGATTTTCGAGAGCCGATAGCGCAGGGCGTTGCGCGACAGGCCCAGGAGGCGCGCCGCCTGCGATTTGTTGCCGCCCCCGCGGCGCAGAGCTTCCTTGATGATTTCGTCTTCGAACTGCTCGAGCGTCGTGCCGGGCGGCGGAAACGCCGCGCCAGTTGTAGGGCCGGGGCTAGCCCCGGCCCTACGAACGTCCAAGTGGATGTCGGCGACATCCAGCTTCGGCCCGGCGGCCATCACCACCGCGCGCTCGATAATGTTTTCGAGCTCGCGGACGTTTCCCGGCCAATGGAAATCGCTGAGCAGGCGCTGGGCTGCCGGCGTAATGCCGGTGATCGCTTTGCCCGAGTCCTTCGCGAAGCGGGTGATAAAAAGATCCGCGAGGTAGGGAATATCCTCCTTGTGCTCGCGCAGCGGCGGGATGGAGATGGGCACCACGTTCAGGCGGTAGTAGAGGTCTTCGCGAAACGTGCCCTCTTCGAGCGCGTCGCGCAGATTGCGGTTGGTGGCGGCGATGACGCGCACGTCCACCTTGTGCGTCTTGGTTCCCCCCAAGCGCTCGAATTCGCGCTCCTGAAGAACTCGCAGGAGCTTCACCTGGGTGGTCCCCGGCACGTCGCCGATTTCGTCGAGGAAGATGGTGCCCTCGTGCGCCAGCTCAAATTTCCCGGGCTTCGAGGCGACGGCGCCGGTGAACGCCCCTTTTTCATATCCGAAGAGCTCGCTCTCGAGAAGGTTTTCGGGGATGGCCGTGCAATTGATTTTGACGAACGGCCCGGCGGCGCGGCGGGAATGTTCGTGGATGGCGCGGGCAATCATGTCTTTGCCGACGCCGCTTTCGCCGCCCAGCAGCACCGTGGCATTGGACGGCGCCACGCGCTCGACTGTCGCCAAAACTTCCTGCATGGCGGGGCTCCGGCCCACGATGTTTTTGAACTCGTAGCGCTGGCCGAGCGCGTCGCGCAAGCTGCGGTTTTCCTCGCGCAGCCGGCGCGACTCCAATTCCTTTGAGACGATCAGCTTGATTTCTTCCATCGAAAACGGCTTCAGGACGTAGTCGCTGGCGCCCGCCTTCATCGCCTCGACCGCCGTTTCCACTGATCCGTAAGCCGTCATGAGGATGACGGGAAGGTGCGTGTCCGCGCGCTTCGCCGCCTGCAGGAACTCGAGGCCGGTCATGCCGGGCAATTTCAAGTCCGTCAGCACCAGGTCAATTTTTTCCTGGCGAAGGATTTTCAATCCGCTCTCCGCGTCGGCCGCGGAGCGCGTGGCGTAACCCGCCTCGGCAAGGTTCAGCTCGAGCAGCCGCGCCATCTTGGCTTCGTCTTCGATTACCAGGATCGTGGCCATCTTTTCCATTTTCGATTGACGATTGAAGAAGCAATCAGCGTTAAGCCATCAGCCGTCCGTAAGGCGCCAAGGGGCAGCCGCTCTTGCGCGTGTCTTGGCTGAGCGCCGAAAGCAGCTTTTGGCTACCGGCATTCATCAATCGGCAATCTCGATAAATCGTTCCGGCGCCTTCCAGCCATGCTAGCCATCGCTGGCCGCGCGTAGGGGCGATTCACGGTTCGATCCGTCAGCCGACGGACTCACCGTCCTCCCTTCGACTTCGCTCAGGGACACTGAGCGAAGTCGAAGCGTGAGCGAAGTCGAAGGATGAATCGCCCCTACGTTCCGCCCCCTACGGTGCGGGTGACGGCTAACCGGACGGAAAGAATACCTTGAAACAAGCTCCGGGTCCCGCTCCGTCCGCCGGACTGGTTACCGTGATGGCGCCGTGGTGGTCGTCCACGATTTTCGCGACGATGGAAAGCCCCAGGCCCACGCCGGTTTTCTTGGTGGTAAAAAAAGGATTGAAAATCTGCTCCCGCAATTCGGGAGAGATGCCGGGGCCGGAGTCCTCGAAGCGCACCTCCACTCCCTGCCGGCTGCCGCGCGCGGCGGGCGCGATGCTCACCCGGAGCCGGCCGCCCTTTTCGCCCATAGCCTCGTAGGCGTTGAGCGCCAGGTTCGAGAAAACCTGCTCGCACAGGTCCGCGTCCACGGGCACCAGCGGAAGTTCCGAAGCGTAGTGGCGCTCCACCTCGACCGCGGCGCGTGGCCAGCGGGCATTCACGGCCTGAAGCGAGCGGTCCACAATCGGCCCGAGCGGCTCCGGGCGCGGCTCGAGCGAAAGCGGCCGCGCAAAATCCAGGAAGCGGCTCACCAGGCTGTTCATCCGGTCCACTTCGCCGGAGATGTAGCCCGCCATCTCCGCCGTCACCGGGTCGGCCGTCTGAACTGGCCGGCGGAAAGCTGTCCGAGCGCCGCGAGGCGCTCCGAACGGCGGGCTTCCGCTTGCGCCTGCTCGAGCCGGCGGTTCGATTCCTCCAGCGCCAGCCTCTGGCGCCGGTTCTCGGTGACGAACCGGTTCACGACGAGCGCGGTAATAAAGAAGAAGAGGCTGCGGATGGCGAGCTCCGTCACGCTTTCTTCCGTCAGATAGAATTCGTATTGCGAGGGAATAAGGAACGAGCAATAGGCCAGCGAAGTGAGCGTTGCCCAGACGAGTGTCCCCCAAACGTCAAAGTACGTCGCCGCCGTCACCGCCGGCAGGAAATAAATGGGCCAATAGGCGGAATTGATTTCCGTTCCAGTGGCGGGACGAATGTGAAACGTTTGCCCCAGAAAACCGATGGCTGCATAGCTTGCGTTCATCGCCTCGGAATGCTGAACGAGCCAGGATGCGAGCAGGATTTTGACAATCACGGAATAGCTTGGCCCGCGAGGTCCGATTGCCGCGATCAGGCGTCGCTCGAAAATTTGAAAGAGGCCGATAGCGGCCAGGATGAGTTGTTTGTGAGGCTCGCGGATGGGCTCGAGCACGGCGAGCCCGCCGAGGAACGCCAGCCAAACCAGGTCCATCCAGGCGAACTTCGCGCGCGTTTCCTCACCCATGGCTGAGTCTTGGCCGCCCTGCCTGCCGGCAGGCTTCAATTTAGCACGCCCGGTACGCCTGTGCGACGGCTCTCGGGGTTCGCTTTCCGCCTAGCCGGCCGCGTTCGCGTGCGCCTCAAGGGCACTGACCGCGAGGGAACGAGCTGCGGTTTTCGGTGGTGGGTAAACAGGCCGATTGTGGACCTTGTGCCGCGTGCGAAGCTCGGACGCGCGAGGGGTGAGTTACTTCGTGTCAATCCCGATGATCAGGACGGGTACGTCGATGTCGGCTACTCCACGCTGCTCCAGGTCCCACGCAATCTGCTCGAAGTAGGAGACGCCGGTTGACATGCGATCGGCAAATTGCTTCATCGGCACAACCTCTATGCCCGAGTCAATAAACCCCACGTTTCTAAATATGGTCATCTTCGCCGCGACGTTGTAAACCATAAACGCATACTTGCCAAACTGAACTTCGACGCCAAGCTTTTGCTTCACGAAGTCCAATTCCGGGAAGGTGCCCTTATTCGCTGCCTTCGGTTCGTATCCCTCGGCATAGAAGCCCCGGGAGTATTCTTAGCGGACCTTCACAGCCTTCCAGCCGAGTTCCCCGAAGAGTTTCTTAAAAGTTTTGTTCACGGCTTTTGGGTTGTAGAGCATCCTTCGCCGCATGGTCTTTTCATTGCTTTTCTTTGTGATGTGCCGCGCGTCGGAGACCGCTTCGATGGTCACCGTAGTCCTTCAGGCAGCCGCACAAAGATTTCCTGGGCTTGCTACAGGCCCTTCAGGCGGCTCTTCGCTGCCTTTTTGGCAACAAGACGGTGTCCTCGAACAACTGTACGTCGTCCTTGTCTGGATTTCGCTTTTTGCGAAGGCGTTTGAGGTATGCTTGGGCCAATTTTAGAACGCAAAAGCTCTTGGTGCCGACGCCCACTCCGCTCATCACGTCGACGACGGTGTAAATCGTCAGAGTCCGTCTAGCCTCGCTCATTTTTAGCTCCTTTAATAAGGCGTGCGTGCCAGTCAACTACGTTGGCGTATTCAAGGAAGCTCACAACCTCAGAGAGGCCGCTCTTTCTGAAGGTAGGTCTGGAGAGTTGGCGGGCAAAAACCGCGCGCCTCGTGTCGTTTGAGACGATGGAGAAACGCGTCAGGTTGGGCTCGGCAAGCAACACGTCGTTGAATCGAAGAAGTCCCGAATAAACGGGAGTGGAGTGCTCTACCTCAAACAGCCCGGTGATGGCTTCGCGTCCGCCGGCAATCCAGACGATGTCGATTTCCGACAAAATGTCTTGGACCGATTTAAATCCGGCGGGGATGTTTCGACGTAAGGCAAACTGCTCCGTCAAAGACCAATCAAGCTTCCCCACATCATTCGCGGGAACAAACACCTCATATCCCTTGGCGCGGCCGATACCTCCAAGCAAGGTTTGCACCTGCGAGTGCGTGAGATCAACCGCTTCGCGCAGGCGCGTGGCATTAAGAGTTCGTGCAAGGGTTTCGTATCCGACGTAACCTTCAACATTAAACCGCCCTTGCCGGGCAATGTACAGTTCTCGCGCGTCGCCCTGCGAGATGAGTTGTAGCTTGTATTGTCCATCCTTCGCGGGTTCGGTGTGGCGGAATATTTCTTCGAAATCGGCGTATGGGACGAAAAGGGGGGCTGAACCGTCGTCAACTAGAAAGCACAGAAACGCATTGTGACCCTCGAGCTGCCGAAGGTCAACGTCCCGCAGGCCGAAGAACGTTCGCCCGTGAGCGTGCACCTTGGAATAGCGAATGTAAACGCGCGCGGCATCCGCGCCTAGCACAAATAGAGATTGACTGCCCCCGATTTTATGCAGTTCCCCGAATCGGCCGCGGAGACCTGCGAGTAGGTTCGCCTTGTGGGTGTTAGGCATGGCCGCCGATGCTGCGGAAGATAGTCCGTTTGGTCACTCCTGTTCACCGATACCGCGCCTCCAGCATATACTCGCGTCGTTCGTGAGGAGCCGGACAAGTTCCTGGATTACCCGGGTCTAGTCGTCCAAATAAACCTCATCCTGTTCGTCCGCCTTGGCTTCGGCATGAAGCTCGATCTTAAGCCCGCGTTCAATTTGCCCGAAGAGCCTGCGCATGTCCTGAGTGAGCGCGTTTGATAATTCGTTTTTTCTCCCCGAATCGCCGTTATACTCTATAAGGAGTGTGCTCGTCGATTCCTCGACAACCTCCTCTACCGTAGTCGAGATTTGCCCGGTCAACTCCTCAAGCGCAACTCCTTTCAAACCCATCTTTGTTAACCGCCCCCTGACCTCCCTAATCTCCTCGATCCTTTTCCATGCATCCAGAAATTTGTTCAAGATTTTGGCAAGCGCGAGAACCACACGTGCGCTTGCGGCCAACGCTACCGTCGGGACTGACGACGAAAGCTCTTTCAGGTCGACGGACTCCACTTTGCCGGTTGTAGCCTCGCTGCAATCACGGATCAACAAATTGATGAAGACGAGTTCCTTGGCAAACGTTCCGACTTGATTATTAAATAGGTCCCTCGGAATCAGGAATGCCACATCCGCCGAGCCGGCCTCAATTCTTGTGTCAGTAATTTTCAGTCCCTCGAGACCCTGAAAGGTACTCGTTACCGTTTCTAGAAATTCTTGTCGACGAGAGGCCAGGTCTTTCACGAAGTCCCGCGCGACCGACGGAGTCATTGCATTCCTGGCTATAGAGTCGTTCACCTTGTCAGCGATCGAACGATCGAAGAATTCCGCGCCGCCCATTTCACCAATAAGCTCCGCCTGCGAAGGGGCGATCTCTCCGCCCATCTTGGCGGCGGAAGACGTAAACCCGTGAATGGCGTTGCGAGTGCGCTTTGGTGCTGTGGTTGTGCGGGCGCCGTCACGAGATTATTTAGTGCTTCGCGGATGGACTCCAGGCCATTCTGCAAGCCGAGTTTCCGGTCCAGATTATCAAGGAACTTCAAGGTTCCATACAGCCTTTCGACTGTCATATTAAGCGTAGGTTATACCACAGCTCGCGGCTTGGCGGAGACCCTTCCCGAAGTCTAGCCTGACCGAGCCGAATGGGCTCAGCGGAGGCTCTTTGGGTCTAGGTTGGAAGCTGCACGAAATTGCATTCCAGCTGGGATTCCCGTGCGCAGGCCGCAACAAAATTTGCGCTTGGGCGGAGGAAGCGTGAAGGTCTGCAATGCACGTCGCTCGGACGGCCACAACTTTGTTCCGGGCCATGGCTCTCGACTTTTTTGCCGGGGCGTGATATGTAAGGGCAAAATTCCATTGGAGGCATCCATGAAACTTCGACTTTGGGTCTGGATCCTTGTGGTGGCATCTGTGGCGGCATGGCCGGTGGTCGGCGCGCCGGCGGCGGACACAAACGTGGTCATTCAAGATGCTGCGGGAATGAAATTCGCGAACTACCCCAACGTTCCCACGTGTTTCACTGGCGCCGTGGAAAGCGGTGACCCGGCTCACGGGCCGTCCGTATTTCTCCTCAAGGGCGCGGCGGGCTGTAAGGTCCCATGGCATTGGCACACGCCCAACGAGCAAGTGATGATCGTCAGCGGCATTGCAAAGATGGAAATGAAAGATGCCAAGCCGACCTTGCTCCACAGCGGCGGCTTCGCCTCCATGCCCTCTCGGCACGTCCACCAATTCTCCTGCGTTGGGGTGTGTAGGGCGTTCGTCTCGTCAGACACGACGTTCGACATCCACTACGTGGACAAGGAGGGCAAGGAAATCACGCTGGATCAGGCGTTGAGTTCGTCGAAGATGAAGTCTGTCGCAAAAATGAAGTAATGAGGACCTGTTCCTCACCGGGACCTCGTGACAGCCGCCGCGCGGCATTATTTTTTTCGGTTCAAACGCTCGAAGGCTTGTGCCATTTCTGGCTCCGGGTCAACCCCCAGGGCGTCGGCGACGCGGTTGATGTAGTTGAAGTAGGCGATGACTTCGACCGCGTCCAGGATGTCGCGATCGGAAAGGCCGTGCTTGCGGAGCGTCTCCAGGTCCTGGCGGCGCGCGGCGGCGGGAGGGCGCGTCACAAGCTCCGCAAATTTTGCCAGCGCCTTCTGACGCGGGGTGAGCTTGGCGCGACGGTAGTCGTGCTTGGTATGCTCGGCGAGCTTCGCGTCCCCGCTGGCCTCACGGAGATCCTCTCCGTGCGCCTCGATTCAATAGAAGCACCGGTTCGCCCACGAGACCACCGTGGCGATCATTTCTCGCTCGGCGCGCGAGAGCCCGCAGGGCCCGTGCATCGTGGCGAGATATAATTCCACCGAGGCATGGAGCGTCGGCGCGTTCAGGCTTTGCACGCGCAGGATGTTGAACACCTTGCCCGCGCGCCGCGCCGCCGCGTCGTATTCCTGTTTCAGCTCGCCGGTCGCGTCTTCCGGCTTTACCGTTTGAATCCATGCCATCCAAAAAACCTCAAACTGATTCATTGCGCAACTGATTGATTGAAGAACTGCTCGACCGAAACTCAAGGCCCCCGGCTTCGAATCGCACGCCGCGCTCTTGCCGTCAGATTTCAATGAGTCAATGATTCAATCAAAAGATGATTCAATTTCTTAGCCCTCGCCGAAATCAATCATCACGGGCCGTTCGCGGAAGCCGCGGGTCTTGATGGCGACATAAATGATGCCGATCGCAAACCAAATCCCCCCGACAATCTTCGCGATTCGGTGCAGATTCCACCAGATGATTCCGCAGAAGAGAAATCCGAAAAGGGGCAGGAAGATATCCGCGAAGAACCGCCGCGGTTTTCCCGTCACGCGGTGGAAGCCGAACTGCCAGAAGGTGGCGAAGTTCACGCCCATGAACGCCAGGAACGCGCCGAAGTTGAGCAGCTCTCCGGCGTGCTCGTAGGCGTTGCCGATATAATTCAATCCCACCGCGCCGCCAAAGGCCAGCACGCCGATCAGGATGATGTTGTAGGTCGGCGCATTCGACTTCGGGCTCAGATAGCCGAACAGGCGGCGAGGCAGGACGTTGTCGCGGCCCATGCCGAAGAGCAGCCGCGCCGCGCCAAGGCCCCCCGTCAGCGCGCTGCCGAAAGCCGCGAGCGCGATGATGCCGCCCATCGAGTGATAGAGCACCGCGCCGCCCACTCGCCGGCAGATATCCATGAACGCCGTCTCAAGGTTTGGAAACGTGTGCCAGTCCGGCCAGACGCGCGCGCCGAGATACACTTCCAGGCCGCCGAAGACGCCCGTGAAAAGGCAGACCAGGACCGTGGCCAGCATCACGTTTCGCTTCGGGTTCTCGACGTCCTCGGCGAGCGTCGTCACGCCGTCGAAGCCGATGTAGGTCAGTGCCGCGAATGAAGTGGCCATCCAGATGGTGTGCGAGTCGAAGGTTTTGGGGTTGTAAAACGGCTCGGTCGAAAAAAGCCCGCTCCAGCCTTCCCCCATCAACAAAAAACGCACGGCGAACACGATAAACGCCACGATGACCACGCACATGGCGGCGAGCAAAATTTTGTTCGCGCGCGCAGAAGCCTTGATACCGCTCAAGTTCAGCACCGTGACAATGCCCGCCACAATCGCCGCCCACACGACAAACGGCACGGGCCGGACGTAGCGCTCATGGATATACACGGAAATCCAGACCGTGTTGATGAGCGGTTGGAGCAGATAGTCGAGGAACATCGCCCAGCCGGCCAAAAACCCCAGATGCGGGTTCAATCCTTTGCCGACGTAGGTGTAGGCCGAGCCCGCCGCAGGATAGACCGCCGCCATGCGGCCGTAGCTGACCGCCGTAATCATCATCGCAAACATGGCGACGAGAATGATGGTGACGAAATGGCCGCGCGAGAGGTCCTGCGCCACGCCGAACAACGGCACGGGCGCGATGGGCTGGATCAGGACGATGCCGTAAAAAATCAGGTCCCAAAGCGTCAGCACGCGCTTCAAGTGCGGAGCTCGGGCGGTGGCGGTCTCTGCCATATTCGAATTCGAGGCGCGCGGGTGGCGCAAACATAGGTTTGCATGTATGCGCCGCGTGGGCGAGGAGATAAAATGCGATGTCGTCGCCACCCGCGATCTAATCTCGGCGAGTATCGCACGAGGACACGAAACTTTTAAGAGGAAATGTTGTGAGGGAGCTGCGATCCCTCGCCCAAACGCCCGCCTCCCCAGGGGCTGCGACCATCCGATGAAGCGCCGCGGACCTCAGCAACGGAGGTCGTCGCACCTTGCTCATTTCACCGGCAGTGGGCTACGACCAGGGTGATATCGTCGTGCTGTTCATGAGGGCTAAACTGGCGGACTCCTTCCGCTAGGGAGGCAAGCAGGGCCTCCGGAGGCAGTTCACGATGTCGGCGAAGGGTCTCGATCAAGCGCCCCTCCCCAAATTCCTCTCCTCCATCATTAAACGATTCGGTCACGCCATCGGTGTAGAGTGCCAGCGTATCCCCAGGGAAGAGACGCTCGTCCCCGACGCTGCAATCCCAACCGCTCGTAAGTCCCAAGACTGTGCAAGTGGAGTCAAGTCGTTCGACATTGCCGTCGTTTCGGAAAACAAGGGCGGCGGGATGGCCGCAATTCGCATAACGAAGCCGCTGGGTGGCGTCGTCATATTCGGCAAAAAAGAGAGTGGCGTATGCGTTCTCGGGGGTGCTTTTATAAAAAAGGCCATTGACGGCTTGCAAAAGGCGCGCGGGCTGGTCTAAAGCGAACGGCGTGTAGGGGCGGTTCCAATAAGTTGCGCACATACTGTGGAGGTGGGCTTGTAAATTGGCCATCATCAGGGCCGCGGCGGTTCCCTTTCCTGAAACGTCGCCAATCACCAGGCCAACGCGCTCTCGGCCGAGATCAAGAAAGTCGTAGTAATCGCCCCCGACCTCGCGAGCCTGGAGGCAAACGCCCTTGTAGGCGAGCGTCTTGAGCGGCGGCGGCAATTGGGGAAAGAGCCTTGCCTGCGTCTGTCTGGCCGCTTCCTGTTCATGAGCGGCGCGGCGTTCGGAATCCCATCTCTCCGCATGCGCGCGGCGCTCGGACTCGACCTCCCGCGTCATCTCGTCGAGGGCCAGAAGCGTAAAAGAGTTACCGTCCACATCTTCGAAGGTTGTGGACGTCGCGCCCCCGGGCTGCGTTTGCGGCGGATGCTGGAAGCGTACCCCGCGCTCGCGCCATTCTTCGAACTTGGCGGAAATATCCTCGGTCAGGAAAGAAATCTGAGTGGCCCTGCCGACAAGCTTCGATTCTTCTGAGCCGGGATGAGGAGCGACTAGCAAAAGCGTCGCGGTGCCGTCGGGAGGGGTGACGGTCAGCCAGCGATCACCGGACGGATGGCGGAAATCAAAGGCCAGGCGGAACCCGAGCTTTTCTAAATAGAATCGAAGGCTTCGATCTTGATCGCGAACGAACACGGTGACCGTGCCGAGACGGGTGTAAGGGTCCGTGCGATCGGGGGCAAAACTGCACCGGTGCGCTTTGTGCGCTGAGGCCGTGCTCTCCATCCGCCTGATTATAAGTGACTGAGTCGTCGGAAAACAGCGTTTCTTGCACCATGAGTTGCGGTTCGCGGCCGAGTAGCCACGGCACATTTTTCATGCCGTGGGTGGCGCATAGGTTGGTTTTCATGTAAGCGCCGCGTGCGTTGATGACGACATGATAAGCGATATCATCGCCACCCGCGTCTGACCCATCGCCGCATACGCTATCCCCGGGCCGGCATGGGACGCTCGTGGACAATCATCCAGTTAATGCCGAACCGATCGCGCACCTGGCCAAAGCGGTAGGCAAAGAATGTCTCTTGTATCGGCATCAAGACCTTGCCGCCTTCGGAAAGGGCGGAGAAAACACGGTCCGCTTCCATGTCGCTATCCATTCTCAGCGTTAGGTATGCGCTCCGCATCGGCTCGGCGTTTGGGATGTCCGCTGCCATCAGCTCAGTGTCGCCAATGGAAATGCGCGCGTGCAGCACTGCGTTCTTCCACTCCGGCTTGACGCGGCTTTGGTCGGGCGATTGCGCGTGCGTCATCATCACACCAACCTTTGCTCCGAGATGCGTCTCGTAGTAGCGGAATGCCTCCGCGCACGTGCCGGAGAAATTCACATAAGTATTCATTTTCATCATGGGATCCCCCTACCATTCGATTTTCCGCGCGGGCGGCGGAACCATGGGTTTTGACGTATGCGCCGGGTGTGTTGACGACGGCATAATAAGCGGTGTCGTCGCCACCCGCGGGGCCGTCAGCAAAGCGGCGCCAAGTATCTCACAAGCTTAACCAACTGCGGTATGATGGAGCGAGAGGATGCCCATGAATGCCATCATGCAAGAGAAACTCAAAGATGTGGTGGCCATCTGCAACCAGCGAAGCGTGCGCCGCCTGGCTTTGTTCGGCTCAGCCGCCAGCGGCGCGTTCAACCCTGCGTCCAGCGACCTCGATTTCCTTGTCGAGTTCCAGCCTCACAGCCCCGCTCAGCATGCCGACAATTACTTTGGGCTGCAAGAGGACTTGGAGCGGCTTTTTGGCCTGCCGGTTGAATTGGTCGAGCCCGGGCCAATTCGCAATCCCTATTTTCAGCAGGCCATTGAGAAGACCCAGGTACTCGTCTATGCTGCCGCTTGAGGTCCGCAAGTACGATTTTTACGCAAGAGTATGAGAGAATATGCGTCGCAGTTATGTCCGGGAGAAAGAGCGCCGGAGGGCTTTTGACCCGACCGGCAGCAATTGAGGAGAGGAGACTCACATGGCCGAAACAAATTCAGGCAATTCGGTTGGAATCCTGAAATTGATCTTGGTTCCGAGCTTGATCACCCTCGCGGTAACGATCCTGCGCCTGGTGGGCGAGCTTCAAAACTGGCCTGCCCCATTCTTCGTGAAGCAGGGCGGAGGTGGAGGCGCGATCGTCGGAATTTCATGGTTGCCCATCTTCTTCGGAGTTTATTTCGCGCTCAAGCTAACGGGCGCGGGCGCGGGCCCGGAAAGCCTCGGCAGGACTTTCGCTTTCTGGGGCCTTGGAATGCTTCTCCTGGTGGGGGGAGGGTTCTTGGGATTTTCCGCCTTCCGGTCCAACTCGGCGGTCGAAGGCCTCGCGGGCGTGGCGCTGATGGCGGGAGCATGTATTGTTCCGTTGTGGGGTTGGTCGAACCTCACGAAGGTGCTCATCGCCTACGGTTACGCGGCGAGAATACCCGTACTCGTCGTGATGTTTCTCGCGTTCCAAGGAAAATGGGGGACACATTACGACGCCGCCCCGCCGGGTTTTGTCTCCAAGGGGTTTGCGTCAGACTTTCTTAACCTGGCGGTTTTTCCGCAAATGATTCTTTGGATCGCGTTCACGGTGCTGGTGGGAACCTTGTTCGGTGCCGTGGCAGCGGCCATCGCCCAACGACGCAAGCCGGCGGTGCAGGCGGCGTAACACGCCGGCGTCCATCGGTCGTCCGAGGTTACTCGCGGAGGAGCTCGCCCGGACGCGCAGCGGTGCCAGGGAAAGCTGCCAGCAATTTACGGTCGAAAGTTGCCAGGCGAAGGCGCTCGCGGCGAGCCAACTCCACGAACAAAGTGTCGTAGACGGCGACGCCCGATTCCACGGAGAGGGCCAGCGCACCAAGCCGCAACGTTTTCGACGGGACGGAGCGGATGCCGAGGCGGGCGGCCAAGTCGAGCCGGTTCGCTCCTTCGTCGGCTTTCAGGACCCCCGAGCGAACCGCCATCCACACCACGTTCGCGAGTTCCGCCTCCCACAGCGCGGGCGCGACGGTCTCTCCCACGGCGCGCCAGAAGCGGCGTGCCTCCCCGGCATAGGGCGGCGTCCCGAGCAAATAATACGCCACGAGGTTCGTGTCAACGACGGCTCTCACCGGCGGCCGGCCCGGATCCAACTCGTGATTTCCCTGGCACTCGGCCGGCGGGATTGCGCCGCCCAACCGTGCTCGATGTGTTCCAGGATGGACCTCCGCTCCGCGACATGCTCTTCGAGAAGTTCGCGAACTTCCTGCTCCATCGAGTGCCGCTTCGTTCTCGCCAGCGATTTCAGGGATTTTACGACGCCCGGGCGGAGGTTCCTGATGGTCAAAGTTGCCACTTCCTTCTCCTTGCTAGCAAAATGCTAGCATATGAGAGAGTCCCCTGGCAAGGCGATCTGGCCGTTAGCGTGAAGTTGACGTTCGACTCCGCGGCCTGTTGTATCGCCTCGACGAAGAACCGCGGACTTTCGGAACAAGTCCGCACTACCTTGCTTCAAAAAACGGAAGTTGCGCTACCTCGGCTTCTGATCTTTCAGGAACGTTCCTTGCTCGAGTTCGCGAAACGCTTGGCGCAGCTCTTCCTGCGTGTTCATCACGATGGGGCCATACCATGCCACGGGCTCTTGAAGCGGCTTTCCTGAAATCAAAAGGAACCGGATGCCTTTGTCCTCGGCCTGGACGGTGACTTCGTCGCCGCGGTCAAACAGGATGAGCGAGCGGTTTTCCGCCTCCACGGGAGGCGCCGTGTCCGCCCATCCCGCGCTTTCGGTCGGCACCGCGAGCGGCCCCGAGGCATTGCAGAATTTTCCCGCCCCGCCGAAAACGTAGGCAAAAGCGTGGCGCGTGGTCTCGACCGGCAGGGTCTTGCGCTTCCCGGGCGGGACCGACACATCAATATAGATTGGGTCCGCGGCGACGCCATCCACCGGGCCTTTCTTGCCCCAAAATTTCCCGCATACCACGCGCACCTCGGTGCCGTCGTCGTCGGTGATCGAAGGGATCTCGGCGGCTTTCACCTCCTGATAGCGCGGCGGCGTCATCTTGAGCGACGACGGAAGGTTGCCCCACAACTGGAAGCCGTGCATGCGGCCCTTCGTGTCGCCTTTCGGCATCTCCTGATGGATGATGCCGCTGCCCGCCGTCATCCACTGCACGTCGCCCGAGCCGATGGCCCCGCTGTGCCCAAGGCTGTCGCCGTGCTCCACCGTTCCCGCCAGCACATAGGTGATGGTCTCGATGCCGCGGTGCGGGTGCCAGGGAAAACCGGCCAGGTAGTCCTCCGGCCGCTCGTTGCGAAAGTCGTCGAGAAGAAGGAACGGGTCGAAGTCGGACGTGTTGCCGAAGCCGAACGCGCGGCGCAGATGTACGCCCGCGCCTTCCAGAGTGGGCTTCGCCTTGATCAGGCGCTTGATCGGTCTGAGCGACATGGCAGCCTCCGTCTCAGATGAATTGAACCGGGCTCAGTATCTACCCCTTGAAACCAAGCTTCAATCGGGATTTTGCTGCGGCCGTCCCTCCGGCTTGCTGTATAAGCTCGACGACGGCCATCATGAAGTTGTCGCGGCGGAAAACAAAGGTTAAAATCGTTACACCATGGGTGTTGAGCTCGTTCAAATCGCACCTACGCCGCCGCGCGTGCCGCGGCCGGATTGGCTGAAGGTGCGCGTGCCCGGCGGGGAAAACTATTTCGAGTTGAAAGGCATCATGCGCGGGCTCGGGCTGCACACGGTTTGCGAAAGCGCCCGCTGCCCGAACGTCGCGGAGTGCTGGTCGCATCGCACGGCGACGTTCATGATTCTCGGTGACTTGTGCACGCGGCGCTGCGGCTTCTGCGCCGTGCCGAAAGGCAAGCCCGCGGGCGAGCTCGATCGTGACGAGCCCGCGCGCGTCGCCGAGGCCGCCGAGCGGATGGGCTTGAACTACATCGTGGTCACCTCCGTTGACCGCGACGACTTGTCGGACGGGGGCGCAGGCATCTTCGCCCGCACGATTCTTGCGCTGCGCGAGCGAATGGCCGGCTGCAAAGTGGAAGTCCTTATTCCCGACTTCCGCGGCTCCGATGAAGCGCTTGAAATCGTGCTTGAAGCGCGCCCGGATGTTTTGAACCACAATATCGAGACGGTGCCGCGGCTGTATCCGGTGGCGCGGCGCGGCTCGCGCTACGACCGCTCGCTGCGGCTGCTTCGGCGCTCGCGCGAAATCGCCCCGAATATTGCCACCAAATCCGGCCTGATGGTCGGCCTTGGCGAGACCATGGACGAAATCGCCGGCGTGCTCGGCGACCTGGCCGCCGCCGGCGTCGAGATCGTCACCATCGGGCAGTACCTGCGGCCATCCGGCGACCAGTTGCCCGTCGCCAGGTTTTACACGCCCGAGGAATTCCTGGCACTCAAGCGCGAAGGCTTAAAGCGCGGGCTCCGGCACGTCGAATCAGGTCCGCTGGTCCGCAGCTCCTACCACGCCCACGAACAAGCTTCTTCACTTGGCCGGACTTAATCGGTCGGGCTCAAGAATAGATAATCCCGGAGGGTGATGATGCTGGTTCCTTCGAAGGTCCCGAGATCGAGCAGGCCCTTATCGCCGGTCACGATGATTTCCGCTTTGCCGGCGAACGCGCATTCCAGAATTCGATTATCCGCCTCATCTGTCGCTACGCTGAGACGCTAAGCAGGACGCACCCACTCCGCAAGCTCCCCCAACCAGACAGCGACCCGAGCCAGTTCTTCACGGTCACGGCTGAATTTGCGAGACAGCACAGTGAGAAGTTCATCGAGAATCGGCTTAGAAAGGATCAGGCGATCACTTCCGTCAACGACGCGAGTCAGCGCTTGCTCGGCACGGCTGCCGGGGAGGATGAGAGCCGAGACGAAAATATTCGTGTCGAAAACGACTCTCACTTGCTGAGGTAGCGCTCCAGGTCCCGCTCGGAGAGGATGCCCTTCTGTTTGGCCCTGCGGCTCCAATAACTCTGGAGTTGATGGAATTGCGTTTTAAGCCGTCTGCGTCTGACTCTCCACAACGCTTCTTGGATGACGCCGCTTAGAGTCTTGCGCTCGGCGCGGGCTTGTTCTTCCAGCTCGCGCGCGAGGTCCGAGGGTAAGGAGATCGTTTTCTTCACGGCTCTTGTTGCCATGCCCCTATGGTATGAAAAATTCCTGCTCGGCTCAAGCCTCTTCGTGCGTCTGATATTGCCGCGTCGCTGCCCATCCCTCTCCCACAGGGGTTGTCATGCCGCGCCACCGCCGTTATTCTCCGAATTTTTCGTTGGGGTGTTGCGCGAGCAGGGCGGCGCGCGCGGCGCGGTGGACGCCGCGTTCGGCGTCGTTGCGCTCGGCGGCCATAAGGGGTTATTCGGGTAGGCGCGCGACAGCTCTTCAAACAAGGCGAGCGACTTTGCGGGAGCATTTTCGCTGGCGCGCGACAGGTCTTTGGCGAGAAAGAATTTTGCCTCCCCGCCCATCAGCTCCCCTTCCTTCGCGGCGCGGCGAAGTTGTTCGAGCCCGCTCTCCCGGTTGCCTGCGGGCAAGGCGACCACGAGCTGGAGAATCTTGTCGGCGAACGGCAGCGTCCCCATCAGGTAATTGTAAACTCCCAGGCCCAGGTAGGCATCGGCCAAGGTGGGGTCCATTGCGATCGAGCGCATCAGCAGGGCGCGCATTTTCTTGCCGGCGCGACAGGTCGGCAAATCCTTCCCCCGCAGGCCTTCCAGGCGCGCTCGCAGCGCGTAAGCCATGCCCTCATACAACAGACTGCGCGCCGGGTCGTCGTGGGCGCGCATGCCCGCCTCCGAACGCTCGATGGCAACGCCGAGCAGGTCGTTGAAATGAGAGTCCTGGGGTGTGACGTTGAGTGAGGCGACGTCAAATACGTCGGGGTCCAGCAGATTGGCGGTGGAATAATAAATCCTCCACCAGAGCGTTTCCGCCTCCAGAAGATATCCGACGGGGGAATGCGGGTCGCGGATTTGGATCTGATGAAAAACCTCATGGGCGCCGTCGAGGTCGCCGTCCATCATCAAGTCAACGCCACGACGGGCGATTTGGCGGTCCTCAGCGTCCGCAGGGTCGTCCGGCGCGGACGCGCTGAGCGGCGAGGGGCGTGACGCCGACACCATAAGCGACATCAACAGCACGACGGTTCTGCGCCTCAGTAACACGAGATTCATCCGAAGCCAAGGTCTCGGAAGCACACTACCCCTTCTGTGGTTGTATCGGCCCGGAAAGCAGCACACGGCGCCCCCAGCGACCGCCGGGGCCTGACCATAAGGTTACCACGCAAAGTGTTCGGGCCGCCACTCGACCGGGAAGCCATCGCCGGTCGTGTCTTAGTTTGCTGTAGCGGCGATCCGTCAGCCGACGGACTCGCCGAGTTGACGATGGGAATGGCGGCGAGGCGCAGCTCGCCGCTACAGAGTAATCAAACTGAGACACCACCCAATCGCGCAGGGGAGCCAAAAGTTCGCAGGGGTTATGGTATAGTCCGCACGACTACCTTGGGTGAGGCGTGCCATGCCCATCGTCGAGCAGATTGACAAGGACCTCGTGGGGGCCATGAAGGCGAAGGAAGAGCTTCGGCTCTCCGTCCTGCGCATGATGAAGTCGGCCCTGAAGCTGAAGCAGGTGGAGCTCGGGAAGCCCCCCGCGGACGAGGAGGCCTTCGCCGTTTTGCGGACGCTCGTCAAGCAACGCCACGAGTCGGTGGAGCAGTTTCGCAAGGGCGGGCGTGAAGACCTGGCGGCGAAGGAAGAGGCGGAAATCAAGATTGTCGAGGCTTACCTCCCCGCGGCGCTCCCGGAGGCAGAAATTGAGGCTGCCGTGGCCGCCGCCATCGCGGAGGCCGGCGCGGCGGGCGCGAAGGACCTCGGCAAAGTGATGAAGGCGGCGATGGCGAAGCTTGCCGGCAAGAATGCCGACGGCAAACGGGTCAGCGAAATGGCGCGGAAACGACTCGGCGGAACCTAGCAGTGGTGAATTGTGAATAGTGAATTGTAAATTGCGTGCGGTTCGCCACACTCTTCCTATTCGCCAATTCACCATCTACTATTCACTATTAACTGCGCTTCTTCGAGGCGCCCGGGACCCAATCGGGATATGCCTACCGATATAAAATCACCCGCAGAAGCGTTTCGGCCGTACGTCCCGGCCGAAGCGAGCATGCCGGAGTTCACGCTGCGTGCGGTGATTGTCGGGGCGCTGCTGGGCGTGGTCTTTGGCGCGGTCTCGGTGTATCTGGCCCTGCGCGCAGGCCTGACGGTCAGCGCCTCCATCCCCATCGCCGTGCTCTCGATCAGCATCTTCAAGTGGCTGGGCAAATCCACGATTCTTGAAAATAACATTGTGCAAACCACGGGCTCGGCCGGGGAATCCATCGCCGCGGGCGTCGTCTTCACGCTGCCGGCGTTGATCTTTCTCGGCTTCCCACTCGAGTACACGCGCATTTTCCTGCTCGCGCTCGCCGGCGGCCTGCTCGGCGTGCTATTTGTGATTCCGATTCGCATGGCGCTGGTCGTCAAGGAACACCGGAACCTCATCTATCCGGAAGGCAAGGCTTGTGCGGACGTTCTGGTGAGCGGTGAAGAAGGAGGCATTCAAGCGGAGAAGGTGTTCGCCGGCGCGGGCGTCGGGATGCTCTACAAATTCATGATGGGCGAGCCGGGCGGGCTTTCGCTTTGGAAAGCCGTCCCCGAATGGCACCCGTCCTGGTACCCGGGGGCGACTCTTGCGGGGGAGATCACGCCGGAATACCTGGGCGTGGGTTACATCATCGGCACCCGTGTGGCGGGGTTGATGTTTGCCGGTGGAGTCGTCTCATGGCTGGTGCTGATTCCGATTTTCAAGTTCTTCGGCGCGCACCTGACGGAAACGCTTTATCCCGGCACCGTGCCCATCGCCCAAATGGCCCCGGCGCAGATCTGGTCGAGCTACATCCGCTACATCGGCGCAGGCGCGGTGACCATGGCCGGACTGATCACGCTCGGGCGGACGATTCCCACCATCGTCAGCGCGTTTCGCTCGGCCTTCAAGCAACTGCGCGAGACGGGTGTGGGAAAAGTTGGTTCCACCGAGCGCACGGCGCGCGACCTTCCCTTGACGCTCGTGGCGGGGGGAACGCTGGTGATGCTCGTCGGCATCTGGGCGCTGCTCAGTTTCCGCGTCAATCCGGGCGCGAGCGGCAATTTCCTTTCCGCAGTCCTCATCGTCATTTTCGGATTTTTCTTCGCCACCGTTTCGGCGCGCATCGTCGGCCTGCTCGGCAATTCTTCGAATCCCATTTCCGGAATGACCATCGCCACGCTGGTCGCCACCTGTCTGATATTCGTTCTGATCGGCTGGACCGGAAATATATACGCCGCGGTGGCGCTCTCGATCGGCGCGGTGGTCTGCATCAGCGCCGCGAGCGGCGGCGCGACCACGCAGGACCTGAAGACCGGTTTTCTGGTGGGCGCGACACCCTCCCGGCAGGAGATTGGGCTTGCGGTCGGCGTCCTCACCTCCGTCTTCGTCATCGGCGTCACCTTGATGGGCTTGAACAAGATTTACACCAAGGTGAAGCCGGCCATGATCGCCCAAGTCGAGCTGGCGCCGGAAATGAAGTCCCAGGGGACGATCAATTACCAGGGGCATGAATACGAAGTGTTGAGCGTGATTGGCTCGAAGACCGTTCCGGACGGGCGTTACTATTACGATTCCGCGCGGCACTCGATAGACTTCCAGGAAGTGCCCGGCATCGGCTCGCCGGATTTTCCCGCGCCGCAGGCCACGTTGATGAGCGTGGTGATCAACGGGATTCTAACCCGGAAGCTCCCCTGGACGCTCTTGCTTTTTGGCGCCTTCATCGTCATCGCCATGGAATTGTGCGGCGTCCGCTCGCTCGCCTTCGCGGTGGGCTCCTACCTGCCGATTTCGACCACCGCCACAATTTTCGCCGGTGGGGTGGTGAGATGGCTGGCGCAGAAGGCGAGGCGCGCCAAAGAAGAGGAATCGGAAGCGGGCTCGGGCGCCCTGTTCAGCTCCGGGCTGATTGCCGGCGGCTCGCTTGGAGGCTTGGCGCTTGCCGCCGTCGTCGGCTTCGACAAGCAAGCGGCTTTCGCCCTCGGCACACGCTGGTTCCCGCGGTTCGCCGAAAGCGACCTCGCCGCCCTGGTCATTTTCCTCGCGCTTGCCTCGCTGCTCTTCGCCGTTGCCAAGACGAAGAAAACAGTGACCAGTGACCAGTGACAAGTGCCGAGGAGAAGTCAAAGGTCGAAAGTCGAAGAGTCGAAAGGTCACTGAGTCAACTAGATTCTCCTCCCATCTTTGCTCCTCATCCCCTTTACTTTGGACTTTCGACCTTCGACAGTGGACTTCCTTCAGCCCTCCACTCGCCACTTGCCGCTCGCCACTAACCACTTTTCTTATGGTACGCTTGAGTGATGGCGCGCTACGGGGAAGTGGTGTATTCGTTTTTCCCGCCGCTCACTCGGATGGTGAAGACGCTGGTCATCATCACCGCGGGGGTGTTTGCCGTCACTTACGTCCTCGGCTCGCTTCCTTCCGCAACCCTTCAGTATTACTGCTGGCTTGCGCCCGTCTCTTATCTTGGCCTCCGGCCTTACATGGTCCTCCATCGGTTCTATATCTGGGAGCCCGTCACGTATTTGTTCCTTCACGGCGGCTTTTTTCATATCTTCTTCAACCTGTTCGCGCTGTGGATGTTCGGGGCGGATCTCGAGCGGCAGTGGGGCCCAAGGAAATTCGCCCGGTACTACTTCCTGACCGGCGTTGGCGCGGGGGTCCTGGATGTGCTCCTCCGCCCGTCAAGTCTCGCGCCGGTCATCGGATGCTCGGGCGCTATTTATGGAATTCTGCTCGCCTACGGCGTGCTCTTTCCCAACCGGCCCATCTATCTGTGGATGATCATCCCCATCAAGGCCAAGTGGTTCGTGGCCTTAATGGGCGGAATCGAGCTTCTGTCCGAATTAAGCGGGTCCGCGCCGGGCATCAGCCACCTCGCGCACCTCGGGGGGATCCTGATCGGCTTCATATACCTGCGCGGCCGCGGGCTCACCTACCGCGCCGAGCTTCGCTATCATGATTGGCGGCGCTCGAAGCTGAAGCGGCAGTTTGATTCCTACATGCGCAGGCAGGAGAAGAAGGACGACTCCGGCCGATGGATCAATTGAGCCGGAAGCCAGTCCGTGACCGGCAAGTGCTAGGCGGCTGACCGTGGTGCCTCAGCTTGCTGCAGCGGCGCCCTCCGAGCGCTGGGAATTATTGAGAATTCAAATTCGGCCGCGCCAACCGCAGCATCGCTTCGCCGAATGTGATGACCTCAGCCATCGGTGGCCCCGGAAGGTTTCTAAAAGAAAGGTCGGCGGTCGCGGTTCGATCCGTCAGCCGACGGACTCACCGCCCTGAGCTTGCCGAAGGGCGGACCGCCGCTGCAGGATGATCAAACTGAGTCACTGCCGGCGCAGGATTTCCGTCGGCTTGACGGACGCCCCGACTCTAGATTGGGAGGGCCTGTGGAGGAATTGAAACGCCTGATTCGGGAAGTGCCGGATTTTCCCAAGCCCGGCATCAACTTTTACGACATCACAACCCTGCTAAAGAACCCAGTCGGGCTGCACAAGGCGGTGGACTCGCTCGCCAACCATTACGTCGGCCGGAGGATTGACCGGGTGGTGGGGATCGAGGCCCGAGGATTCATATTCGCCCCCATCGTCGCCTACCGGCTTAACGCGGGCTTCGTGCCTGTGCGCAAGGCAAACAAGCTTCCGGCCGAAACTGCCCGCGCCCACTACGAGCTCGAATACGGCAAGGACGCGCTCGAAATCCACCGCGACTCGATCGACCCGAAGCACGAAGTGCTCATCATAGACGACTTGCTCGCCACCGGCGGCACAGCGGCGGCGGTCGCCGGCCTGGTCGAATCGCTGGGAGGCAGGGTGGCGGGAATCGGGTTCCTCATTGAGCTCGAATTCCTCCGTGGCCGCGACAAGCTGGCGAAATATGACCTCCACGCAGTGCTGAAATACTAGCCGAAGATATTTGAATTTCCTTCCGTGAATCCCGGGCGGGTTGACAGTTGAAAGTCGACAGTTAGCCGTTAAGAGCAAGAAGCCAAAATCAGCAGGCCGCGGCTCGAATTTTATTGAACAGTCTACGTTCAAACTTGTTGATGTAAGAAACTAATCCAAGCAGGATAAGCGTCTTAATCGGCTTCGGCCGCTCGGGCCGGTCCGGTTTCGGAAGGAAGAGCTTTCAAGACGGCCTCGAGGAAACGGCTTTCGGGCAGCGCGCCCTCGACGAATTCCTGTTCGTTGATGACGGTCTTCGGAACGGCATAGACGCCGTATTTTTCTGCGACCTCGGGGAATTCCGTCACTTCGATGCAGTCGGCACGGATGTGGGGGTTTTCTATGGCAAAACGCTGGGCGAGGCTCACGGCCTGCGGACAGTGCGGTCAAGTGGGAGTGACCAGGACTTCCAGATGCACGGGCTGCGCGATTTTGGCAAGTCCTTCTTTGGTTTTGGGGGCGAGCCCGGAATCGCCCTTCGATACGGCCAGAATCGCGTCGAGCAGCGTGGCGAACTCGTATCCGGCCGGAAGGCCGTAAAATCGGATGCCGTAGTCTTGCGTGTTCCGGACCACCGTCGCAGGGATCTTATCCACACCGTACTCGGCGGCCTTCTGCTTGTCGAGAATAAAATTGTAAACTTCGAGCGAACGCTTGGGTGAGAGGGCCGCAAATTCTTCAAGAAGTTGCTTGGCCTCGTGTCCGTACTGGAGGTTGAGCTCCTGCGTGAAATGCACCAGCTTGACCGGATGGACTAGCCCTTCAAGCCGCTTGCGGATTTCCTGCGCATCGTCTTCGCCAATCAGTCCCATGCGCTACTTTCCCTTCCCGGAGTGGCGCCCGGCCATACGCGGTTTTACGGCCCAAGATTCGCGGAAAACAACCTGTGCGGACGGCCTCCGCTTTGGATGCGTCCGAGGAAAAAACGATTCTGGCTCGAAGAGGATTCCCGTTCCATTGTTAACGGCAAGGGGAATTTGCGCGTCTGCATTGGAGGAGGCTGATATGGGATTTCACTGGAACGAGAAAGTTATGGTTTACGCCCTTGTCGTGCCGTCGGTTGCCGTGACCGCCCTATGGGCGGGCTTAAGTCCCAAACTCCCGCCCAGTGCGGGCGAGCTGGTACCAACAGCACCGATGAAAGTTGCCAGAGCCAGTCATACATCCACGCTCCTCCCCTCGGGTAAGGTCGTTATCGCCGGCGGATTCGCAGGCTCGGGCAGCGAGCGGAATCCTTACTCAAGCCTCGAGATTTTCGACCCGGCGATGGGGGCATTTTCACTGGGGGGAAAGCTGACGATCGGCCGGTCGGGACATTCCGCCACGCTCTTGAAAAACAGGAAAATTTTGTTCGCTGGGGGCTGGGGCGAATTCGGCCCGCAACGGTCCGCGGAGCTTTACGACCCCGCGACAGGCACGTCCGTCGCCACAGGAGACATGAGCATGCCGCGCGGTGGGCAGACCGCCACGCTTCTCGCGAATGGGAAAGTGCTCTTGGTCGGGGGCGAAAGATCGGAGGGACACATCCTGGCCGAGGCGGAAGTCTACGACCCTGCTTCCGAAGCTTTCAGTCCCACGGGCTCGATGAGCGCGCCCCGGGTAGCGCATACCGCGACGCTTCTCGCAGATGGCCGCGTGCTCATTACCGGT
>QHZO01000151.1:55781-59747 GCA_003224695.1 Acidobacteriota bacterium
CCTCGGCGGGTCGGACAATCGCGATTGGCGCGGGACGTCCGCGGGCGCCGAAGTCTACAACCCGCGAACGGCCCGGTTTACTTCCACCTCCGACATGCATTGGGCTAGGTTCAAGATCCCCGACGCCGTTGTGTTGCTTCAAAACGGCAAGGTCCTTATTGCCGGAGGAGCTAGCCGCGCGGAGGTTTATGATCCTGCCGCCCGCAATTTCTCACCGGCTGCTGGGGCTCTAGACACCGCGCGATATTTTTCATCCGCCACCCTTCTTCACGATGGTTGCGTGCTCGTGACAGGAGGATACGGACCGGGCACGCGTCTCGAAGGACCGCAGAGCACGCCGCACGCCTGGATTTATCGGCCCTAGCCGGGAGTCCGCTTAACTGCCCTCGGGAGCAAGCCGGAGACCCTATCTTCCCCGCCATCCCAGCTCTCAATTGGCGCAAGCCCTCAAAAAATGCATACTCTTTTCCAGGGCTTGCGTATCCCTAATTGAGGAAGGGCCGATTGGACCTTGCGCGCGAAGCCCGGGTTGGAGCGGCACTGGCCCGATCGGCTGACGGGGACCGTGCCGCTTTTGCGGATCTGGTCGAGGAGCATCAGGCGATGGTTTACAGTCTGGCTTACCACTCCTTGCGCGATTCAGGCGCAGCCGAAGACGTCGCCCAGGAAGTGTTCCTGGACCTTTACAAGAAACTCGCCTCGATCAAGTCCGCCGCCCATTTGAAGCACTGGCTGCGTAAGACTGCGGTGCACCGGACAATTGACGCCGTGCGGCGGAGAAAACATCCGGAAGTGGGCCTCGAGCAGGCTCCCGAGCCCGCGGTTCCTGCCGCCGACCCGGACCCGGTCCTCCGCGAAAAACTTCAGGAGCTGGTGGCTTCGCTTCCCGCGAAGCCCCGGATGGTGGTGGTGTTGCGGTTTCAGGAGGAGCTGGAGCTTCACGAAATTGCCGAGGTCCTGGAGATGCCCATCAATTCCGTCAAGAGTTCTCTTCAGCGGTCGCTTGGGATTCTGCGCGAAAAGATTGCGCGGTGCTTGGGAGATGTGCGCGTATGAAGCCATTGGAAGAGGAGCTGAAATCCGCACTCGTGAGGCAGGAAGCGCCCGCGGGTTTTAGGGGCCGCTTGATGGGCCGCATCGCCGCCGAGCCCGACCGGCCGTGGCCGCGGCTCCGACGGCTCATCTCGCTCATCGGATATCCGCGCCTTCGCTGGGCCGCCGCGGCGACTCTGGCGTTGCTGACCATCGCCGGCGTGTGGGCCGTCCGGCGTCAGGAGGATCGCCGCAAGGTGGAGTTCGCCAGCAGCCAAGTGATGTTCGCGCTCCGTTTTGCGGGCAGCAAACTGAACCTGGCGATGGCTCACGCGGAAGCCATCGAACGCAAGCAAGCGAGTTCTGAAAGCGCCATGAAATCTAAGTGAAAGTAGGTGCGAAGATGAAAGTCAAGTTTATGAAATTTCGATTGCCGTCATTCCCGCGCAAGCGGGAATCCAATTGGCTTCAAATGATGAATGCCGAACTCGTGAACATCGCGCTCGGGCTTCTCGCCGCCCTGCTCGCCCTGGGCCTTGCGCCGGCGGCGCGCGCGCAGGAAACGGCGCGCCTGAAGCTCGACCACCTCTCGAAGCTTGCCGACAAGGCGGACGAGGTGACCGACGTCAACCTCGACGGCGCGATGCTGAAGTTTGCGGCCAAATTCATCAACGACGACGACGATCCCGAAGAGCGGAAAGTCCAGGACATGGTCAAGAAGCTCAAGGGCATCTATATCAAGAGCTTTGAGTTCGACAAGGAAGGCCAGTACTCCGACGCCGACGTCGAATCGGTGCGCGAACAGCTTCGCGGGCCGAGCTGGCAAAAGATGGTGAACGTCCGAAGCAAGCGCGACAAGGAGAACACCGAAATCTACTTTGTCGGCGACGAAGAACATATGCAGGGGCTGGTCATTCTCGCGGCCGAGCCCAAGGAGCTGACGGTGGTGGATATCGTCGGGCCGATTGACCTCGACATGCTCTCCGAGCTTGGCGGGCACATGGGCATTCCGCCCGTGGAAGTGAAGAAAGGCGGGAAGGAGGCGGGCAATGGAAACTCGAAGTAGACGTCTGATCTTCGCTCTTTTTCCGGCCGTGGCTGCGAGCCTCGCCCTTTCGGCCTCGGCTCGAGACCGCGAGTTTTCGGCGGCAATCCATCACATTGAATCCACCTACGGCGTTCACCGAAATCACCGGTTCCTGATGTGGGGCGTGGGAATGATCGTGAAGGTCGCGCATCCCGAGGGCGTGCGAAACCTGCGCATTGCGCTGTTCGAAGACCAGAAATTTCCCGGCATCGGCGACGACATGCGATTTACTTCGATTCTCGAAGAGGGGCTCGGGCGAAGCTCCGCGCGCCATGGAGCCGAGCCGTGGCAGCGCATGGTGCGCGTCTGGTCGCGCCATGATAACGAGCGGACTTATATTTACGCCCGGCCGCGCGGCAACGATTTGGAGATGTTCATCGTTTCGCTCGAATCCGACGAAGCCGTGGTGATGAAACTCAGGATGAATCCCGACAAGCTCGACGAGATGGTGAACGGACACCGTGCCTTCAACACGGGAGCGCGGCCCAGCTCGGCCAGGCTTCGAGAGCCGAACCGCGTCGGCGCGCATGGAGGCTGAACGGTCGCATTTATTTGAGCACGCGAAACCCTACGTTACCCAACTCAATTTTTCCCTGCAATAATCGCCAGGAAGGCAGCTTGCGTTAGCAGGCCGCCTCCCGGGCATAAATTGACCGCACTAATTGGCCGTTACCGGACCGCTCCCGACGAGGGTTCCGTTCACATCAATGTTGTCCAGTACTGCGGCGCCGAAAAAGTCCGGGCCGGTGTCCGTCCCGTCGTCGAACACGATGACGATCCTGCTCACCACGTCGGTCGCCGTAATCGGCGGGAACGCCGCCGCGAGCGCCGTGGAATCCCACCGGAGGCGCATCCAATCGGTGCTGGCACTCGTGACCGTGGGCGGCGGTGAGTCGCACCCAAGGAAGTGAACGGCGCCATCCGCAGTGACCACGTCGAACCGGGGCGCGCCAGCACCGCAGTGTGAGCCGAGCGGGCTGGCCGGAATGCCGCCGGACTTCCTGATGTCATAGCCGAGCTCGGTAAGCGTGATGCCCTTCACGTTAATCAGCTCGGCCACCGCTGCGGCAAAATTTTCGGTCGGCCCCGTTTTTGCCAACAGAAGGCCCTCATTTCGTTGGTCATTCGAATCGCCTGATGGGCATGCGGTGTCCGTGTACGGCGCTGTCCCCGCAACCCCAGTGAAGCTCGAGTTGGGGATCGCGGTGAACCCGTTCGACACGCAACCGATACCGCTTAGCCAGGAGGCCTGGACAAGATACCTTTTCCCCGGATCGAAGTCCGAGGGAATAACGTTCTTAAAGTTTCCCGGCGGATCCGTTGTAGGGTGGATGGTGGGTTGAGGCAGGACGCTCATCAGCCCCTGGTTCATCTCGAGAGCGGTCTGAAGTGCCTTGGTACTGAAAGTCTGGCCGTTCGTTTGACGAGTTACCGTCATGAGGATGAACAGCCCTGCCGCAGCAATGACGGCCACCCCTGGCGCGAGCCAGAACGCTCTCTTCCGTGAGTTTGTTTCCTTATGACATATAGTAATTTCCTCCTGTTTGGATGATTAAGTTACGTTTAGACTGGGCTGAGAATTGTGAAGGGTTAGCGAACCGCCCCTTGGGGAGGACCCAATTCCTAACCTAGCTTCGCGTACCCGGAGGGGCGATGAGATATCATCGGTGCCAACTCGGGTCAATCAGGGGAAAACCTGTGTGATCGAAGGGATAATGCCCGATGAAACGGTGCTTCACATTATGTGTGCAAGCGCAAGCCCGATAAGTGCTGAGACGAGCTATCCCCTCGGAATTTGTTATGCTTAGCGTTTTAGCGGGGACGCAATCCAGTTCACGACTAGGATA
>QHZO01000017.1 GCA_003224695.1 Acidobacteriota bacterium
AACTGGGATCTGGGTAATCCAGGGTATTATGAGTTCGGCAACGCTCTTAAGGCCGACATCGCCGATTATATTCCGTGCGACGCCTCCGGCACGTGCGACCAGATTAAACCCGGGGTTACTCCGCCGGCCAACTACGGCACTCCGGTGTGCCCGGAGCCGGTGCCAACGATCGACACGAGCACAACGCCCAACACAATCACGGCTTGGACTTGCGCGCCTTCGGTCTTGAATGCGGATGGCAGCTTCGCCGGTAATATACCAAACAGCGTCGACGGCAATTTGGTAAATGATTTCCCCTATTTCCAAGAGTTGTCGATTAATCCGGTGACAGGCGCAAGGGGGAACGCCTATCGCCACTATTACAGCTATGACTCGGGGCTATTTGTCCAAGACGACTGGAAGGTTAGCCCGCGGTTCACACTCAACCTGGGCCTGCGATGGGAGCGCTACGGCGCCCCGCGCGAGCAGCACGCCATCATCGCCCAATTCCCTGCCTCCGGCCAGTATGCGTTTGACTGTCTTTCTCCCGCGAATACTACGGACTTCGTGACCTGCATGGGCAATGTGCGCACCCAACCGGCACAAAGCATGTGGAATACGCGCAACTACGACTTTGGCCCGCGCATCGGCTTTGCTTGGGACGTCTTCGGAGACCAGAAAACGTCTTTGCGCGCCGGCTACGGCATCTTTTACGACCGCATCTTTGACAACGTTTGGTCGAACGGCGCATGGAACCCGCCCTTTTACGGTCTGATCGATGCGGATGCGACGGGGGGCGACACAATCTTCTACTCCCGGCCGCCCGCTGTCCCGCCCTCCTTCACGCCCGGCGCTCCCCCCGACTACTTACCTCTTGGCGCCCGGGTCTCCGTCCGCACCATGGAGCAAAACTTGAAGGACTCTTCGGACCAAAGCCTGTACTTCGGCTTGGAGCGCCAGGTGAGCTCGAGCCTCGCCCTCACTCTTAACTACCAGGGTTCGCTCGGGCGGCATCTGCCGGTGCTGATGAATTGGAACCGCTACGACGGCGACCGCTATAACGCGACGTTAACCTTAGACCGTCCGAACTCGCATTACACCGGCTTTAATTATCGGTCAAACAACGTCACATCCAATTACAACGCCTTGGTATTCGAAGCGAGAAAGCATTTCAGCCATAGCGTGGCGCTGATCGGCGGGTACACCTGGGGCAGACTCATGGATTTCGGCTCGGACTTGTTCAGTGGCTCGACCTAACAGCCGCAGGAGTCTCGAGTACGGACCGGGGGCCTTTGACCATGCGCAAGCGTTCAAGCTCAACATCACCTACGAGCTGCCCTTCATGAAGGATCAGCGCGGGTTTGCCGGGAAGTTCGCCGGCGGGTGGCAACTTTCAGGGTTCTACCAGCTCTACACAGGCCATCCGATCGAGGTCTACAACGGCCGTGCGCGATTCCGCGGGAACGTTTTAGACGCGAACAGCTTCCTGGAGAACATCGGCGGCGACTACAACCTGGATGGCGTCAACAACGACCATCCCGACTATGTTGGCGGCAGTGCCAGCGCCGCCTACTCGCACGCCAACCCGGCGGACGGGATATTTAAAGATAACAACCTGATCGGCTGCGGGTATGTAGGCCAAGCCTCCACCAACACGTCTACCTGCAATGACGCGTTCGGCGTGACCACGCCGAACTCCTTGTTCGTTAACCCGCCCTGGAATTCCACTGGGATTCGGTACGGCGGCCTGGGCCGAAACCTCTTCCGCGGGCCGGCGTTTAACGGGTTGGACGGCGGCATCTTTAAAAACGTTGCCATCAACGAACGGTGGAAGCTGCAAATCCGCATCGAAGCGCTCAACTTGCCCAATCATCCGAACTTTGATGGTACTGATACCAATTTGAACAGCTTCACTTTCGGCAGGGCTCAGTGCACCATCGGAGGGACCAGCTCGGAAGGCCCGTGTACTTCAGACTCCGCCCCCGCGCGGCGTCTCCAGGTTGGCGCTCGGCTGACATTCTAGCCCCGTCAAAAATTGATTGATGTGTGACTTGGCGCCCCGAAGAAGTTCGGGGCGCTTTTGTTATCGGCCCAAACCGCGCGGCGCCACGATCTGGCGGAAAGGCACTAACAACGGCGGTTCATTGGATTGGGGTGAGGCCCGCCGCCTGCGCGCCCTGGAGCGCCATGGGATTGTGCGGGTCGAGCGCGAGAGCGCGCCGGAAGGCGTCTTGAGCGCCTGGCTTGTCTCCGCTCTCCAAGCGGGCGACGCCGACTTCGGCATACTTCGACATCGTGGAAGCGTTTCAATTGCAAGTAGACGAAGCCCAGATTGAGACTCACCGTCACTTGCCGCGCGTCCGCGTTCAAGGCCCGCTCGAGAAGGCCTGCGGCGTCCTGATAACGCTTCTCGCGGGCCAGAATTTCACCGAGCGCGTTGAGCGCGAACACATCGGACGGGTCTAAATCTAAGGCATGACCGAGCAGCGCTTCCGCCGGCTCCATCTTGCCATCCTCAACGAGCAGCATGCCGAGTTCGCGCGGCGGGCGCGGGTTCGACGGGTCCACTTCCATGGCGCGCCGGTAGAACTGCTCTGCCTCCACGCGGTTGCCGAGGATTGTTTCCGTGTGGCCAAGTTCAAGATAAGCCGGCGGATAGTAGGGCGCCGCCTTGACCAGCCGAGCGAACGTGGCGTGGGCTTCGCGAACGTCATGGCTAAGCAACTGGATGGTCCCGAGATAATCGAGTGCAAGCGGCTGCGAGGGATCCTTCGCGAGCACTTCGTTGAGCGTTCGCGTTGCCGCTTCATACCGGCGCGCCTGGAAATCATGGGCGGCGCCAAGCAGTAGTTCGTGCTCGGACACCCTATCCTTTGGATCGCGTCGAGAGGTCGTAAACTCCGGGACCGGCGCCCCCGCCTGCGCAAGGTATCCAAGCCCGGCAAGCAGTTCTCGTGTCTGCTGGCTGACAGGGACTCGCGCCGACGGAGACTTCGCGGGAGAATTCGCCTGGACGAAGGATTCGAGCTGGTCCCGTACGACTGCGGCCTTGGCCGGCTGCGACGAGACCTCGTTGTGCTCTTCGCGCGGATCGCTTGCCAAGTCGTAGAGTTCTGGCCGCGGCGCCTGGATCAATTTAAGGGCACCCCGCGCCGCGTGGGAGTACGTCGTCTCGACAATATACGCGCGCAGCGGATTCCATCCCAGGTGCAGCAGCGGGTACATGGTTTCCGCATAGACGGGGTGTTGAGGCGGCTCTATGCCGGATAGGATGCTTTGAGTGAGGTCCGTTCCCTGCATGCTTTGAGCGGATTGAATCCCGGCGAGATGGAGCAGCGTGGGCGCGAGGTCCACCAGGCTGACAGGAGCGTTGAATTTTTCCCCGTGCGCCGCATGAGCCGGCTTGACGAGCAGCGGGACATGAATGGTCGAATCGTAAATGAAGTATCCGTGTGTGGATTCACCGTGGTCGCCGAGTCCCTCGCCGTGATCGGCGGTCAAGGCGATCATGCTTGAGTCAAATAATCCGCGGCGACGCAGCCCGTCGAAGAACATTGCAAGCGCCGAATCGGTGTAGGCGATTTCGCCGTCGTAGGGGTGCTTCGCAAAGTGGTTGAGGAAAGGCTCCGGCAAGCGATACGGCAGGTGCGGGTCGTAAAAGTGCAGCCAAAGAAAAAACGGCTTGTCCGGAGATCGGTGATCCAACCACGCCAGGGCCAAATGCACCACGGAATCCGCCGGCCTTTTGATATCCGGCAGGCCCGCCTCCTGCTCGGCCGTGGTGGCGCCAAAGCGATCGTCGTAATCATCGAAACCGTGGTCCAGACCGAATCGCCTCGACAAGACAGGCGATCCCAGCACCGCTGCGGTGGCGTAACCCGAATGCGAAAAAGCCTCGGCGAGGGTGGGGATGTCCTTTGGCAGGCGAAAGCCGGGCTGGTCCCGCACGCCATGGGTGAATGGAAAGGTGCCTGTGAGGAGTGCCGCATGGGATGGCAATGTCAGGGGAGCCACCGCGTAGGCCGTTACGGTATCCGTAGCAGCCGAGGTGGTCGGCGCGGAGCGTCTCGATCGTGATGAGCACGACACCGCCGGCTGGTTTCGCGGGGGTGCCCGCAAGCAGAGAGACCGCAAAGATTGCCGGCAATACAAAACAGCTCCAGCTAATCAATGAAACCTCGCCACACGTCATTTTCCCCCGGAACACTCCCCCCGTCGGCGGAAAATCTCGCCGGGAGAGACTCTCCTTAGTCCCGTACTCGAGGGCCGATCTTCGGGTCCTCTCGGAAGAGTCAATGCATCCAACTGCCTCAGATCAGTTTCATAGTATCGCAAATTCTGGATGAGAATTCAGGTTTCAGGTTTGCCGATCTGCAATCAGCACGGAACGGAATAGGGTCGATCATATTGCTTGTCAATCCCTTTAAGAGACTTTTTCACGTACGAATCGGCGGGGGCCGGTTCGCGGGGCTTCGCAAGGGGAAATGCAAAATCCTAAACCGCGCCGAAAAACGTCATCCGCCCACCTGATGGACCTGGCGTGCCCCCAGACATGAACTCTCAAACCCGCGCAACTGCGCCCGGGGCTGTAGCGGCGATGTCCCCATCGTCGCTGATGGCTGTTGAATGTGGCTTGCGACGACGAGGCCTGCATTGAGCGGAGTCGCCGTGACGCCTCCGCTACAGCACACGTTGGCGCTCTGAGGGCGCTTTCGCATAGCGAGGAAAATTTATTCGTAAAATAGGGTTTTTCCCTATTGACAAACAATATCCACAGCGTTATGAAAACAGACAGTTTGGCGGCCAACCTGGTAGTTGTGCGCTTTTGCGTCGGGATAAAGTCATCGGCGTGAGGGTCCCTAAGAAACGTTCTGTTCGTCGGCCGACGGCTTGAAGGCTGCGGTGGCAGTGTGCGCGTGGCCCGGGTGTTCCTAAAAGGAGGAATACTGTGAGAAAATTGGCTGCCGATGGCGTTCTGATGCTGTGTATGATTCTGGCCGCATCCCTTGCGGTTTTCGGGCAGGGTGCGGGCACGGGCTTCATCCAGGGGTCCGTCAGTGACCCGACCGGCGCGGTCATTGTGGGCGCGAAAGTCACGCTCGTTGATAAATCCACGAACACTTCGACCTCGACGGAATCCAACGGCTCCGGCGTGTACACGTTCACGAACGTCAAGCCCGGGACCTACGATCTCACGTCGTCGAAGTCGGGCTTCCGCGATTGGCGTTTCGCTGGCGCGCATGTGTTGGTCGGCGGGCAGCTCACCTTAAACATCGAAATGAAGCTCGGCGCGGCGGTGCAGGAAGTCACAGTCACCTCAACGCCCGGGGCGGAGCTCCAAACCTCGAACTCCACCATGGGAACCGTTGTCGGTGGCGACACTCTTCAGGCGCTTCCCAATGCCAACCGAGATGCGACCACGCTCCTCATCTACCAGCCCAACACCGCGCCGACGTTTGGCGGGGCGGAAGGAAACACCACAGGCGGGCAGGTGGCGGGCGCCATGTCCGACCAGAATACCTACACGGTTGACGGAGGCGACGCTACGGACGACCTGGCGGGTGACAACGGCTATACTAGCGGCAACCGCCACTACGTCGCACCGCAAGCAGCAATCCCCACACCCATCGAGAGCATTCAAGAATTCAGGGTCAACACCAACAACATGACCGCTGATTTCAGCGGCTCGGATGGCGCGCAAGTGCTGCTGGTGACCAAGCGAGGTACCGACCAGTGGCATGGTTCGATGTATGATTATTTTAGCGCCGACTGGTTGAATGCCGCCGGTTGGAACCTCAACGTCGTAAACGGCACAAAAGTCAAATACCACCAGAACCGCTTCGGCGCGAGCGTCGGCGGGCCTATGCTGCCTGGCCAAGCGCTGGGTGGGAAGACCTACTTCTACTTCAATTATGAGGGGTTTCGCTGGCCAAACCAAAACGGCCGGTTCGAGCGCCTTGTTCCAAGCGATACTTTGCGGCAAGGCATCATCCAGTACCGCGACGACAACGGCAACATCTACCAGCAGCAGGTCGAGGGTTTGACGGGATGCGGAGCTGGATCTGCGGGAACTGTCGGACCGTCTCCGTGCGATCCTCGGCCAGATTTCCGTACGGTCGGGTTGGCCTTAAACCCGATCATCAACCAGCTTTGGTCCACCTACGAGCCGGAGCCGAATGACTGCGCAAACGCTGGCGACCACTTGAATACCTGCGGCTATTTCGGCGTTTTGAAGCTCAACATCAGGGACGATTTCGCTGTGGGCCGGATTGACCACGACTTCGGCTCCAATTGGCGATTCAACGGCACCTACCGCTATTACAAACTGGTTTATCCTTC
>QHZO01000152.1 GCA_003224695.1 Acidobacteriota bacterium
TTATCCGCCCGGATATCCGCCGGACGGATTGAGCACATGTAGACGCCGCACTATCAGTTTTCAAAGAGCCTGGAGTGACGGGGGCAACTCGTGCCGCCGGCCTCCTGTCCAACCCCGACGCTTCCGAAATATCCCAATTCCCGCCGGGAAGCTGGGCTTGATATTCCCCCTTGCCAGGGAATGCCAGGCTCAACCTCACAACGTCAAAATCGCTACTGCGACACACGCCGCCCAGCCACACACGCTCTCTTCTTGGCGCCGTCTTCAAGTCAGAATGCTTGAGTTGGGGAGATTGATTCAGGCGGGAAGACGTTTCAGTAAAATCCCACTTGCTTCAATTCCCTATTCGAAAGCCTTTTTGCGTATCGCCCTCCTGAGATTTGACCGCCTCACGATGCCGAGGTCGCGCAAATGCCCCCGCCTTCGTGTCAGCAATTCGGTATGCTACGAACATTCTTTTTAAAATGCAAGACCTTTTTTTCAGCCCGCTTAGGTTTTTTCATTCCCTCCTGTATAGCTGCCGACGCCCAGTTGGGGAATCCTTGAGCCGCTGTCTGAGTTACACTTCCCAACTCAATCCCGGCGAGCAGGCCCCCGGGGCAAGTGGTTTCGACGCTTCGCTCTTGTTTGGCTGCTTGCTAGGGCGGCGGATTTCCTCTGCATTAGCTTTCGGCCGGCGGCCGAGAGGAGCGTGCTCCAACTTCAAGGAGGAAACGATGGCTCGAAAATGTTTCTTACTAACCGCCGCAATTCTGTTTTTCACGGAGCTTGCCATCCCTCAAGCGGCAAAGACCCGTTTGGCGGTCGTCGGACTCGATCACGACCACGTCTGGGGCCTGCTCCGCGACATCCAGCAAGAACCGGACGCGGAACTTATCGCCATCGCCGACCCGCACCCGGAATTGGTCGAGCGCGCTCGGAAGCGTGTGCCTCCGAGCGTTCAGTTCTTCAGCGATTACGTCAAGATGCTCGACGAAGCGAAACCCGAGGCGGTCATCGTGGCCACGGAAAACGACAAGCACTTGGAAATCCTCCGCGAGTGCGCGAAGCGGCACATCCACTTTTCAACCGAAAAGCCTCTGGCTTCGACCGCCGCCGACGCCCGTGAGATGGCGCGCTTGGCTCAAGACGCCCAAATTAAGCTCATGGTCAATTACTGGAATGCTTGGACGCCCGCCACTCACGAGCTTTTCCACCGCGTCTATGCGGGCGAGCTCGGTCCGGTCCAAAAGATCGTCGTCGAGTACGGCCATCAGGGACCGAAGGAAATCGGAGTCTCAAAATACTTTGCCGACTGGCTCTACGACCCGGTGAAAAACGGCGGCGGAGCCCTGGTGGATTTTGGCTGTTACGGCGCGGAATGGGCGCTGTGGCTGAAAGGCCGACCGACCAGCGTCTATGCATACACGCTCAAGCTCAAAACCGAACAACACAACCCGGTGGATGACGATGCGACGATTCTACTCGAATACCCGGACGCGACGGTGATGATTCAAGCCTCGTGGGACTGGCCTTATGGCAAAGGCGAAGTCGCCGTGTACGGCCCCAAAAGGAGTCTCATTGAGACAGGCGACGGCCGGCTCTTTCGCCCCGCGAACTCCAAAGCCGACGTCGCCCATCCCGAGGGTGAGCCCGTGTCGTTAAAGCCCGTCGAGCATAAGACCTCGAACCCCATCGCCTATTTCCTCGGGTGCATTCGAAACAACCAGGAGATCGAAAACCCCGTGGCCGCCGAGCTGAACGTCGGCGTGAACGAAATCCTCGACGCTGCGAAGGAGTCCATCCGAACGGGACGGGCCCTGGAATTCGGGCAGTGAAAGGTTCGCCTTGTATGCATTGCTGCTCGGTGCTTGACATGAAAGACATCGTGAGGAAGTATAGGTGCCATAGCCCCCGGTTGGGAAAAGCCTGGCGGCGACCCACGGAGTTTTCGAAAGCGAGGTAATTCATGGAGCGGGAGCCTGTGGCGCAGAGTTTCGCTTCTCAGAAACTCTGCGGGTTTTCACGGGTGGCGCAGGCACCAAGCATTTTTTGTTGTCTGCGGATGGTTGAGTGACCAGAAGCGCCGCAAACTTGCAGGGGGGCCTACGCTTGCCGCGAGGTTTACTTCTTGTTTTCGAGGAGTCGGCTTTTCCAGGTCTGAGGTTCACGATGGAGGTGCATGACGGCGACGATGAGCACAACATTGCCTCTCATCTGATAAATAATGCCATAGGGAAACTTATTGGCTCGGCAGCGGCGGGTCCTGGCCGAAATCAACGGCCAAGCTTCGGGGAATTGAAGGATCCTTTCGATGGTCCGCTTTACCTCCTCAGCGAATTGGGAGCCAAGACCTGGTCTTTGCGAATTGTAGTAGGCAACAGCCTCCACCAGCTCGGCCTGGGCGGGCGCAAGGAACTTAACGACCATCAGCGCTTCACGTCGTTGGCTCGGTCGAAGGCCTCTTTTGCGGAAACGGCTTTGATTTCGCCCCGCTCAAAGGCATCAAGGCGATCTTCCGCTTCCTCGGCCCATAACGCATCCAATTTGTGGTCGGGCGAGGAATCAAGACTTGTAAGGAGGCGGTCTGCCAGCTCTGCGCGCTCCACCGGCGGAAGCGACAACGCCTCCTCGAGAACCTGGGCGCCCTTCTTTGACATGACCAAAGCTCCTTCCGCTCTCGGAAATTGTAACACGACTCGCGGGTGACGTGTTCCGATTGAGAAAGACCCTATCGCAAATCGTCGCGCCAAGTGTGAAAGGCACATCGCTGTTCGATATCCGGCCGCGGCCCTACCTGATTGCAAGCGGGTGGCTGGTCCGATGCCGCCCCTCCCGCTCAGTCAATCCACCACAGCCACAGCAGACCGACGAGCAGCGTTGCAATCGTAATTGGCACGCCGACCTTCAAATAATCCCGAAAGCTGACGGGTGCCTCGCGGCGCGCGCGCTCGATGACAATGATGTTCGCCACCGAGCCCGTGATCGTCAAGTTTCCCGCGAGTGTCGAGGCCATCGACTTGAGCAGCATGACCGCAGGGACGTTCGAGACCAGGTTCGAGAGCGCGGCGGTGACGACGGTGAACAGAGTCGGGTGCTGAAGGTTCCAGGAATGCGCGAACCAGAGCAGACGGCCCGTCAAGCCGGCCTTGTCCGCGCCGCCCACAATCAGAAACAGTCCGAGGAAGAAGACCAGCAGCCCCCAGTCCACTTCGTCGTAAACCTGGCGCGGCTCGCGCGTGCGCGTGATCAGCATCATGGCGGCCCCGAAGGCGGCCATCAAGGCCGGCGGCGCTCCGAGAATGAACCCTGCCAGTACGCCGACGATGACAATGCCAGGCTTCACCAGGCGCGAACGGTCCACCTGAACAGTCGCGAGCGGCGAGTCGGTCGGGCGCCCTTCTCGCCCCGCCCCGGGGAACAGCATGGAAAGAATCAGCCAATCGAGAAACAGACCGGCCGCCGCCACCGGGCCGAGATGGAAAAAGAAATCCCGGTAGGCGATTGAGGAATACGAGCCGATGAGCATGTTTTGCGGGTTGCCGGTAATCGTCGCAACACTGCCGATGTTGGACGCGGTGGCGACGGCGAGCAGGTGCGGCAGCGCCTTCACGCCCAGCCGTTTGGTGGCGGTGAGAACGAAGGGCACCATCACCAGGCACGGCTTCAGACGCGTCACCACGAGTTCGGTGATCCAATCGAAAAATCCCGCCTGGTGCAGGTAGGCGACAATGAGCATCATCGAGAACAGCAGCACCAGGGTGCTGAAGTCAACCGCGCGGAGGGCTTCCGAAGGCCCCAGGACCCCCGTGACCACCATCAGCACGGCGCCAATCACCGCTGCGCCCGGACGGTCAATTTTCATTCCCGGAAATTTTCCGAAGGCAAAAACGATATAGCTGCCAAAAAAGATGGCGTAGGCGGCGAAGATTTTCAGGTCTGAGAGAGCATTCGGAGAAAGGTGAGGCATTCGGTTGTGGCTATGCCGCGGGCGCTCGCGGGCCCAAGGTGGCTCGCGAATTGTAGAATCAGTCCGGGCGATGTGCAACCGCTCGAGGCTCCTGGTCGTTACTCAGCGCGCCGTAGCGGCGGCGTCACTTCGGCTTCGCTCAGTGCAGGCCTCGCCGTCGCAACCCGAATTCAACAGCGACGATGTGGACATCGCCGCTACAACTGCTTTGCGCCAGCGACGATGCGGACATCGCCGCTACTACCAGGCGGCGACATTTACACTCCCCCTTGACCCCGCTGTCGAAATAAAGTTCGATTTTTTCTGGCAGCCTGGGTTTTCCTCTGCTAAACTTGCGCCAGTCCGCGGGGCTTGCAATCGAGGGTGCAGAGCACATGCCAAGGGCGTTTTGAATCTCCCACCTCGAAGCTTCAGAGGATTTGGTCAAGGGCTTGGCGACCTAGAGCAGGGTAACCCGGCCTCCCGAAGGAGGCTACCGTCCGCGGGACAATTTGCCCCGCGAGCTCGCCGGTCCAGGGGGAGGAATCAACCATGAAAGTTCTGATGGTCTATCCCGAGTTTCCAGACACTTTCTGGAGCTTCAAGCACTGCCTCCCTTTTCACGGGAAGCGCTCGGCGTATCCGCCTCTAGGTCTCCTCACCGTCGCTGCGATGCTTCCCAAGAACTGGAAACGACGCTTGGTGGACATGAACGTGAGCCGGCTAAAGGATTCGGACCTCGACTGGGCCGACGTCGTATTCTTCAGCGGCATGATGGTTCAAGGCCCCTCGATGAAGGAGGCGATTCGCCGGGCGAAGGAGCGCGGCCGTAAGACCGTTGTGGGCGGGCCCATTACCAGCGCGCACGACCCGGCCATTGCTGAGGCGGACCATATCGTCGAAGGGGAAGCCGAAGAGATTATTCCGGCGCTCGCCCGCGATCTCGAGAGTGGCGAGCCGAAACCTTTTTACAAGGCCGCCCAGCTTCCGGATCTCACCGCCGTTCCCGTGCCGGAACTTCCCTTGGCGGACCTGAAGGCCTACAGCGCCATGGCCGTGCAATACTCGCGCGGCTGCCCTTTCACCTGCGAATTCTGCGACATCATTGAGATTTACGGCCGGCGGCCGCGGACCAAGACGCCCGAGCAGATTTTGACGGAAATGGAGTACATCCGAACACTCGGGTGGCGCGGCCCGGTGTTTCTGGTGGACGACAATTTCATCGGAAACAAAAAAAACGTCAGACAACTCCTGCCGCACCTCGTCCGCTGGATGCGCGACGCCAAGTTCCCTTTCTCGCTTTACACGGAAGCGTCCCTGAACCTGGCGGAGGACGAGGAGTTGCTTCAGCAGATGCACGAGGCTCATTTCACGAAGGTGTTTCTGGGAATTGAAACGCCGGTTGAGGAAAGCCTGAAAGAGACCACCAAGTTCCAAAACCTGCGCCGCGACCTGCTCGAAAGCGTCCGGCTGATCCAATCCTACGGCATCGAAGTCATGGCCGGCTTCATCGTGGGCTTCGACAACGACCCGCCCGACGTTTTCGAGCGCCAGATCCGGTTCATCCGCGAGGCGGCCATCCCCCTTTCCATGGTCGGACTGCTCACCGCCTTGCCGAACACGCAACTCTGGCGGCGTCTGACGGCGGAGGGGCGGCTTCTGAAGCAAAGCCTCGGCAACAATACGCTCTTCGACCTGAACTTCATCCCACGCATGAATCCGCAGGAACTTCTGGACGGCTACCGGCGCATCCTCGAGACCATTTACAGCCCGGGCGAGTATTTTGAGCGCGCCTCGGCGTTCCTTTCGAAGCTCGGAGCTTCAGCCCGCACGCCTATCGTCTGGGCGGACGTCATGGCCGTGGCGCGTTCGTTGTACCGGCAAGGACTCTTCAGCAGCTATCGCAAGGAATATTGGAAGTTCATCGCCGAGGCCGTGCACCGGCATCGGGAACACTTCGACAAGGCCATGACCCTGGCCATCATGGGACACCACTTCTTTGAATTGACCGGGAGGGCGATCGCAAGGGCGCAGTCCGCAATCGAGGATGCCTACGAACCTTGGGGCGAAGCGCCGTGCAGCGAGCGGTAACCCGCCAAAGCTTCTACCAATTTCCCCGCGTCGAAGCCCACTTCGCGAAACAATTTTAGAAGGTCGCGCTCGCGCTCCTCGGGGCTCAGCGGAATGAACTTTTCGGCGGGAATGTAGTAGGGATTGTCGCGGACCAGTGTTTCCGCGAGCAAGAGGTGCCGGTGGACGGCGATGGAGCTGAAAAGATCCCGGGTGTTGAGCGTGGCGAGGTCGTACTGGCAAAGCGCGACGCTCGGGTAATGCTTCACCTGAAAATTGAGCAAGGCGTGGAACTCAAAAAAGCGAGGCTTGGGAAAGCCAGCGGAGACTGCCCAGCCTCCGTCTTCGAGCCAGCGGACGCCGGGCGCGCGGGCTTGTTCGGCGTCCGCGAAAGTCTTCTCGGCCAGTGCTTGAAGGCCTTTCCATTCGCTCTCACCGGCTTCCACCCTCAAGCCGCCGGTGGAGATTTGTCGCGCCGGATCGGCGCTTAGCCCCTCTAACCGCTCGAGCATTGCCGCATGCTGGGTCAGTGGAGCGAGATAGACGCATCGGTCACCCCGGCGCAAGCCTTCCGCCAGGAACGGGGCTAGGCAGAAAGCTTGCTCGCGTCCGCGGTAAAGCGCCGCCACGTGCTGGTGCGCCGCAATAGGGATGCGGCCTTCAAGCAGTGTGAATGGCAGGGGATCCATATCCAATTTCCTTCCGTCGGGAACCCCTCTAAGTGCCGCGCAGGCGCTCGGCTCGGGCCACTCGCTCCACGGCGAGGGTGTACGCCGCCGTCCGGAAAGAAACTTTTTCCCGCGCCGACTGCTCCGCGACCTGGCGGTAGGCGCGCGTCAGGATTTTGCGCATCTCCGCGTTGATGTGGTCTTCTTCCCACGACACCTGCTGAAGGTTCTGCGCCCACTCGAAATAGGAGACGGTGACCCCGCCGGCGTTGGTGAGAATGTCGGGCAGGACAGGGATTCCGCGCCGGGTGAAGCTCTCATCGGCTTCGGGCGTTGTGGGCAAGTTTGCGGCTTCGGCGATGACGCGGGCGCGAACGCGCTCGGCATTCTTTCCCATTAAGACCGCTTGCAGCGCCGCGGGAATAGCACCTCTTCGCCTGAAATCGCTTGAGAGCCGGGGAAACCCTGAACCGTGCGGTGAGTGCGAGAGTATTCGAAGAGTTCCTGGAAGTCCATTCCGGCGGGATTGTGCGCGCCGCCGCGAACGTCCGCGACGGCGACCAGCTTTGCCCCGGCTTCCGTGAGGAACCGAGCCGCATAAGAGCCGACGTTGCCAAATCCCTGGATGGCCACGCGCGCGCCGGCGAGCGGCCGATTCAGGTCGTGGAACAGCGCCTCGATCAAAGTGACGACGCCGCGGCCGGTTGCGGCCTCGCGGCCGAGCGAGCCGCCGAGCTCCAGAGGCTTCCCGGTGACGCACGCGGGCGTGTAGCCGTGATGTTGGCTGTATTCATCGAAAATCCGGGCCATCACCTGCGCGTTGGTGTTCATGTCGGGAGCGGGGACGTCGCGGGAGGGGCCCAGAAAGTGGTGGAGCCGCCGGATGTAGCCGCGCGTCAAGCGTTGAAGTTCCCCCGGCGACATCTTGCCCACGTCCACGGCGATGCCGCCCTTGGCCCCACCGAAGGGAATGTTGACGAGGGAGGTTTTCCAGGTCATCGCCGAGGCGAGCGCGCGAACCTCGTTCAAATCCGTTTCGGGATGATAGCGGATGCCGCCTTTCGCCGGCCCGCGCACGCCGCTGTGCTGCACGCGATAACCGACGAAAACTCGGAGGCTCCCGTCGTCCATCCGCACCGGCACCTCCACGCGCACCTCGCGGAAGGGGAGTGCAAGAAGAGTTCGCATCTCATGGTCGAGGCCCAGACGCTCGGCGGCTTTCTGAAAATTGTATTCGACGATCCCGCGAGGGTCTTGGCTGGAAGGCTTTTCCGAGGTCTCCACAAACCACCTCCGATTTCGCCGGCACCGTGCGCCCGCACAAGCCGGCCTACGCTATGCGCGGGAGATCCTTTGTATCGAGCGGGCCTTGCCGGTTTCGGGATCGGCCTCAATCAACGCCGCCGAAAGTCTCACGCCACCTTTCGCGACTTCAAAGCGCGCCGGGAGTTGGTTGAGAAATTTCTTAATGACGGACTCCTTCTCGATTCCGATCACCGATTCGGTGGGGCCGGTCATCCCGAGATCCGTGATGTACGCGGTTCCGCCCGGGAGCACCGACTCATCGGCCGTGGGGACGTGCGTGTGCGTGCCCACCACCGCCGTGACGCGGCCGTCGAGATACCATCCCATGGCGATTTTTTCCGAAGTCGCTTCGGCGTGCATGTCCACGACGCGGATCCGGATCCGCTCGGGAATCTGCCCGAGGAGCGCGTCCGCGCATCGGAACGGGCAATCAATCGCATGCATAAAAACCCGGCCTTGCAGGTTGACGACCGCGTATTCCACCCCCGAACGGGTCTTGCCAAAACACATCCCGTGACCGGGCGCGCCGGCCGGGTAATTCGCCGGACGCAGCAGGCGGCCATCCGCGTGTTCCTGAAGATAGGGGAGGATTTCTTTTTTGTCCCAAATGTGATTGCCGGAGGTGAGCACGGCGATACCGGCGTCGAGCAGCTCTTCGACCAGCGGCGGTGTAATGCCAAATCCCGCCGCGGCGTTTTCGCCGTTCGCCAGGACCAGGTCAGGCGAGAACTCATCGCCGAGCGCGGGCAAAGCCTCCTTGACTATGCGCCTTCCCGGCTGTCCAAAGATGTCGCCGATAAAAAGAATTCTCATCAAGACCCGCGCCCTCTTCCCGCAATATACCTTTCATGGCTCGCGCCGTCGAGCGCCGTCTGCGACGGGCACGGGTATCATCTCAGGAATCTGAACTGGATGCCCGCTTTCGCGAGCATGACGGGCGTGGGAGCGGTCATTCCCGCGGGAGCGGGAATCCAATGGACCTATGGTCTGTTTGGCACGGCAAAAACAAATACCAGCTCAGCCGGCTTGTTTC
>QHZO01000153.1 GCA_003224695.1 Acidobacteriota bacterium
TCTTGCGAGCGGCCTGATCAATCCTGGCCTCGCCGGGCCGGTTTTTCTGGGTGTGGCGGTCGGCGCGCTGCTGGGCACACGCTTGCTGGTCCGGATGACCAATCAATCCGTGCGCCGCTTTTTTCTTTTCGTTCTCATCGTTCTGGCTGTCGAGATGATTGTCAGAGGGATACGAGGCGTTTAATCATGGAAGGACCTGAGGCCGCGGCCCCAGTTGAGCCAAATCGAGAGCCGTCCCGGCAGTTGGAGATGGACGCCCTTCTCAGCTACATCCTCCTCTACGGCGTAGTGATAAGCTTGGCGCTGGTGACGATCAGCTTGATTTGGAAATGGCTCGCCACGGGTCAAGTTGGCTTCGTCTATGAGCTGGCGGGGATGAACCTGTATCAATTTGCCACGACGCAGATTCGGACAACGCTCGCCGGCCAAATCCGGCCCGAGCTGCTCATGAATCTGGGCATCGCCGTCCTGATGCTGACGCCCTTCATGCGTGTGATTGCGTCGCTGGTATTTTTTGCCGCGGTCTCGAAAAATTGGAAGTACGTCTTGTTTACAAGCTTCGTGTTGGTCGTATTGACGTACAGCCTTTTCTTGCGCTGATTCCCGTTTTCGCGGCGAGCGGAGCCTGCCCTGAGCGCAGCCGAAGGGTCTCGCCGATCGGTGAGCGAGGGCGGCGGCGAGGCGAGCTCGCCGCACCAGCCCTTTCGTTTGAAACCAGGTGCCTTTATGTTCTTGCCTCACGCTTATCCCATGGCGCTGGCGATGATGATCGTCAGCATGATTTGCTGGGGAAGCTGGGCGAACACCCAGAAGCTTGTCCGTCAGCTGACGGACTGGCGGTTCGAGCTCTTCTATTGGGACTACGTTTGGGGAATTTTCTTCATCGCCGTCCTGCTCGCGTTGACGCTTGGCCGCACGGACGCGGCGAGCCCCGACAGCTTTTTCGCGAACCTGCAATGGGCCGATGAGCGGAACTTGGCTTACGCCGTCACCGGCGGCGTCATCTTCAACGTCGGAAACATTCTGCTGGTGGCGGCGATTGAAGCCGCGGGCCTGGCGGTGGCGTTTCCGATCGGCATCGGGTTGGCTCTCGTGATCGGGGCGGCGCTCAATTACTTGGTAACACCGAGGGGCAACCCCCTGCTGCTTTTCGGCGGGATTTCCCTGGTTTGCTTGGCCATCGTCTTCGATGCCCTGGCCTACCGAAAGATCTCGAAGGACACCAAAGTCACGGCGCGCGGCATCGTGTTGAGCGTGCTTTCGGGCATCGGCATCGGCGTATTTTACCCTCTCATCGCCAAAGCTATCTCCACGGGCCGTCATTTGGGCCCTTACACGGTCTTTTTCATGTTCGCGGTGGGGATTCTGCTCTGCACGATTCCCGTGAATTACGCGCTGATGCGGCGTCCATTAAGCGGGATGCCTGTGGGCCTTGCCGACTACGCGGCGGGCTCGAGCAAAGTCCACCTCTTTGGAATTCTTGGCGGAGTGATTTGGGGGGTGGGAACCAACTTCAATTTCATTACCTCGTACACGCCCATCGTCGGTCCGGCGGCTTCCTACGCCCTTGGGCAGGGGGCGACGATGGTCTCGGCCATTTGGGGAGTTTTTGTTTGGAAGGAATTTCGCGGCGCCGGCCCCGGCGCCAGGCGCGATCTGGCGCTGATGTTCATCTTTTTTGTGGTGGGCCTCGCACTGATCGCCTTCGCGCCGGTGGTTGAATGATTCGCATGAGTGGCAGGACAAGCACGCTGGGTTTGGCTGCGTTGCTCTTGGCGGCCTGCGCTTTATTTTCGGCAGCGCCCAAGCCGGTTCCGATCATCCTCGACACGGACATCGGGACTGACATTGACGACGCCTTCGCGCTGGCGCTGGTGCTTCGCTCGCCGGAGCTGGATCTCCTCGGGGTCACCACCGTCAGTGGCGACACTGCGGCGCGCGCGGCGATTGCGGCCAAAATGCTCAGCGAATACGGCGCCGGGAACGTCCCGGTCTATGCAGGCTCACCTGGAAAGCGCTTGCCGTGCGCCCAATGCCGCTGGGCTGCGGGCTTTCATGCGCCCCAGCTTCACAGCCAGGGCGCCGTGGACTTCCTTGACCGAGAATTCACCCGCCGGCCGGGAGAGATCACGCTCTTGACCATCGGGCCGCTCACCAACCTCGCGGCTCTGCTTAAGAAGCATCCCGATGTGGGGAAGAAAATCCGGCAAATCGTCATGATGGGCGGCTCGCTCCGCCGCGGCTACTCGCCTGGCTCGGGACCGACGCCCGAATACAACATCGCCGCAGACATTCCGGCGGCACAAGCCGTTTTCTCCTCGGGAATCCCGATTCTCATGGCCCCACTCGATGTAACGGCGCGGCTCCAGCTCGATGCCGCCGACCGGCAGAAAATTTTCTCGCGCGGCACGCCGCTTTCGACCGCCTTGGCCGAACTTTACAAGCTCTGGGGGCAGCCTACTCCAACACTGCACGATCCGATGGCTGTGAGCCTGCTGCTCGACCCGAGCCTATGTCAAATCGAATCGCTGGCCATCGGCGTGGACTCGGAAGGTTTCACTAAGGAACTCCGGGGAAAGCCAGCAAACGTCCGGGTCGCGCTGGACACCAGTCCGCGAAAATTCATTGAGTTCTATTTGGATCGCGTAGCGCCCTGAGACGCGTAGCGCCGGCATCTTGCCGGCTTCTCGCGTGCCGCCGGGACGGCGGCGCTACGTCTCTAAGCGCCGGCATCTTGCCGGCTTCTCGCGTGCCGCCGGGACGGCGGCGCTACGTCTCTAAGCGCCGGCATCTTGCCGGCTTCTCACGTGCCGCCGGGACGGCGGCGCTACGTCTCTAAGCGCCGGCATGGCTTTCACCGATACGGCGCAAGCTTCTCTTCGATGCGGTCGTGGATCCAGTGCGGGTCCCACCACTCGGTGGGATTGATGGGAATGCCATCGAGGAGAACCGTAAAGTGCAAGTGATCGCCGCCCGCCAGGCCCGTTTGGCCGCTCTTGCCGATCTCCTGTCCGCGGCGGACGCTTTCGCCCGCCTTGACCTCAATCGCGCTCAGGTGGCCGTAGAGCGTTTGTAGCCCACAGCCGTGGTCAATGATCACCGCGTTGCCGAAAATTCCAAAGAAATCCGCCAAGACGACCACGCCGTCGTTCGCCGCCTGAACGGGCATGTGCTCGAAGCCCGCCAGGTCGAACCCCAGGTGAGTCTGGTGGTCAACTACTTGGCCGTTGTAAACATAGCTCCGATAGTCGGCGAACGCCGCTTCCACTTTCGAGGGCAGCGCGATGAATGGCCCGGTCCACGGGAAATGTGGCGCTGTCTGGCGAGAAAGCTCGACGAGCTTTTGCGCCTGTTCGGCGCGCAGCTTGCCGTTGACTAGCAGAAAATTCTTAAGCAAGCTTCCCTGATCCACGAGCCCCGGCGTCTGGCTCATGATGGGCGGAACGACCCGGTTCATGAAATCATCCGTGACCTGGATCGTGCCGGAGTGGAATTTCTTCGGGAAGAGTCGGTAATCGAAACTGGCCACCGTCTCGTTCCCGGCGTCATCGCGCGCCAAAATGCGGATGGGTGTGGCCGGGCCGAAGTCATAAGGGAAGGCAAAAAGGGCGAAGCGAACGTCGGGCGCCGACTCCTTCACGGCCCAGCTTGGAAAGATGAGCTTGCCAACTTCAACCCCGGATTCCGACGTGCCCGGCGAAACGCGGAAGACCACCACCTCGGCGCCGCCCTGGTTGATGTAGTGGTGAGTTGAGAGTACGTCGGCGTGCGGCGGAGTCAGGCGCACGGGGAGGTCGCGCGTCACCTCCCGCCGGCCGCCGCGGAAAAAACGGCCCCAGGAGTCGTTCGTCGCGACGATATCGAGCGACGCGCGGCCCTCGTGAAGCTCGGGCAAAGTCTTCCTCCCGACTGTCGCCATCACGCTGACGCTGTTTTCGCGCAGCGGCGCCCACAACTTCCACCAGGGCCGCGGCCCCTCGCCGAACTCGTCGCTCACCTCAAACTGCACCAAGGTGGCGGCGCCGATGCCCTTGATATCGCCCTTAAGCCGAATCGCAGGCGCGGGGTTTCGAACCAGAACCACGAAGCCTATGACTATAACTATGAACAACAGAATCAGAACAAATACCGCCCCGGCCCCGATTCCCTTATCTGCTCTCTTCGTTCCGCCTGCCAAACCTTTGTCCTCCCCGAGCCGCAAAATCCCACGCGGCTGCCAGCTTCTTGAATCTACCACACGCCGCGCCAGTGGCCCCGAGAAGGTAGCACCGTACTCGTATCACAACTCCTGCGGCTCTTCGATTGCCGCGGAAAGGGCCGCAGGTAGGAAGGAGACAGATTCCTTATTTGTTGCGGCTTCTCGATAGCTTTTTCACGAGCTGGAGCTTCCAGCGACGGATGCTGCGCTACGACTCTTCGGGGACCTGCGCGGATTCCTGCGGCCGCTCGTGCCTACACTCGTTGGAGGCAGCCGTCGCCGAACTATCCTGCGCCGCAATGGTTTCAAAAAAAGCGCAGGCATATTCCCCCACTCGACTGTGATATACTTGTATTGCGAGGCCATTATGCTAGCCGTTCGGCTTCCTTCCTCTATCGAAAAACGTCTTGAGAGACTCGCCAGGCGCACGGGGCGCACAAAGACCTTCTACGTTCGTGAGGCTATCATGCAGCACCTGGATGACCTCGAGGACATTTATGCGGCGGAGAGGACGCTCGAGCGTATACGCAGCGGCGAAGAGGGCACCGTTCCCCTTGAGGACGTCATGAAACGTCATGGCATGGAAGATTGAATTATCTTCCGAGGCTGACCGCGAACTCAAGAAAATTGACCCGCAGCACACGCGGCGCATCCTGAAATTCCTGCATGAGCGAGTAGCCAAGCTGGACGATCCTCGCAGCCTCGGTGGAGCCCTGGTCGGTTCCCGTCTCGGGGAGTTTTGGAGGTACCGCGTAGGCCCCTACCGGCTCATTTGCAAGATCGAAGACTATCGCCTCGTGGTGCTGGTCCTCCGCGTCGGACATCGAAAAGAAATTTATCGCTAAAGTGGGCGGCGCGTCCCGCCGACCCTACAATCGCTTCCCCCAAGCTGACTCAAAAAACCGCAGCCAATTGCCGTGCATGACGGCTTCAATGTCCTCCGGCTTAAAACCTTTTTGGGCCAAGAGCGGCGGAATTTTTTGCAGGTCGGCGATGGTATCGAGCTCGTGCGGCGACTGCTCGGTCCCGAAGCCGCCGTCGAGGTCGCTGCCGATGGCGGCGTGGCGGGCGTTGCCGGCGAGTTGGCAGACGTGGTCAATATGGTTTGTGACGGCTGAAATACGCACCAGCGAATTGTCCGTCTGGCCCTTGACGTAGTTGGGGTAGAGCATCCAGGAATCAAACGCCGCGCCAATCACCGCGCCGCGCTTGACTAGAGTGCGGATCTGGTCGTCCGAAAATTGCCTCGCACCTGGCACAAGCGCGCGGCAGTTGTTGTGGCTGGCGAGGATCGGCCCCGGAAAGTGTTCGATGGCCTGCCAGAAGCTTTCTTCTGAAAGGTGCGTCACGTCGAGCACCATACCGGCCTTCGCCATCTCCTTGAGCAGCTCGACGCCGGCGGGCGTCAGGCCGCCCGTGGGGCCGGTACCGTGGGCGTAGGCGCCAGGCCCATAATGCGCCGGGCCGACCACGCGCAGCCCATCTTCCCACCATTCGGGGACGTCGGCCGGAGAAAGAATCGGGTCCGCGCCCTCCATGCTCAGGATGAACCCGAGTGGCGGGGTTGGCTGCGGAGGCAGGGATTCGCCGGTCGATCCCGCGAGGCCGGACCAGGACTCGGCGTGGCTCTTGAGCGCGGGCCAATCCTTGAGCATCCGCATGCGGCCGGCGCGCTCTTGAATTTGGTAATAGCTCAATTGGCCGCGCGCCACCGCCGAGGCGATTTCCCGGCTCGACCAGTCAAGAAGCGGCTCGCTGAGCCCGCTCCCGCGCGCCAGCAGCGTTGCCAGACACACCGCCACCCTGCCCTTTCGCATTTCGGGAAAAGCCACGGTGTTGTGTCCCCGGCGCTCGTCTTTCATGCCGGCTTCCGACGCGCGAATTTCGCTGACTGGACGGGTCAGGTCGCGGTTCCAATTCACGGCGTTCCATGCGAGGTCGAGATGCGAATCAATGACCATCATAGGATTGTTCTTCCAACTACAATCGTTTACAGCAAGCCGATGAAAATGCCCAAAGCTGTCATCCTGAGGAGTCCCGATGCAGTCAATCGGGACGACGAAGGATCTCTGTATTTACTTGCCTCCACAAATACTGGGATTCTTCGCTCAGAATGACATGTCCCAAGAGTTTTTCATCAGCCTTCCAAGAGCGATCAGGCTCTCAGAAAAATTTTTCGACGGTACATCCAGTAAAGAATCAGCCACTCGATGGCGAGGAGCAGGATTGCGTGGACTAGCGCCTCGCTCGCGCCGAGAATCGGGGCTGCGGCGTGCGTAAAAATTCCGGCGACCTCCGAAAGACGCGTCACGGAGCTTGAGAAATACACAGCCAGCGCGTTCATGCCAATGACCGTGAAAGGAAACGCCCAGCGGCGCCAGCCGCCGATGTCAATGACCCAGTAGAAAAGCAAGAACATCAGGCAGGCGACTCCTGCCGAGACCAAGCCGTAGGAAGTCGTCCACAGCTTCATGATGATGGGGACCACGGGCGAGAGCGCATAGCCCAGGGCCACCCCGCCGAGTCCCACGGCGGCGATGACTTTCAGCCGGAAAGCTGCGGGACGTCCGCTTCGGAGCAGTTCCCCGAGAAGCAAGCCCACGAGCGTGGTCGAGACGGTGGGAATCGTGCTCAGGACGGTCCCCCAGCCTTCCGGCGCATACGGCCATTGCGCCCAATGCCCTCTGAAAAGTGCCACGTCTACGTAATTAACCAGATTGTGATTCAGCTCGTAGGTGCCCGCGGGAATTCCCGGCGCAGGCACGAAAGCCAGCAGTAGCGCGTAGCCGGCCCAAATGAGCGCCGCGACCAGCGCCTGAAAGCGCGGCGACTTGCGCGCCAGGAAAAACGCGGCCAAATAAGCGATGGCGATCGGCTGCAGTGCGCTGCTTAATTCAATTAGGCAAGGAATGCCCAGGAAAATTGATTCCCGGAGGGACCCAAGGAGGAACAATACTGCGGCGCGGCCGATGGCGTGTGCCGTCAATTCACGTGACGTTGCCGTCTTCGAGCGCTTGGCGTAGGAAAACGGGACGGACATGCCTACCATCAACATGAAGCTCGGCCAGATGCAGTCGTAAAAGCGCAATCCCTGCCAGGGCGTGTGGTTGAGTTGATGGACGATGCCGTTGGTAATGAAATTTTGCCCGAGTTTCTGAAAGCCACACATAAGCGCTTCGCCGCCCACAATCCAAAACATGATGAAACCGCGGAAGGCGTCGAGCGAAGTGAGACGCTGGGACGCGGCGCCTCCGGCCGTGTCTGGCTTCCCGACAGGCTCTATGGCAACCTGAATCTCCTGCGCCTCCGGGGGTCGTTCAACAGGCATGGAACCTTCTCCTCCCTACTCGGACCGCTCGCGGGTTGAACCTGGGCGACCATCCTACCATGACCGGCCCGTCCAAGGTGCCAGAGAACTGTGTCGATGTCAGGCATCTCCGCCACTTGCGGGCCTTCAGGGGCCGACTGGCTCCCTTTCTTATTCGGCAATTCGAGTCCCCATCAGTCTGCCATAGTGCTGCCTCTTAACCTTCCACCTTTCCTCCCGGCGGCGGTCGCGGAAACCCAGGTCTACTCGAATTTCATGCATTCTGTTTTTATCGAAATCTTTTTTTTCAACCTCTCGATACTTCGATAGGTTGGGACCCACGGAGAAAAAATATGCCTTGTTGACCTTCATCTTTTGCAGGGCTGCGTCCAGACTCCTGCGATCCTTCTTTGACATATGTTTCTTATTCCACTTGATCTCAACTGCAAGCCGCGGACGGAAACGCTTGAAGACGAGGAGGTCAATGTAATGTCCAGTCTTGGGTGAGTGCTTTCTCGCGAGGACTTTCCACGCCCCCTTCAAAGGAAGAGTCCGTCTCAAGTGAAAAAACATAGAGCATTCGGCATCGGCTTCTTTCGTGATTCTGAGCGCCCGCAGATCAGTTCGTAGTTTCTTTTTCAGGCGCCGGCGAATGAAGGTTTCGACCTCCTGTAGGGTATTTCTTTTCCAAGGGAACTAATCTGCTTCACTTAGTTTGGCATCGGAAGCCGACCCTGCATCGTGCGGAGGTGGCGGAGCGGGAATCGCCGGAAGTCCGATATCATCTCACCCGCCATGGATGACGCACGGACTCCGGCGCCCGAATCTCCGGGGTCGGGATCCGAGAACGCTCAAATCGAGAACGTGAGTGACACGGCGTTGATGGTGGCAGCCTGCCGCGCCCTGGAAACGGAGCGGCCTGACGGGCTGGTTCGCGATCCCTTCGCCCGCCGCCTGGCGGGTGAGCGTGGCATGGCCATCGCGCGTGCCTCGCCGATTCCCGAATGGATGTGTTTTGGCGTGGGCACCCGCGCTCGATTCATGGACGAACTGCTGACAGAATCGCTCGCCAACGGGCAAATCCGGACGGTGGCGAACCTGGGAGCGGGACTCGACACGAGGCCTTGGCGGCTGGCACTCGACCCGGGGCTCGACTGGATCGAAGCCGACTTCCCGCATATGCTTGAATATAAAGCTGCTCGGCTCGGCGACGTGCCGCCTGGCTGCCGGCTGGAGCAAGTCGCGACCGACTTGGACGACAAGGATGCGCAAGTGCGCCTCTTCCAGCACGTCGGCCCCCGGCCCGCGCTGATGATTACCGAGGGTCTGCTGATGTACTTGCTGTTTTCACCGGACATGTTGCGCCTGGCGGCGGGCGAATGGAAGTCCCCGGTCGAGAAGTTCCGCCCCGAAGACCACTTGTTCGGCCAAGCCCTCCTCGGGGCCGTCGAAGAGGCGGGCTGGAAGGTTTCGGCTAAGCGCACCTATGCGCGCGAGGGCGCTGCCGCCGCCGGAGCGCGCGCCGCGAGCCTGCTTGAAGCCTCCAAGAAGTTGGGGGCAATCCCAGAAGCCGGCCGAGACGACATCAGCGGAATCTACCTCTTCAAGCACGCGTAATCGGTTTGCCCTCGCGGGCCGGCGTAGGGCAAGTCTCGAACGCCTGTCGGTCACCCCAACCATGATCCATTTAACGTATATACCATAATAATTTCTATATACTATTTAATTATTTATAATATACGTTACACAGGACACTCCGTCTGTGTGCCTGGTCACGAGGGTAGAGGGCCGCGTAGCTGGCGGGTGAAAAGCCTCCTCGTCCAGACAAGGCATTTATTTTCAGCTTGTTACATTGGATTGTTTCACGTGAAACAAATCCAGCTTGAAGGTGTTCCCTTGTCCGATTAAAATCCCGCGCGATGCTTTCCGAGAGCCAGGTCCGCAAACTTCTGTCCCCATTTGATCTCTCGCTCTCTTCCGATCAGGTTTCGAAGCTAAATTTTTATCTTGAACTCTTGCTGACCTGGAACCGGCGAATCAATCTGACATCGGTTCGGACCGCGGAAGAATGCGTCACGCGACACTTTGGCGAAAGCTTATATCTCGCGCGCTGGCACACTCTCAGTGGGCGCTTGCTCGATGTGGGGACTGGGGCCGGCTTCCCTGGTCTAGCATTGAAGATTAGTTTCCCTGACCTGTGGGCGACATTGCTTGAGCCAATCACCAAGAAGAGAGCATTTCTCAAAGAGGTTGCACGCGTTTGCGGGTTTGAGAACGTGGAAATTCGACCTGAACGGCTCGAAGATTATTGCCGCACAAGCACCCAAGCGAGATTCGACCACGCATCGGCGAGGGCAGTTGGGCACATATTGAGCCTCGCTAGAAATATGGCTGTGTGCCTCAAGGATGGCGGTCGCATATACCTCTGGCTGACTACAGGTGATAAAACCGCTGTTTCCACGACAACTCCAGAGGTCAATTGGGATGCTCCACACGAGATCCCGCTCAGCCACAAGCGGCAGATTCTATGTGGTGTTGTACACAAAAATCTCGGCAAGGCAGGATAACATTATAAAATACAGAACATAAAGCGTTTGCAAATTAATGTAGTGTCCTAATTTGGTTCGTAACACAGGCTTCTCGCCCGTGAACGCACGGCCAAGATGGCCGTGCTACGGTGGGGCCGCGCCAAGGAAAATCAAATTTGGACACTACCCAAATTAATGGTACTGGTGTCATTTGCCAGACATGGGGGCTCCAAGCCGCAGTCATTCCCGTCTTCGGGGGAATGACCGGGAGGCGGGAATGACAGGCGTCTCGAAAGGTAACCAACGCTAAACGACACTAGCACCCAAATGAATGTTCCACGTGAAACATGTGCGCCTGTGGGCGAGCAGAGACTTTTTCACTTGCCATCGGCAGCAATTATCTGCTAGATTCCGAGCAGCAATGGCGAATTAAGGCTGGGTGTGACGTGGCCAGGGTCATAGCGATCGCCAATCAGAAGGGTGGAGTCGGCAAAACCACCACTGCCATTAACCTTTCCGCCGCGCTTGCGATTGCCCAGAAAGAGACGTTGGTGGTTGACTGCGACCCTCAAGCCAATGCCACAGGGGGCCTCGGCTTCCCAAAGGACCCTGCGCGCCGCTCCATTTACAATTGCCTTCTCCAGAAGTTGCCGCTCGAAAGCATCATGCTGAAGTGCCAATTGGAGCACCTCTTTCTCATTCCGTCGGATAAGAATTTGGTTGGAGCCACGGTTGAGATCATTGACCTGCCCGAGCGGGAACAGGTTCTGCGAAGGAAACTCGAGCCGTTGCGCGAGCGCTTCGAATTCATACTCTTGGATTGCCCGCCGGCTCTCGATTTGCTCGCCATCAATGCGTTAGTTGCTGCTGATTCAGTGCTGGTTCCGATCCAGTGCGAATACTTCGCGTTGGAAGGCGTATCCGAGCTTTTAGACACGCTCATGCGGATCCGGCGCGCACAAAAACTCACGCTCGCTGTTGAGGGCATCTTGCTGACCATGTTCGACGAGCGGACCAACCTTTCACGGCAGGTGCGGGACGACTTGAAGGACTTTTTCGGGAGCCAGGTTTTTTCGACTTTCATCCCGCGCAATGTCCGCTTGGCTGAGGCGCCCAGCCACGGTCAGCCCGTACTCACATACGATCCGCGGTCGAGCGGCGCAGAAAGTTACCGTCAGCTGGCCGAGGAGGTTATTGCCCATGCAGAGAAAGGCGTTGGGGCGCGGGCTTAGTTCGCTTCTCAGGGAAGTCGACACGACGACATCGGGGCTAGAGTCTGTTGCAGTTGAACTTATCGACCCGAACCCATTCCAGCCGCGCCGTGATTTCGCCGAAGATTCTCTGAAGGAACTCACCGATTCTATTCGGTCAACGGGCGTCGTCCAGCCAGTCCTCCTGCGCCGCTCCGGCGAGCGTTATCAGTTAATTGCCGGAGAACGACGATGGCGCGCCGCGAGGTCCGCTGGCTTGGCAGAAGTTCCAGCTCTCATCCGTGACCTGGGTGACCGGGAGACTCTTGAGCTTGCCCTAACTGAGAACCTGCTTCGCGAAGACCTAAATCCCATGGACGTCGCGTCCGGCTATGAGGCCCTCCGGCAAAAGTTCGGAATGACTCATGAGGAAATTGCCGCGAGGCTCGGCACCAGCCGAGCTTCGGTCACCAACAGCCTGCGGCTGCTTGGCTTGGCGGAGGCGGTGCAGAAGTTGGTGGCCTCGCGCGAGCTCTCGATGGGTCACGCTCGATCCCTTGCGGCTTTGGAATCTCATGCCGCTCAGGCGAAACTGGCCAGGGTGATCGTAGACCAGGGCCTTTCCGTGCGAGAGGTTGAGCGCCGGGTTAGCCTGCGCGAATTGCCGAAACAAGGCAAGGCGCCAAAACCCGATACGCTCGACGCCAACATGCGCGCGGCTGTAATTGAAATGGAGAGAACTCTCGGCACGCGCGTCAAAATAGTTGGAAACCCGAACCGTGGTCAGATTGTGATCCGCTATTTCTCGGCGGAGGACCTAAATCGCCTTTTTGCATGGATCGTCCGAAGTTAAAACTACTTATGTAGTAATAAATCGAATGTCGGAATTTGACATTACTATAACATTAGTAATATTATACAAGTGAAGGCCCCACCTTGGCCTCAGGAGGGCGAGATGACATTTGGCACCGCCAAGAACCTGCGGAAGAAGGAAATCGCAAGTTGGATAGACGAGGAGCTGGTAGGCCTTGTCGAGCCGGGGATGGAGCTGGAGGGGAAGATGTGTTTTACCACAGGCATGGTCCGGCTGAACGCTCACTACAAGGGCGAGATCCACTGCCAGGGTATGGTGGTTGTGCCCGACCAGGGGGAACTGGAAGCGGAAATTCACGCCAGGGTGGTCAGCGTATCCGGAAAAGTCAAGGGCAGCGTGCACGCGAGCGAGCGGCTGGAGATTAGGGCGAATGGGATAGTTCTGGGCGACCTGTTCACGCCCTGCCTGGTGGTTGAGCCGGGCGGCTTCTTCGACGGCGAGTGCCATATGCCGACTCCCACCTCCGAAAAAACTCCTGCGCACCAACCCGGTTCGAACGTTACCTGATTTCTGGCCGCGTGCCGCGAAGGCATCACTTGATTCGGCTGTACCGGCGCCGACATTGCTTCTCACGTCGTCGGTGTACCATCGGCGGCCATGGACAGGGTGCCGTCACCGAGGCTGGGGCGGTGGCGCACACATGAAAAGCACTGCATGGGCCACCCACCGGACTGAACGGGACAACGAAGCAGCGCGGGGTCCACCTTCCGACCCCGCTGCATTTCTATTTCCTGGAGAAAGCTCGTAGCGCTCCGATGGATCGGAGCGGCCCTTCGAAAGGTAATTGAAAAGCCGCAGTCCGTCGGCTGACGGACTTCGCCAGCCGCGATACCCGCTGCTGGCCGCGGAGGAGGCAGCAATCGGACCGCAATCGCTGTTCACTGCGCTATGATGGATATATGAAAACCTCGGCAGGCATCCTGGCAGGTGTGGTCATGCTGGCATCGTTGATCGTCACGCAGAGCACCGGAACAGCCCTGAACGCTCAGAGCAAGGGCAAGTTTCTAGTTTACGTCGGCACGTACACGGTCAGAGGGAGCCAGGGGATTTATGCGTACCGATTCGACGACCGAACCGGCCAGGCGACCTCGCTCGGCCTGGTGGCGAAAACCACCAGCCCCTCATTTCTCGCCGTTGACCCTAGCCGGCGGTTCCTCTATGCGGTGAACGAAGTTTCCGACTATCAAGGGCAGAAGACCGGGGCGGTCAGCGCCTTTGCGATTGACCGGCAATCGGGCAAGCTGAAGGATCTGAACCAGGTTTCTTCGCTCGGAGCGGGGCCGTGTTTCGTGTCGCTCGATAAGACAGGGAGGTACGTGCTGCTTGCGAACTACGACTCGGGAAGCGTGGCCGTCTTTCCAGTGCTCGATGACGGCCGGCTCGGCAAGGCGACCGCGTTCGTTCAGCACCAGGGCTCGAGCGTGAATCACGAACGGCAGGAGGGGCCGCACGCGCACGCGATCGAGGTCTCACCCGACAACCGGTTTGCGCTGGCCGCTGACTTGGGGTTGGACAAGCTGCTCGTCTACCGCTTCAGCCCCGCCGAAGGAACGCTCGCCCCCAATGACCCCGATTCGGCGGCGGTCCGCGGAGGTCTGGGGCCGCGCCACTTCGTGTTTCATCCCAGCGGCAAGTTCGTCTACGTGGTCAGTGAAATGGGCTCGACCGCCACGGCCTTCTCCTATGATGCGGCGCGCGGCGCGCTCGGCGAGATAGAGACGGTCTCAACTTTGCCGAAAGGCTTTGCTGGCCCGAACGACGATGCGGAGATTGCCGTCCATCCGAATGGCAAATTCCTCTATGTCTCGAACCGCGGGCACGATTCCGTCGCGGTGTTCTCGATTGACCGCCAGAACGGAAGGCTGTCGCCGATCCAGGACGTTCCGACCCAAGGGAAGACGCCGCGGAACTTTGCCATCGATCCGACGGGCTCCTATCTGTTCGCCGCCAACCAGGATTCGGACAGCATCGTGATCTTTCGAATCGCTTCGTCGAACGGCCGGCTTACGGCGACGGGCCAGGTCTTGAACGTCGCCTCGCCGGTCTCGGTGAGGTTTGTGGCCGCCGACTGAGTGCCTCGGCGCGCCGACTGTAATGCAGTGCTGCTCGCCTCGCCAGCGTTAACTCCCACCGCCGCCCTCATTCCCGCCCTTCGACTGCCGCTCAGGGTGGTGAGCAAAGTCGAACGGCGAATGCGGGATCCACGGGATTCTAAAACAGACGTGGGTCCCCGACTGCGCGGGGACGTCGGACCAGGAAACGTGTGGGTCCTCTCGCCGCCGACGCGGGGACAGGCTTCACAGGGATGATTAAGGGAGAGCTTTCCGCTGTTGCGTCTGACTCCCGACACGCCTATGATTTGGCACTTCGCGCGAGCCGCAGGGTTCGTGTGTTCCCATGGCGTCGGGGTTAAAGGAGTCGGCCGATGAATGGCTTGCGACTTCGTATTTGTTTGCTTGTGTTCGTGCTCATCACGCCGCTGGCCCGAGCGCGCGCGCAGGAATCCGGAAAAACAATTAGCCTGACGCTCGACGCCACCCAGGCGCCTGAAAAAATCCTCCGCACGACCGAGGTGATGCCGGCGAAGCCCGGACCGCTAACGCTCTACTACCCCAAATGGATCCCCGGCGAGCACGAACCATCAGGTCCGGTGGGGAACATTGCCGAACTGAAATTTACGGCCAACGGCAAAACCATTCCTTGGCGGCGCGACCTGCTTGATGTCTTCACGTTCCACCTGGACGTGCCGGAAGGAGCGAGCAGCCTAGAAATCTCCTTCGATTATCTCGAGCCCTCGGGCGGCCCTTACAGCGGCGGCGCCTCGGCCACGGACAAGCTCGTGGTGGTCAGTTGGAATGACGATCTCCTCTATCCTGCCGGCGTGCGGGCCCAAGAGATTATTTATCATCCCACGCTCAAATTGCCCGAAGGCTGGAAGTTCGGAACGCCCTTGCCGGTCGAAAATCAATCAGGAAACGAAGTGACGTTCAAGCCCGTGGAACTGAACCGGCTGGTGGACTCGCCGGTGGTGGCGGGCGAATACTTCCGCGCCGTGGACATCACGCCGGAAGGCGAGCCGATCCATCATCAAGTGGACATCGTGGCGGATAGCGAAGCGGCGCTCGCGATGAGCCCGGAAGTCGAGAAGGACATGAAGAACCTGGTGTCGGAGTCGGGCAAGCTTTTCGGCGCGCGCCACTATCGCGACTATCATTTCCTGCTGACGCTCTCGGAACACGTGGCGCACTTCGGGCTGGAGCATCACGAATCGAACGACAGCCGTACGGGCGAGGACGCTCTGCTCAGCCCCACCGGGCGGAGGGGGCTCGGAGGACTGCTCTCTCACGAATTCATGCATTCCTGGAATGGCAAGTTTCGGTACGAAGGCTTCACGGACTTCCTCGGCCCGCTGCTCGCCGCGCGAAGCGGCTTGTGGACGCCGGAAGAATACCGGGAGCATTTTGCAGGCACGGCCGCGGGGCTCGGCCCGGGCCGACCCGGGCGCACCTGGCGGCCATTGCAGGACACCGCCGACGCTATTCCGGGCATGTTCCGGTTCGGCGGTTGGGGAAGTTGGGTGCGGGGCGCAGACTACTACTCCGAAGGCGATCTCATCTGGCTGGAAGTTTCAATGATAATCCATGATGAGAGCCACGGCACGAAATCCATTGAAGACTTTTGCCACGCTTTTTATGGCGGGCCGAATAACGGGCCGGAGTTGAAGCCTTATGCTTTCGACGACCTCGTCAAAGCGCTGAACGACGTTGTGCCATACGACTGGGCAGCGTTCTTCCACGAGAGGCTGACTTCGACTTCGCCCGAGGCTCCGGTGGGCGGAATCGAGCGCGGCGGCTGGAAGGTGGAGTATAACGACAAGCCGCCGGAACGGGCCGGCGAAGGAGGCGGATGCTTCGGCGGCAGTCTTACCGCCACGTATTCCATCGGCCTCGCGCTCGGCGCCGACGGCACGGTGTTTGATTCCATCAAGGGCGGGCTGGCCTTTCAGGCGGGAGTGATGCCGGGCATGAAAGTGGTCGCGATCAACGACCGCGCCTTCACGCCCGAGCTGTTTCATCAGGCGCTCAAGGCGAGCAAAGATAAGCCGGCGACCATGCGGCTGCTGGTCCTCCACGACGATTACTACAAGACGGCGACGATCTCTTATCAGGGCGGGGAGCGCTACCCGCACTTGGTCGCGGTCGAAGGCAAGCCCGATACGCTGGACGAGCTGGCCAAAGCCCTGGCGAAGTGATGGGGAGATTGAGTGATTGAGTGATCGGGTGATTGAGTGAACTGGGCCGGCTATTGTGGCAATTCCTTAAATCGCTAAATCACTCAATCTCTCAATCACTCAATTCCGTCACTCAATCACCCGATCACTCAATCGCGAAATCTCGTCACTCGCCACTTGTCACTCGTCACTGCTCTATTCGTGCCGCAGCGCCACCACGGGATCGAGCTTCGTCGCCCGGCGAGCGGGAATATAGCAAGCCACCAGAGCCACTCCCGTGAGCACGAGCGACAAGGCGACGAAAGTGAACGGATCTCTCGGGCGAACACCGTATAGCAGGCCAGCGAGAAGTCGCGTGAGGCCGAGCGCCGCGGCTATTCCTACAGCTACCCCAATCATGGTCAAAAGCAACCCTTCCCCGACCACGAGCCGCAGGATATCGCCGGGCGTGCCTCCAAGAGCCGTGCGAATTCCAATCTCGTGTGTCCGCCGGCTGACCGAATGGGAAAGAACGCCGTAGATGCCGATGGACGCGAGGACGAGCGCGAGGCCGGCGAAGATGGCCAGCATGGACGCCGAAACGTGCCGCTGCCAGATGGATTCCGAGATCACTTCGACCGGGTGCGAGTTCGGCGGGATTCGAAGCCGTGCGGATAACAAAGGTCACGAGGAACGACGCGAAGGGGAATTGCGCGTAAGGCGAATACACTTCCGCCTCCGGAGACGCGTCCACGGAATTCACCTTCGAGTCGCCGACCATGCCGACCACCAAAGCGGCGACATGCTTTGGGCAGGCTTCGGGGATAAGTTTGCCGACAGGATTTTCTCCCTTCCAGTAGAAGCGCGCCATGGACTCGTTGACCATGAGAACGCAGCGCGCGTCTTTATGATTGTCCGCTTCCGTAAACTCGCGTCCCGCTTTGACGGGAATTCCCATTGCCCGGAAATATCCCGGCGTCACACTGCGCTCCGCGGCCCCGATGGTTTGTCCGGAACCGCCGGATGAGCCGGGCGGGGCGGGGAAGTAGACCGAGGTGTGAAATCCCGTGAAGGGCAAATTGTTGGCCATCGCCGCTGACTTCACGCCGGGGATGGCTTCAATCCGCTCGAGGACCGAACGGTAAAAAGCCGCCGAAGGCTCGCCTTTCGCATACTTGTAGTTGACGAGCGGCACGCGGACGGTCAGAAGGTGATCGGGCTTAAAGCCTGTCGGCGCGGACTCGAGGTCCATGAAGGTTTGGATCATCAAGCCCGCGCTGACAAGGAGGACCAAGGCGAGCGCCACTTCTGAAATCACCAGGCCGCGTTCGAAAAGAGACCGCCCCGCCCGCGAGCTGGAAGTCCAACCGCTTTGCTTGAGCGAGCCGTTGACATCTAGCCCGGTGGCGCGCCACGCCGGCAGCAGGCCGACAACGATGCCAGTCAGAAACGCGAAGGCCACGGTGAAACTGAGGGTGGGAAGATTGATGGCGATCCGGTGCACGGCCTGGGTTTCGATCAGGTTGAATTTCGGGACCGTGCTTACGATAAAGCTGAGCCCCCACTTCGCAAGAGCCAACCCGGTAAGGCTTCCGGCCGCGGCCAGCAACAAGCTTTCCGAAATCATTTGCCGAATCAGCCGGGATCGGCCCGCGCCGAGCGCCGCGCGAATGGCCAACTCAGCCTGCCGGCTGCTCCCGCGCGCGAGAAGCATGCTGATCGTATTCGCGCAAACGATGGCGAACACCAGAATCACGGCTCCCAAAAGCGCAAAAACCGCCGAGCGAAGAACGCTCCCGACCTCGCGGTCCTTGTAGGGCTTTACAAACGCCTTCCGGCCCGCGTTCGTCTTCGGATATTCCAAAGCAAGTTGGCGGGCGATCACATGCATTTCGGCTTGCGCCTGGTCCTGGCTCACGCCGTCCTTCAGCCGCGCCAGGACATTCAGGGACTGTTGCTCGTGGTTGGCCACGTCCGCGGCGGTGAAAGTCAGCGGAGTCCACATCAGCGTGTTCGGATCCGGAAACTGAAAATTGGCCGGCGCGATGCCGATGACCGTGTAGGGCTTGCCGTCGAGCGAAAGAGTCTTGCCGAGGATTTTGGGGTCGGCCGCAAAATGGCTGCGCCAATACTCGTGACTCAAGATAAGCGTTTGAGTGTCGTTCGGCGCGAAAGCCCTCCCGGCGGCGACGTTGACACCGAGAAGTTGGAAAGCATTCGTGGATACGGGGGACACCCACACCTCATCCTAGGCCGCCAGGCTCTTGAAAGCTTTGATATGCGCCTTCCAGTCATTGCAGTCGCCCGGAGCGACGGATTCCTCTTCGCCCTGCGCGTTTCGCGTGGTGATTGCGACCAGGCGATGGGGATTCTGATACGGCATTCCCTGGAGCAGGACGGCGTCAATGAGGCTGAACATGGCCGTGGTCGCGCCGATGCCAAGCCCAAGCGTGATGACTGCCACTGCGGTGAAGCCCGGACTGCGGCGAAGCTGGCGCAACCCGTAACGCGCGTCCTTGAGCAGTGTCTCGAAGAACGCGCCGATGCGAACTTCCCGCACCCGTTCCTTCACTTGCTCAGTCCCACCCGTCTCGATCATGGCTTGCCTCCTTGCTTCTTTTTCGGTCATTCCCGTTCGCATCTTTTCCGCCGTCAACAACTCGACGTAGCCGCGAACTTCGTCATCCAGCTCGCGCTCGACGCACTGCCTACGGAAAAAGGTTCTTACCAAGCTCGATAATCGCGAAAGCATTCCCATTACCGAGAATCCCGTCCCTATTGGTG
>QHZO01000154.1:0-4767 GCA_003224695.1 Acidobacteriota bacterium
GCCGAGGCTGCCAGTAAGGGGGGGTCGGTGCGCGGTCACGCCACGTCAAGCCTGCTCCTGCGTCCTGTAATCGCAGGCCTCACGGCAGTCCCCGCAATAAAACTGGCCGTCTTCGGTCAGGCGGACGCGGTAGTCCGAATAGCAGAGCGCGCAGAATTTTTGGCAAGTGCATTGGTCCTCGGGCTTTTCGCAGACAATACACTTAAACTCTCTCTTCGCCATGCCGGCAGTCTCCCTTTTTCGGGCTAATATTTCGGCGTCGCCTTTTATTCTCCGACAGGACATTCCCAAAATCAAATCAAGCAGGAAGCTGGTAGTGTCTCAATTTGATCGCCCTGTAGCGGCGGGCTGCGCCTCCCCGTAGCAATCTTGCTCAGGGGAGCGGCGAGGCGCAGCTCGCCGCCACAGCAAACTGAGGCATTACCGGGCGGCTTGCCGGGGAAAAAATTCCAGGCCCATGCAACCGTTCGGCCCCGCTTGCCGTCGGAAACCGTGTCGGCTGGACGAATTGCGCTGACAGGCCCTTATATCGTTGTGTAGTGTTTTGACTCATGCAAGGGTATAATCCGCGACCTCACATCGGAAAGGATAGCCGCACGTATGCATTTCTCGACCATCGTGAAGTTTGGCCGGAATCGCCCCTACCTTGAGATCCTTGCCGCCTCCGCCCTGAGCATTTCCATTCCCGCGAGCCTCGGTCCCGGCTGGGCGCAATCCGGACCGGGGCCGGCGCGGCTCACCGAGGCGGTGGACGCCACGAAGCTCCTGGCCCTCCGGGGCAACACGCATCCCCTGCCGCGCCCGGAGTTCGACCGCGGACCGGCGTCTGACGAGATGCCGATGGAGCGCATCCTGCTCGTCTTGAAGCGCAGCCCGGAGCAGGAAGATGCCTTGCGGCATTTGCTCGACGAGCAGCAAACCAAGTCCTCGCCAAATTTTCATCATTGGCTCACGCCGGAGGAATTCGGCCAGCGGTTCGGCCCCGCCGACGCCGACATTCAGGCGGTAACAGAGTGGCTGACCTCCGAAGGTTTTGAAGTCAAGCGGGTAGCTGCGGGCCGCACGGTGATTGAATTTTCAGGCAGCGCGGGATTGGTTCGCGAGGCGCTGCACACCGAAATCCATCAGTACGACGTGAACGGGAAGACACGATTCGCGAACGCCAGCGATCCGAGGATCCCACAGGCGCTCGAGCCGGTTGTCGCCGGATTCGACTCGCTCAACAGTTTCCCCAAGAAGCCGATGCATCGTGTTGTGGGCGCGTTTCGAAAGTCAAAAACCACGGGCGAAGTTCGGCCCCTTTTCTCGATTCCGTTGGGCGGAGGCTTTCTGTTAGGCGTCGGCCCGACCGATTTCGCGACGATTTATAACGTGCTGCCCTTGTGGAACGGGACCACCGCTGCGGGAACCATAGACGGCACCGGCCAATCCATCGCCATCGTGGGCGACTCGAATATCAACATTGCTGACGTGCGCAATTTCCGCAGCATGTTCGGGCTGCCTGCCAAAGACCCGCAGATTATTCTTGACGGGCCCGACCCGGGGCTGATCTCGGGCTCAGAGACCGAGGCGGACCTAGACGTCGAATGGGCAGGGGCGGTAGCGAAAAACGCCACCATCAAATTTGTGGTTTCCGAGGACACGGAAGCGTCCTTCGGCGCGGACCTCTCCGCGCTTTATATCATTGACAACAATATTGCGCCGGTGTTGAGCGTGAGCTTCGGCGCATGCGAAGCTCAACTGGGGGCAGGCGGCAACGCCTTTTTCAATGCGATTTGGGAGCAGGCCGCGGCCCAAGGAATTACGGTGAGTGTGGCGGCCGGAGACAGCGGCTCGGACACCTGCGACCAAGGAAACCCCGCGAATGTGGCCGTCAATGGCTTGAGCGTCAGCGGCGTGGCCTCAACGCCCTTCAATGTTGCTTTGGGCGGGACGGACTTCAACGACTTGAGCAACTTGTCCGCATACTGGAGCACGACGAACAACACTACGACCCAGGCCTCCGTCAAATCGTATATTCCCGAGCAAACGTGGAACGACTCTTGCGCCGCTTCGGGGTCGCTCACGAAGTGCCCTTCGATGGATGCCACCTTCGATCTTTCCGGCGGCGGAGGCGGCCCAAGCGCTGTGTATCCGAGGACTCTGGCTCCCTGGCAAACGGGCCCAGGGGTTCCGAATGACGGCACTCGTGATTTGCCCGACGTGTCTCTCTTCTCAGCCGACGGCGCCAACGGCAGCTTGTATATTATCTGCGAATCGGATGTGCTCTCGGACCTAGGCAGCGGGGCTTCAGCTTCTTGCACCTCACCTCCGCCCTTCACGGATCTCGATTTCGTTGCCGTTGGGGGAACGTCGGCTTCCGCCCCGAGCTTCGCGGGCATCATGGCGCTGGTCAATCAGGCGCATGGACGTCAGGGCAACGCCAATTACGTCCTCTACCCGCTCGCTGCAAAAGCCGGCGCAAGCTGCACCTCGAATGCGGCGGCGGTGGCCAACGGCTCCTGCACCTTCTACGACATAAATAACTCGGCAAACGGCACCGTCAATACGAACAACTCGGTGGCCTGCGCGGGTGGCTCGCCCAATTGCAGCAGCACGAATTCATCGGTCGAGTGGGTTCTGGTGAATCCGAACAGCACTTCCCAAGCCGCTTGGACGAACACCGCCGGATACGACCTCGCGACCGGGCTCGGCACATTGAACGCGGCGAACCTGGTGAAGAATTGGACAAGCGTGACCTTCACTGCAAGCACTACGACGCTGGCCCTCACACCCAGTCCCGTCACCATCACGCACGGCCAGTCTGTCAACGTCTCCATCCATGTCACCCCGAGCACGGCGACGGGCGACGTTTCGCTGCTCGGCGGGCCGGTCACACCCCTGGGCATAGACGGTTTTACGCTGTCCGGAGGTTCCGTCGCGAGTACGACCAACCTGCTCCCGGGCGGCACTTACAGTGTGACGGCGCATTACGCGGGCAACGGAACCGTTGGCGCGAGTGACTCGGCCCCGGTTCCAGTCATAGTCAACAAGGAATCCAGCCAGGCCTCCGTCAGCCTCATTTCCTTTATCACTGGGTTCCCGATAACGACGGCGCCCTACGGTTCGCCGTACGTCCTGCGATTCGATGTTGGAAACTCGACGGGCCAGCTTTGTTCCGCCGTCTTCGTGGCTTGCCCTACAGGAACTTTGACCTGGACGGACAACGGCTCGACCCCTCCAGCGTCGGACGATCAGAACCCGCCCGCCGGTACCGTTGCGGGCAGCCTCACGTTGAACAGTCAGGCCTACGCCGAGGATCAGTACATTCAGTTTCCCGGTGGAGCGCACACCATTGTGGCGAGCTACGGAGGTGACAACAGCTTCAACTCAAGTACCTCGTCTGCGGGCGTTCTGACCATCACCCCGGGGACGACCTCGACCAGCCTCACGGCAAGTGATCAGAACCCCAATTCGGGCGCTTTGATGACGCTGACGGCCGATATTACAACCCAGAGCTCCGGAGTTGCGCCGTCGCATAGCGTGCAGTTTCTCAACGGAACCACGCCCATCAGCGGCACTGTTCAGTACACGCCTGTCAATGGGTCGTTTTCAAGCGCGGCGCAACTGACGGCAACTTTGCAAACTTCATTCACTTCCAATGCCAGCGTGAAAGCAGTTTTTGCGGGGGACAGCAACTACTCTACTTCGACCTCTTCGGCCGTTGCTATTACCCCGCGTGACTTCAGCTTGTCGGCGACAGCCGCAAGCCCGAGCTCGATTTCGCCTGGTCAGTCCGCAACCTCGACGGTCTCAATCTCGCCCATCAACGGGTTCACCGGCACACTGTCGCTCTCCTGCGCGGTCGCACCTGTTGTGTCCTCAGGCCCCACCTGCACGGCGAACCCGGCGTCCGTTACACCGCCGGGGACGACCTCATCCGTTGCAACAATCAGCACCACTTCGTCAACGCCACCCGGCAATTACACCGTTACCGTAACGGGGGCGAGCGGGACGCTGAATCATACGGCGAGCTTCGCAGTCACGGTATCGGCCACACCTGATTACAGCTTGTCGGCGGCGGCCGCAAGCCCTAGCTCAATTTCGCCCGGTCAATCCGCTACCTCGACCATCTCGGTCGCGCCCGTTAACGGCTTTACGGGCACGGTGTCATTCGCCTGTTCGGTTGCTCCTTCAGGTCCAAGCTGCACCATGAATCCGGCGTCGTCCACCACCTCATCCGTCGCCACGGTCAGCACCACGGCGTCAACGTCGGGCGGCAACTACACCGTAACCGTGACGGGGACAAGCGGCGCGCTGACTCATACGGCGAGCTTCGCGATCACGGTAACGGCGCCGGACTTCAGCTTGTCGGGAACCACTCCCGCCCCAATCTCGCCCGGCCAGTCGGCTAATTCCACGATTACCGTCTCTATGATAGGCGGATTTTCGGGCACGGTCTCATTCACTTGCGCCGTGTCGCCGGCCGTAACCGAAGGGCCGGGATGTTCGATCCCGGGAACCGTCTCAGGAAGCGGAACCACGACACTGACTATCACCACCACAGCGCCCTCGACGGTCATTCCGTTGCCAGGTCCCAACTGGATCTTTACGGGCGGAGCGGCGCTGCTTGCGACTCTGTTTCTCCTCACAATGTTCTGCGCGAGAAAGAGGCCGCTCAAGCTCGCCTTCGGCCTAATCGCCTCGGCTGCGCTTGCGTCCTCACTCATCTCTTTCGGAGGCGGCGGAGGCGGCGGTGGCGGGAACCCTGGAACTCCCAAAACGAAT
>QHZO01000154.1:4797-10382 GCA_003224695.1 Acidobacteriota bacterium
CGCGGCGGCCCGGAAAGAGATTGGGCCGCCGCGATGAAGCTCCCACCCGTCCTGCCTCTATTGACCGTTTTCCGTGGACTGTGCTAGTTTGGCGAATCGAGCCGGAAATATATATTTTCTAATCGGAGAGCGGAGTTTGACCACGGGAACGGCCATCCAACTCAAGCGCACGGCGCTCTACGCCGTCCATAAGGCGGCGGGCGGCCGGATGGTGGAGTTCGCGGGCTGGGAGATGCCCGTCGAATACTCCGGCATCGTCGCGGAACATTTGGCCGTGCGCGCGGCCGCCGGCCTTTTCGATGTCAGCCACATGGGAGAGATCGAGGTCCGCGGCCGAGAGTCGCAGGCACTGCTTCAGTACGTCACCTCGAACGACGTGTCGCGCCTCAAAGACTTCCAAGCTCAATACACGGCGCTGATCGAGCGTCAGGGGAGCGCCGTGGATGATTGCGTCCTCCACCGGTTCGGCGAAGGTCATTATTTGCTGTGCGTCAATGCCGCGAACACGGAGAAAGACTTCGCCTGGATTGTCCGCCACAACCGCTTCGACGCCGAAGTGCGCGACGTCTCGGACCTCTATTCGCAGCTCGCCATTCAGGGCCCGCGGGCGGCCTCGATTCTCGCGCGCGTGACGTCGCCCGACCCTACGAGCCTCGCCCCGTACTGGTTTATGCGCGCGCGGTGCCTGGGCGTCGAAGGCCTGGTGGCGCGAACCGGCTACACGGGCGAAGACGGCTTCGAGTTCTATTTTCCGCCGGAGGAATCCGAGCGAGTGTGGAACTGCTTGCTCGAAGCCGGAAAGAGCGAGGGGATTGTCCCCGCAGGACTCGGCGCGCGCAACACCCTGCGCCTGGAAGCCGGCTACGCGCTCTATGGCCACGAGCTCGACGACAGCACGACGCTCCTCGAGGCCAACCTCGGATGGATCTCGAAACTGGATAAAGGCGAATTTCTCGGCCGGGAAGCCCTGCTCGAAGAGAAGCGCGAGGGGCTTCGCAAAAAATTGGTGGGATTCGAAATGCTCGACCGCGCCATCGCCCGCGACAATTATCGCGTGTCGGTTGATGGCCGGGAAGTGGGGCGGGTAACCAGCGGCTCGCCGGCGCCGTTCTTGAAAAAGAATATTGGCTTGGCGTATGTCCCGCCAGAGGTTGCCGGGGCGGGCCGCGAAATCGAAATCCTGATTCGCGGCAAGCGCTGGCGCGCGCGCCAAGTGCCTTTGCCATTTTACAAGCGATCCAAAACATAGAACGATCTTCGGAAAAGGCACCCGGCAATCTCAGGGCTAAGAGAAAACGATTATGGTTCCAGTCGAATTGCAATACACGAAAGACCACGAATGGATTCGCGTGGACCAATCCACCGGGACCATCGGCATCACCGACCACGCCCAGAATGAGCTTGGCGACATCGTCTTCGTGGAGCTGCCGAAGGCCGGCGACCACGTGAGCGCCAAGGAATCCCTGGGGTCGGTCGAGTCCGTCAAGGCGGTTTCCGACATATACTCCCCGGTGAGCGGCGAGGTCCTGGCGGTGAATGCCAAGCTTCAGGACAAGCCCGAGCTGATCAACACAGACCCTTACGGCGACGGGTGGCTGGTGCGCGTGAGCTTGAGCGACCCGCATGAAGTCGAGACCTTAATGAGCTCGGAAGAATACGCGGCCTACGTCCAGGACAAGGCGGCCCACTGATGCGCTACCTACCGCTCTCCCCCGGCGAGCGCGCGGCGATGCTTCGGGCGATAGGGCGCCAATCCATCCAAGAACTCTTTGAGCCGATCCCTGAATCGCTGCGGCTCAGCGGGCCGCTGAAGCTGCCCGGCCCGATGTCGGAACCCGAAATTTTAGAGTTCTTCCGGCGCGCGGCGGAGGAAAGCAGCCCCGATTACGTCTCTTTCCTCGGCGCAGGGGCGTACTCCCATTACCGCCCGGTCGCCGTGGACAGCCTGCTCTCGCGCGGGGAATTCTTCACCGCCTACACACCCTACCAAGCCGAAATCGCCCAAGGGACCTTGCAGGCGATGTTCGAGTTTCAGACACTGATGGCGCAACTGACGGGAATGGACGTCGCCAACGCTTCGCTTTACGACGGCTCGACCGCGGCGACGGAAGCCGTCCTGATGGGGTTGCGCATCCTCGGTGGCCGGCGGGTCCTCGTGGCTCGCTCCGTCCACCCCGAATACCGCCAAGTACTCCGCACTTATCTCCAGCACCAAGACGTCGAAACCGTGGAAATTCCATTTTCCGCAAGTGGGCAGCTCGACCTCGACAAGCTCGAAAAGGAGTTGAAGGCGGGACCTGCTTGTCTGCTTGTGCAATCGCCGAACTTTGTCGGAGCGCTTGAGCCGACGTCGAAAATATCCGGGCTGGTCCAAGGCGCCGAAGGTCTGGTGATCGTGGCTGTGGCGGAACCGTTGTCGCTCGCCGTCGTCCAGCCACCCACTGAGGCCGATATCGTGTGCGGGGAAGCCCAATCGTTCGGCGTGGCTGTCGCCTACGGAGGACCCTACGTCGGGTTTCTCGCCGCCAAGGCGCAATACGTCCGGCAAGTCCCCGGCCGCTTGGTAGGCGAAACGCGAGACACGGAAGGCCGCCGCGGATACGTCCTGACACTCGCCACCCGCGAACAACACATTCGCCGCGAGAAAGCGACTTCGAACATCTGCACCAACCAGTCGCTGTGCGCGCTGGCGGCCACAATCTACCTGGCGCTGCTTGGGAAGCGCGGCCTGAAGGCTCTGGCGGAACAAAACCTCGCCAAGGCGCACTACGCCGCGCAGGAGCTTGCCGCTGTGCCAGGAGTCTCCGCGGCCTTCACGGCGCCGTTTTTCAATGAATTCTCGATACGCGCTCCTCGCAAAGTGGATCGGCTGCTGGCCGCACTTGGCGACGAAAAGATCATCGGCGGATTGAAGCTCGAGCGGTTCTATCCGGAGCTGAAAGATCACGTGCTGATCGCGGTCACCGAGACGGCGCGACGGATGGACCTCGACCGCATGGTCAGGACTTATCGCCGCGTCCTGGCCGCCGATCCGCCGCCCGCGCGCCAGAGCGCCAAGGCGACGCCCTCGGGAGAGCCCGTGGCCCGCTGAAGCCCGCCGGCGGGGGGCAGACCCGGCGGTGGTTGAGGCTCCGTTTCAGATGATAAAGTCCATCCAGAGTGCGCGTCCTCACGTGACCCGGAACGAGGACCTGATTTTTGAGCTGAGTGCGCCGGGCAAGCGTGGCGCCGAGCTCGCGCCGCTCGATGTTCCGGCCCTTTCCGCGGGCGAAGCCCTCGGGCCGGAGCTGGCGCGCGGTGAAATCGAAGGGTTCCCCGAGGTATCGGAGCTCGAAGTTATCCGCCATTTTACGCGCCTTTCCACGTGGAACTACGGGGTGGACACAGGTCTTTATCCGCTCGGCTCCTGTACGATGAAATACAACCCGCGTGTCAATGAAGTGGCCGCGCGGCTGGAAGGCTTGGCGACGCTCCACCCTTACGCTCCCGCCGAGCTGGCCCAGGGATGTCTTCGAGTGCTTCACGAGACCGCCCGCTGCCTTGCGGAAATCACCGGCATGGATGCGGTCTCACTTCAGCCCGCCGCGGGCGCGCAGGGGGAGCTCACAGGCATCCTCATCATCCGCGCCTATCTTCAAGAGCGCGGTCAGCCACGAGAATTCGTTCTCGTTCCCGATTCCGCCCACGGGACCAATCCCGCAAGCGTCGCCATCTCCGGCTACAAAGTCCGCAACCTGAAATCGAACGCGCGGGGCTGCGTGGACTTGAGCGAGCTCGAACACGCCATGACCGAGGATGTGGCGGGGCTGATGCTGACCAATCCCAACACGCTCGGCGTCTTCGAAAGCGAGATCCGCAAGATCGCCGATTTAGTGCACGCGAAAGGTGGGCTGCTCTACATGGACGGCGCCAACATGAACGCCCTGGTTGGGGTGGCGCAGCCCGCGAGCTTCGGCGTGGACGTGATGCACTTGAACCTCCACAAGACCTTCACGACGCCCCACGGCGGAGGCGGGCCAGGCTCGGGCCCCGTCGCGGTCCGAAAATTCCTCGACCCATATCTTCCCTCCCCGGTCGTGGCGCGCGACTCGGATGGCCGATACTTCCTCAACGCCAACCGACCCAAGAGCATCGGCCGCGTGCGGGCATTTTGCGGTAACTTCGGCATGGCGGTGCGAGCTCTTGCCTACATCCTTGCGAATGGAGCGGAAGGTCTGAAGCAAACGACCGAAGACGCGGTGCTAAACGCCAATTACATACGCGCCCGGCTGAAGGACCTCTACGAGCTGCCCTATGATGCGCCGTCGCTGCACGAGTGCGTATTTTCGGACAGCCGCCAGGCCGCCAAAGGCGTCCGCACCGGCGACATAGCCAAGCGGCTCGTGGATTACGGATTCCACCCTTACACCACTTCGTTTCCATTGATCGTACCCGGCGCGATGATGATCGAGCCAACCGAAAGCGCAAGCAAAGCGGAACTGGATGCGTTCATCGAAGCCATGCGCGCGATTGCCGCGGAGGCCGAAGAGGACCCGGAGCTGGTTCGCCAGGCGCCGCATACCACCCGCGTGACGCGCCTGGACGGGACCGCGGCGGCGCGCAAGCCTGTCTTGCGCTGGCGGCCATGACGTAGGGGCAGGCCTTGTGCCTGCCCCAGGGCGGCCACAAGGGCCGCCCCTACTGATCAATACGGTTTTATGCGCTGGCAGAACCCATGGGTTTTGGACGTCGGATCTTCTTGAAATCTTCGTTTGCGACGCTGGCGGCGGGGGGACTCGGCCCGATGCAAGCGCAATCCACGCTTTCTCGTGAAGCATTCACAGCGCGCCAGGTGGAGAGGCGCAAAGAGCTTTGGGGATTGCTCGGCGACTTGCCGTGGGACCACCACCCCGCGCCGCCAAGGCGCGTCAAAACCGAAAAACACGACGGGTTCACGCTCGAGCGGCTGGTCCTCGATCTGAACGGCCTCGAACCGGTGCCCGCGCTCCTGCTCATTCCCGACAAGATTCAGAAGCCCGCCCCGGGACTTCTCTTTATTCACTGGCACGGAGGCATGTACGATCTCGGCAAGGAGCAACTTCTCGTGGGAGACGACGCGCAGCCCGCCTACGCGCCCGATTGCGCCAAGAAGGGACTGGTGACGCTGGCCATTGACAGTTGGTGCTTCGGCGAGCGCAAACACCGTGCCGATGGACACACGGGCGAGGAGGATGCGTTTAAGCTGATGCTCTGGAGGGGCCGGGTGCTCTGGGGCATGATGATGTTCGACGAGTTGCGCGCCCTGGACTATCTCGCCTCGCGCCCCGAAGTGGACTCGAACCGCCTGGGTGTGACCGGCATGTCCATGGGTTCGACCAAGGCTTGGTGGCTCGCCGCGCTCGATCCCCGCGTCCGGCTCTGCGCTGACGTTTGCTGCCTGACCGACTACGAAGAGCTCATCCGCGCCGGTAATCTTAAGGGTCACGGCATTTATTACTACGTGCCCTCGTTGCTCAAACACTTCGAGACGGCCGACATCAATGAACTGATTGTTCCCAGGCCGCGCTTGAGCGTCAACGGGCGAAAAGACGATCTGACTCCGCCCG
>QHZO01000156.1:0-6285 GCA_003224695.1 Acidobacteriota bacterium
AATATGAATGTCAATGCGGTCGAGCAGCGGCCCGGAAATTTTCGAAACGTAGCGCTGGATCATCGGCGGTGTGCAGGTGCACTCGCGCGACGGGTCGTTGAAGAATCCGCACGGGCAAGGGTGCATGGCCGCGGCCAGCATGAATCGCGCCGGAAACGTCAGGGACATGGCCGCCCGCGCGATGGGCACCGTGCCTTCTTCGAGCGGCTGGCGAAGCACTTCGAGCACGTTGCGCTGGAACTCCGGCAGCTCGTCGAGGAACAGCACGCCGTTGTGGGACAGGCTGACCTCTCCCGGGCGCGGCACCGCCCCGCCGCCAATCAGGCCGGCGTCCGAAATCGTATGGTGCGGCGCCCGGAACGGCCGCGTCCCCACCAGCCCCGCGCCCGACTCCAGCACGCCCGCGACGCTGTGCACCTTCGTTGTCTGGATGGCTTCCTCGAAAGTCAAGGGGGGCAAAATGGTGGGAATACGCTTGGCCAGCATGGTCTTTCCGGCGCCCGGCGGACCGATCATCAGGATGTTGTGGCCGCCCGCGGTCGCGACTTCGATGGCGCGCTTCCTTCACGTCGCGAAAGTCCACGGCGTACTGGCTTAGGGCCTCGAGCATCTCTTGGAGATTCACCCGCGTGGGCTTGAACTCGCGCGTGTCGTTGACGAAATCGAGGACTTCCGGAAGCGACTTCAGGCCGTAAACTTCCACCTGCTCGACCACCGCCGCCTCTGCGGCGTTTTCCACGGGCACCACCAGCTTGTGAATTCCCTTTTGCCGCGCCATGCCGGCAATCGAAAGCGCGCCCTTGATGGGCCGCAGGCCGCCGTCGAGCGAAAGCTCGCCGAGAAACGCGTAGCCTTTGAGATCGTTTTTCAGCACGTGGCCCGTGGTCCCGATGATCCCCAAGGCAATCGGCAAGTCGAAGCCGGAGCCCTCCTTCTTCACGTCGGCCGGCGCGAGGTTGACGGTGATGTTCTGAAAGGGAAATTCCAAGCCGCAGTTCTTGATGGCGGACTTGATGCGCTCGCGGCTCTCGCGCACCGCAGCGTCGGGCAGCCCGACGGTCATGAAATTTCCCAGGCCGGCCGAGACATCCACTTCCACCTCAACCAGGTAGGCGTCAATCCCGAAGACCGCGCCGCTGAAAGCTTTGAAAAGCATTTCCAGGCCTTTCCCCGACGGCGTGCTGCTCAGCCGGAGGCTCTAGCTTCAGGGAGTATATCAAAGGCCACGCGGATGGACATTAAGTTGGAACGGCACTAGACTTGGCGTAGAGGCAATTTTGGATGGGCCTGACCTACTTCCAAGCAACGATTGCGAATCCTCAGCGGCCGAAGCGCGTGGCGCGTCTGAAACTGCTGGTTGATTCAGGCGCGGGTTATTCCGTGGTGCCCGCTAGGATTTTGCGGCGGCTGGGCATCAAGCCGGGTAGAAAGAAGACTTTCATTTTAGCCGACGGCACTGAGATCAAGCGCTCCCTCGGTGAAGCTCTCTTTCGCATGAACGGCGAGGCGGGCACCTCCCCCGTCATCTTCGGCGAACAAGGTGACAGCACTTTGTTGGGCATCGTCACATTGGAGGTGTTAGGGTTTGTGCTCGACCCCTTCAGGCGCGAACTCCGCCCCTTGCCGATGATGCTAGCGTCTCATCTCCCGGTTCGATGACCGGACTGCCGGTGCTGATTGAAGTTTTCCTGCCCTAACGCTCCCCTGCCGCGAATTCGCGATACGCCTCGGCGACATGAGCTTCGCGGTAATCGCCGTGGTGGATGAAGACGCGGTAGCGGAGGGTGAGCGATTTGTGCTGTTCGATGGTCCAACTGCCGTCCTGTTTCGGGTCGCGAGTGAATTCGCGCAGGCCGAAGGGGTTGGCGGCAAAAAGGCCGTAGCCGCGCGCGTGCCAGGTTGTGGGATGGCGGAAGCTCTTGGGGCTGTCGAAAATAGCAACGCCGAGCGGCTCGCCGCCGATGACGCCGTCGTAGTCCACCCAATCGGCGCGCTTGCCCCAAATCGCCTTTTCGCCTTCGGCCCCGCTGGAATTCGTCATATGTCCGGGGGGAGAGTTGAGTTCCGGGGCGAGCCGCAGCGCGAACGTCCCTTCCTTGGTGTCACCCATCGTGACGTCAGATCCATGATTGGCCAGGATGGTGATTTCGCAGTCCACGATGCGGGTCGTCGCGTTACCCTGAATGACGAACGACTGGACTTCCCCGGCGATGGCGCGGCCGTTCGGGCTGACCAAGTCGAACGTGGCGCGGAGCGTGCCCGATGCCGGCCCGCTTTCCAGCGCCTCGATCTTGCGGAACACCGTGCGGCCGAAGGCCGTGCCGTCGCTGAATTTCGCGAACGCGGCCTCGCCCCAGAAATCAATGCCGTCAATGTTGCCGTGGCCGAAGTACATGGGCCGCTGGTGCGGCTCGGCATCCGAATCCTTCGCGTGCTCGGCCGGAAAAGTGTTGCCGACCGGGTACGCGCGCGTGATCACGGTCCCTTGAGCCGTGCGAAGCGGCTGGAAGTACGGTTTGGCGACGTCCGATTCGAAGTAATAGGTCGTGAACGGCTTCCCTCCCACCGTGACCTCGACCGTCGAGCCGACTTGCGCGAGCTTGACAGGTTCCCAGGAGCTTGCCCCGAAAACCGCAGCCAGCCCCGCCACGAATGCGATGATGAAGATCAATACGATGCGCCTCATGCCCGGCTCCTTATGTGGTGACTTTGCAAGACAGCCGTGTGGTTGATTCGCCCGCGCCGCCCGAATCATCAAGACAAATACTTCAGGCTTTCCTCCACGAGCTTGCGCGTGCCCCCGAAAACATCACCGTGGCTCGATTCCCACTCCATGGAAAAATAGCCGCGGAATCCTTCGGCCTTCGCGATGGCAAACATTTTTTCCAGGTCCACGCGATAAGTCTCGCCGCGCTCTTCCACCGTGTCTTTGACGTGCGCCATGTTCCAGGCGTGCCGGAACATTTGCCGCACGGCTTCGTCATTTCTTTCCTCGCCAAGGGCCGGGAGAGAATTTCCGAAGTCAGGCAGCGATCGCAAATAGGGATTGCCGACCTTCTCGATCACCTTGGCGATGAAGAACGGGTCTTCGGCGACGGGATCGTCGTTCTCGAGAATCACCGCCACGTTTTTCTTCGCGCCGTAATCGGCGAGCCGGCCGAGAGCATAAGCGCTCATCTCGACCAAAGGAGCCGAGTGACTCGGCCGGCCGAGATGCTGCCGCACGCTCGGCGAACCGATAATCGCGGCGATTTCAATCCACATTGTGCCATACCTGAAAGCCTCCCCGAACACGGCCGGATCGAGGTCGGAGAAGTTTTTTTCTCCAAGCCCCAGGTCAACGATGTGCGACTTGGCTTTTTCGACCGCGGCGCGCAATTCATCGAGGTACTTCGGCTCGGTCGAGCTGAAGTGGCTGGCGAGGGGATTAATGTTTGGAACCCTGAACCGCTCGGCGACCATGGCGGCAAAATCTTTTAGGTCCATTCCAGGCTTCGTGCGGTCGCGCTCCTGGTTGGCTGGGCTTTCGATGAGCGCGCGGAAGGGATACGAAGTCACCGAAAGCCTTTCCCGCGGCGCGGTCGGAAAGTCGCGATGCGGAACCTGCGCTCCATTGAGTAAAGCTGGCATCGCGGCGCCCGCAGAGGCCCCCGAAGCGACGGCGGTTTTCATAAACTCGCGACGCGTCAACATGAGAAGAAAGCGAGAGTGTACACCAGGGCGGACGTATTGCGAGAGCAAAAGACAGCTAGCGACTGGCCGCGGCGCGCGCGTGGGCGGACGCTCGCGGACCGCGCATCTTGGCAACGTGGCGGGGGCGCGGCTGGCAATGCGGGCAAAAGTGGCTCGAGCGGCCGCCAATCACGATGCGCCGGATTTCTGCCCGGCAGCGGCGGCAGGGCTCGTCCGCGCGTTGATAGACTTTCAACTGCATTGCGAATCGGCCGGGCCTCCCTTCGATATCGAGATAATCGCGAAAGCTTGTGCCCTGCTTCGCCACGGCGCGCGCGAGGACCCTTTGGACAGCGCGATACAGCGCCAGGGCCTTTCGAGGCGCGACCCGGCCGGGTTGGGACAGAGGATGGATGCGCGCCTCGAACAGCGCCTCGTCGGCGTAGATGTTTCCGAGGCCCGCCAAAGCTTGCTGGTTCATCAGCCAGCTTTTGATCGCCCCGCGGCGGCCGCGCATGGCGGCGAGGAATCCCTCCGCGGTCGCGCGTTGTGCATCCGGCCCGAGCCGGGCAAGAAAGTTCGCGAGTTCCCGGCTGTCAAGGCAGCGCAGATTGCCGAAGCGGCGGACGTCGCGGAAGCGCAATTCCTTTTCGCCCTCGTCCAAAACCAGCCGGACGTGCGTGTGCGGCTCGAGCGGCGCCTCGCGCGGCTGAATGGTGAGTTGACCGGTCATGCCGAGCCGGATGACCAGGTAGCGCGCCGGATCGCCGTCACGCGCCAATTCCACCATCAGCACTTTGCCCTGGCGCGAGACAGATTGAATCCGCCGCCCGCGCAGGTTCTCGGCAAACGCTTCGCACGAACCCACAATGACGCCGGTGTGGCGAACGTCAACGGTCTTGACGCTCAGGCCGAGCGCCAGCTCGCGCAGCCCACGCGTAACGGTTTCGACTTCGGGAAGTTCGGGCATGGAATAAGCTCTCAGCCATCAGTCGTCAGAAGTCAGCGTCCGCGAAAAAGCGCCTTGGGTATAAGCGCCACGACGCGCGCCGGGCTTCCCGAGCCGCCGGCGAGCTTCATAGGCAGCGCAATGATATAGGCACCGCGCGGAGGAAGACCGCCAAGGTGAGTGAGGTTTTCCAAATGATAGAGCCCCGCAGACATCGTGAGGTGGTGGACCTCGAAGTTCTTTGAGGGCCCGTAATCAATGCTTGCGGTGTCAATCCCGATGGCGACCGGGTGCGCGGTGGAGATCAGATACTTGGCCGCCTCAACCGATAACCCCGGGAAATGCAGCACTCCTTGCGCGTCCTGGTTCATGTAATCCTTTTGGGACGGCCAGCGCGCCCCCCAGCCGGTTCGCACGAGGACCGCCACACGTTGCGGGATTTTTCCGTTTGCCTTCTCCCATTGCTCGACGTCTTCGCGGCGGAGACGGTAGTCCGCGTTGGCTTCAGCCTCGTGGCTCACGTTAATCACGACCGCGGAGACAAGGAAGTTTTCGGCCGGGATTCGGTCCACGCTCAAACCATTCCGGTCGAAGTGCGCAGGGGCGTCCATGTGCGTGCCGAAGTGTTCGGGCATGGTGATGAGGCGCGCAAAGTATCCCTCGCGCTCGAACGTTGCGACAACGCTGGCATGATATGGAGACGCCGCCTGGCCTTCCGGCCAGTAAGGCGATTGCTCGTCGAGCGGATGCGTCAGGTCTAGGACATGAATTTGTCCGGAGCCGATCTCCGCAAAGACGCGCGAGAGCGCGTCGGCTTGCTGGGCGTGCAGGGGAACGGCCGCGAACAGCGAAACGAAAAACATCGCAACGAGTCGGAAAGGCCTGGGGCGCATGTTCTTCCTCGAGAGCGCGGGCGCCTCATCTGCTGGCTGTCGGCAGCCGCTCAGAATTTCTCAGCAACCCGATTTAATATCCTTTCGCAGGGGAAAGCGCAACAGGTCCGGGCTCCCGCGCCGCGGGAGAGGGGAACGGCTGAGGAGAGACGTTGGAGGGTTCGCGGAGGAATCTGCCCAGGAACGGGATAGGCCGCGACTTTGATGGAGGCGTCGTCCAGGCACTCACCGCTCGGGATCTTGTATTGCCAGCCGTGCCATGGGCAGGTGACGATATCCCCCTCAACGAATCCCTCGCCCAGCGGCCCGCCGCGATGGCGGCAAGTATTGTCGAGGGCGTAGATTTTGCCCTCCACGTTGAACAACGCGACCGCCTTGCCCGCCACCTCCACCGCTTTCGCCGAACCCGCGGGCAGCTCCGAGAGATTTGCGACTTTGAGAAACTGGGCCATCCCCCGTCTCCTTACAGCCTCAAGAGCCGCGCATGCCGAAGGGTTACGGGTTGAACCGCGACACGCGCGCCGCAGAGAAGTCTTCGATCCGCACCAGCTCTGGCGTCCCGGCCTTGCCAATGCGCACGGTCTTCTTGAACTCCTCAAGCAGGGACTCGTCGAGCCGCACCTCGGTGGGCCGTTGCTTGTAGCGGTCGAGAATGCACATGGAATCAATTTTTTCCTGCAAACGCAGCAGGCCGTAGAAAAGGTTTTCCGGCCGCGGGGGACAACCGACGATGTAAACATCCACCGGGACGATTTTGTCCACGCCTTGGAG
>QHZO01000156.1:6304-20787 GCA_003224695.1 Acidobacteriota bacterium
CCCACGCTCGAGCAGGCGCCCATCGAGATGCACCATTTGGGATCGGGCATCTGCGCCCAAATGCGCTGAATCACCGGCGCCATTTTAAGAGTTACGGTCCCGGCGACGATCATCAAGTCGGACTGGCGAGGGCTCGGCCGGAAAACTTCCGCCCCGAAGCGCGCCATGTCGAACCGCGAGGTGGTGGAGGCGATCATTTCGATGGCGCAACAGGCGAGACCAAAAGTCAGCGGCCAAAGCGCCGACTTCCGCGCCCAATTGAACAGGTAATCCACCGTCGTGAGGACGAAATTGTGGTCGTGTTTATGCTCGAAGGATTCCATGCTTCCGCTCACCCGCTCCCGCGTGATTCCACTCAACGACATTATAACGCATCGCGCCCGCCTTAGCCGGCCGTTTGCTTGTGCGAGATGATGACTTGTCCCGGGCTCGGCGGCAAAGGATGAAACTCATTCCGGGAGAAACCGGCGTTGCGGAACATGCGGTCGAATTCAGAAAACGTGTACGCATCGCCGCCCTCGGTCGTGCCGAGCATCATTAAGCTGAACGTGGCAGCTATGGGGGGAGAAACCCGGTCTTCGTTGGGAACGAACTCGAACGTCACGGCCCGACCGCCGGGGCTGAGCGCGGCGTAGACTTTTCGCAAGAATCCCTCGCAGGTAGGCGCGTTAAAGTGATGCAGGAAATTCGTCAGCAAGACCAGGTCAAAGCCGGTCCCGAACTCCACTTCAAAGGCGCTGCCGGGGAGCGTACTGTATCGGGCCGCCACTCCCGCCGCCTGAGCATTCTCTTTCGCGACTTCCAGCACTTTTCGCCAATCCACTGCCACGATCTGGGCATTTGGATTTTTCTTGGCGATCGCAACACCGAACAAGCCGTGGCCGGCAGCGATGTCCAGGACTTTCCAATTCTTGCCCGTTTCCGCCCCCACCAAGTTGGCGATCAATTCGGATGGCAACGCCATGAGGGGGGCCATTGAGCGCGCGAACTCCACCCACATCGGATGTTCCGGCTCCATAGAGCCGTGTTCGCTCATCACCGTGCCGCCTTTGCGCACAATCGCCGCAACGTCCTTGAAACCGTCGGTGAGCACGGGTGAATTCATGAACTTCACAACGGTGCCTAAGTACGCGCGCGAGCGCTCATCGAGAAACATGGCCGAGTCGGCGGTAAGGCCGTAACGCGCGCCGTCCTTTGTGAGAAACCCGATCACCGTGAGGTAATCGCATAAAATGCGCATGCCGCGTTCGGAAACCTGGCACCGCTTGGCCAGAGTTGCCGGCGTCACGTTTCCCTCGCCAATGGCTGTGAACAAATCCAGCTCGATCGCGGCTTTGAGCGAGGCGGTTCGCTGGTAAGCGTTAAGAGTCTCGAAGATCAGCTCCGGCGAAGGCTGTCTACCGGCAGCCGGTGTTGCGTGGTCCACTGGGACCTCCTTTTGCGATTTGGTTTGGCTCGAATGGTATTACTTCCGGCCCTCATGTGACGCTAGAGCAAGCAAGTCGCGAGGAACTAGCTTCTTCCCTACCGGATCGACCACGAAGCCCAAACCTTCCAATGCGGTCGCCCCAAGGACCGCAGCCTCGCCGGGCTCGCCAAAGGCAACCTGCACGGGAGCTTTCCTTCCGTCAATGGTCAACAGCACTGCGGTGATGTCTCTTTCTAGTCTCCGCCCGTCTGCAAGCGTAAATGGCAGACGCGAAAAAGGGGTAACGCCGAGCCTTTCAAGTACGTTCCGCGGAATCCAGGACAACGTCGCGCCCGTGTCCACTAGCAGCGAGAGTTCCTCCGTCCGCGTGGGGGCGGCTAGATTTGCCAGTTTTACCTTCACATCGAACCAACCCATCGGCAGTTTCCCAGAGGTCCTAGCCTTGCACCTTACCGAGCAGCTCGGTGTATTTCTGCTCGCGCTCGGCCTGGTCGAGTCCGAGGTGTTTTTCCAAGACTTGCGTGGTGTTCATCGAGCAGAACTTCGGCCCGCACATGGCGCAGAACTTCGCGTCCTTGTAATAGTCGTCCGGCAAGGTTTCGTCATGCATGGCGCGCGCTGTGTCGGGATCGAGCGAGAGCTCGAACTGCTTGTTCCAATCGAACAGAAACCGCGCGTAGCTCAATGCATCGTCGCGGTCGCGGGCGCTCGGGCGGTGGCGCGCCACGTCGGCGGCGTGGGCGGCGATTTTATAGGCGATGACGCCCTGGCGCACGTCATCGCGATTCGGCAGGCCCAGGTGCTCCTTTGGCGTGACGTAGCAGAGCATTGAAGCGCCGTGCCAGCCGATCATAGAACGGGGCTTCGTGGCAGAGTTCCATTTCCTTGTCCACCTGGAGCTTGATCTGGTCCATCGGGATATGGCCAGGTCCCTCGATCATCACTTGGACGTCATACTCCCACGCCTTCTTGGTCAGCTCGCCGAGCACCCGCAGCTCCGCAAACTGCGCTTCGTCGCTGGCATCGGCCAGGCAGCCGGGCCGCAGGCCGTCGCCGAGCGAAAATGAGACATCGTATTTCTGGAAGATTCGGCAGATTTTCTCGAAATTCGTGTAAAGGAAGTTTTCTTTTCCGTTTTCAACTTCCCACTGCGCCATCAGCGCGCCGCCGCGGCTGACGATGCCGGTAATCCGATGGCGCGTGAGGGGCACGAAGTCGCGCAGCACGCCCGCGTGGATGGTCATGTAGTCCACGCCCTGCTCGGCCTGCTCCTCAATCACTTCGAGCAGCAATTCCGGCGTCAGGTCGCGCACGTGGCTGACGCGGGCAATCGCTTCATAGATGGGCACGGTGCCGATAGGCACGGGGCTGTTTCGCAGAATCGCCTCGCGGATGCCGTGAATGTCGCCGCCGGTCGAAAGGTCCATCACGGTGTCCGAACCGTAGTGGACGGCCATGTGGAGTTTTTCAAGCTCTTCGTCGACGTTGGAGGTGACGGCGGAATTCCCGATGTTGGCGTTGATCTTGCATTTGGAGGCGACGCCAATGGCCATCGGCTCAAGCTCGACGTGACGAATATTGGCCGGAATGATCATCCGCCCGCGGGCGACCTCCGCGCGGACGGTTTCCGCAGGCAGGCTCTCGCGCTTGGCGACGAACTCCATTTCCTCGGTGACCACGCCTCGTCGCGCGTAATGCATCTGGCTCACCACCGGGCCCGCGCGTTTTTCAACCCACGGTTTACGAATCGGAGACAACATAATGATTTCTCCCTAACGTGTTTTTTGAGCGAAGCACCTGAGAGTCCAGTCTACAACCCACCGCGATGTTGCGCAAGCAAGCGTAACGCCGTGTACTGGTGTTATTTGCCAGACATGGGCGCTCCAGGCGCCGTCATTCCCGCGCAGGCGGGAATCCATCCAGACCGCATTTCCTAAGGCTTGCAAAGTGGATTCTCGCTTTCGCGGGAATGACGGCCGTTTCGATAGGGATCCCATGCCAAATGACACCAACAACTGACGGACCGTAGCCCTTGCGGCTGCACGCGTGATAGGATTGCCGCCGCGCTCAAGGAGGGCGAATAACTATGAGAATGCTTTTGCAGATTTCGATTCCCGTCGAAGCCGGAAATCAAGCGGCACAGACGGGTGGCTTCGGGCCGCGGTTTCAAAAGATCATCGAAGCTCTGAAGCCTGAGGCCGCGTATTTCACCGCTACTGCCAGCGGCGAACGGGGCGGGTTCGTTGTTTTCGACCTGAAGGACACGTTCGAGATCCCAGCCGTGGCCGAGCCGCTTTTCTTGGGCTACAACGCCAGGCTGACACTTTCTCCGGTGATGAATGTGCAGGATTTAGCCAAGGCAATGCCCGGCCTCGAGAGGGCGGTCAAAGAGCACGGCAAGGCCGTGTCTGCTTGACGCTTTAGCCCGGGCCTGGAGTTCCTGGACGGCCAGCCGCTCAGCCAACGTCTGGCTGTAGGGGCGCATGGCATGCGCCCACCGAGGGCGAACGCCGTTCGCCCCTGCCGTGATTCCATCGGCGCATGCGCGTTTGCCCCTGTCGCGTCAGAAGTGTACAATTTCGAAGTCTCGGGGCTGAAGGTAGTCCAGCACTGGCTGGACTACCGGATGCGAGAGCCGAAAGGCAAGAAATCTTCCCCGCTAGACGATATTCACCCGGAGAGATGGACCCGCGACTTCACAGACGAACTGTTGGAGCTGCTATGGATCTTGGAAGCGACGGTAGCCGAGTACCCCCGCCAGGCGAAACTGCTGACGCGCGTGGCGAAGGGCCCGAAGATCCGCCTGTAGGGACCGAAGAGGACGAATCATCTGAAGGCTCAGGGTGCTTCACCGAGGAATACCTTGAGCGTAAGCTGCCGCCGATCCCCGGGCGGCTGCGGAAGCCACCCAAACCCTCAGGCCCGGGCCTGTTTGACGACGACTGAGCGCGCGGGCGGACTGCCACGTTTGCCACAGCCGACGCCTAGACCATTGGCCTAATGTCGGAAATTGATGCGGCCATCCCGAAGTGGCCGATGAATGACGGTGCGACGATGGGCGACGATCTGTTTAAAGTTCCGGAGAGGCCGGCACTACTCAGCTGGTGGTTCAATCGGCTGGCCCGGCATGCACGCCGCGAAAGTCCGGACCCTGCGCCCACGCTTGACGCGCTCTTGCCGATACTCGAATACAGCTATGAGCGGCTCAAGGCAGGTGGCTTTTCCGACGCTTTTTTGACGGCAGCCATAAAAGCCGATGCTCGGATTTCCAGGGCTGCAAAGGAACTGGAACCACTGGGCATATACCGCGAAGACCTTTGCCTCCTGTTGCAAGAAAGAATGAAGGAGCGGCTGAAAATCCAAAGGAGGAAGGCTGGCTTGGGCGGGAAGCGCAGAAAGCCGTAGCCGCAGATATCAAGGTCTTCAGTCTTTCTCGACCGAACCGTTGAATAGCGCGAGGGGTCATGCGTGGGCGAGTCTCGGACTTGTCGGCGCGAGGTTTATTGGCGACCGCTGCGCTCGCGAGTGTCGCGCTTATGGTGACGGCGGCCGGAGGAGACCAACCATCCTCGAACCCGCTCCCCATCGGTTCGCAAGGTCCGGCGTCTCTGGCCCGGCGCGCCGAATGGTTTCGCCGCCAGCGAGCTTATCCGCTCGAACATATCCCCGCCGGGATGCGCCTCAAGGCGCTTGGCGAGATGGATCGCATGATCGAGGCGGGGCTGGTTTCCGCGAGCAGTGCGTCGTGGCTGGCGGCAAGGCTTCCGACGATCACCGAGGCGCCACGGTGAATTAACCGCCCTTCGAGGTCCGGCAAAAAGGGGCTATTGAATCTGGGGGGGAGCTTCGGGAGGTTCTTGGGGTTCGTCGAGGGGTTTACGGCCAGCATAGCCCTCGGTCAGCCCGTGCCAGTATTGAATCTTTTCTTCGCCAAGCTTCCAGCAAAGGTAAATCTCTTCGCCGCTGCGGAGGCTGGGAAAATCCACGAGGCCCATATCGAGGTCCTTCACAAGACATCCGGTCTCGTGGACGCGTTCAACCGCATCGCGAATCTCGGCGACCAGGCGGTCCCGTTCCGCGCGTTTCTGCCCGAGCTCCACCACCGGCGGCATCGAGCCTCCTAAGAACATGACGCGAGACGCGGCGGCAGCTAATTCCTTTTCCAGAAGTTCCACACGCTGCTTTTGAGAGCAGGCGGCCCCCAGTTGAGAGCCAACGTAGTCCAGGAGTTCCTGCGCCTCCTCGCGCGTAAAATATTTTTCGGCCACCCGCTTCTCCTGCTAATTCTCGCTCAGCGTTTGCCGGCAATACCGGCTCCTATAAAACTGCACGCCCCGATCTCATCCCGTCAAATCTGAAGCATTCTCTCGAGCGCTTTCCGCGCCCACCGTTTGGTTTCCGGATCCACGCTCACCCGGTTGACCACGCGTCCAGCCACCAGATTCTCGAGCGTCCAGCAAAGGTGCTGGGGCGAAATCCGGAACATCGTGCTGCACAGGCAGCCGCAATCTTCCAGGGAAATAACCCGTTTGTCGGCACATTCCGCCGCCAGACGGTTGACGAGATGAATTTCCGTGCCCACGGCCCATTGGCTTCCGGGCGGCGATTCCTTGACCCGCTTGACGATGAGTTCAGTTGAGCCGACCTCGTCAGCGGCCTCACAGACCTCCCAGCGGCATTCGGGGTGCGCGATGACGCGGATGCCGGGATATTTTTTCCGCACGGATTCGACGTGTTCGGGCAGGAAACGCTGGTGGACGGAGCAGTGGCCCTTCCATAGAATCACTTTCGCCTCGCGGACCTCGCCAAGGCTGAGCCCTCCCCGATCCTGGTGCGGGTCCCAGACCGCCATCTTCTCAAGCGGGATTCCCATGCGAAATGCCGTGTTCCGGCCGAGATGCTCGTCGGGCATGAACAGCCCTTTCTCGCCTTGCGTCAAGGCCCACTCCATCACTTTTCGCGCGTTTGAAGATGTACAAACGGCGCCGCCTTGCCGTCCCACGAAGGCCTTGATGGCCGCGGTGGAATTGATGTAAGTGACCGGAACGATGCGCGCGGGAGTCGTTTGCGCAAGTTCTTGCCAGCAGACTTCAACTTCTTCGATCGCGGCCATGTCCGCCATGGAGCAGCCCGCGTTCATATCGGGCAGAATGACGGTCTGGTGCTCCCCGCTCAGGATGTCGGCGCTCTCGGCCATGAAGTGCACACCGCAGAAAACGATGTATTCAGCTTCAGTACAGCCGGCCGCGAGCTGCGAGAGCTTCAGCGAGTCGCCCCGGAAATCCGCGAACTTAACGACTTCGTCACGTTGGTAGTGGTGCCCGAGGACCACTAGTCGCTTCCCCAACACGACTTTGGCGCGCGCAATGCGCTCGTCAAGCTCCGCCTCGGGAAGCTCCACATACGCGTCGAGTTGAGGATAGCTCAGGGTCGCCGTCGCCATATGTCAGCCATCATTTTACGCCCGATTACCTTCGAAAGTCATGCCCAACGAGTTGATTCTCGCCATGGCGAGTTTGGCACATTAAGTTAGATGATTTGGAGCGGCTCACGGGCACAAGCACGCTGCGGCCCGACCCTGAACCAGCGGCAATGAGCCTGCCCTTGATTCCAGTTCGGCATCGCTAGTTATCGTTCAAAGGTCGTATTGCATCATTCAAACGGCCAAGTTGTGGTTGACACTCGGGGGCTGAAAAGCGCAATACGCCTCCTAAGCCTCAGGTCGTGACGGCCACATTCATCCTTCCAGGCCAATTTCTCGCAAGATTCCTGGCGGTAATTCCCCGCCGAACTGGGGGATAGCTCGACGGGTGGGTGAATGGATTGGCAATGTGCAGCTAAGTTGCGCTCTGCTGAACATCACGTTTCATCCGGTGTCTTCCGGCCAAAATTCCCTATTATCCCTAATTGACAAGAATCCAGCCCCTGTCATATTAGAGGGGGGATTCGTGGAGCCTCAAGAATTCTCAGCCTAGTGGGGGAGAACCGGCTTCCTGTTGGGAGGGAGACCGTGAGTCGCAAGTTTCGGATCGCATTCTTTGCTCTCAGTGCATTTTGCTGCTTGGCCGGATGGCCGGACAAACACAGCGCACTGGCTGTTCGAGCTCCGCTGCTCAGTGCCACACCGTACACAGTCTACTCGACGACCCATCACATTAACACCGTCTTTGTCATCATGTTCGAAAACCACGACTGGTCGCTTATCCACGGCAGTTCCTTTGCCCCTTATATCAATTCCCTGCTTCCGATCGCGGCCCACGCCGAGCGGTATTACAACCCACCGACGATGCATCCCAGTCTGCCGAATTATCTCTATCTCGAAGCTGGGAGAAATTTTTCCATTTGGAACGACAAGGCGCCGAGCGTCAACTCACAGACCACAACTAACCATCTCGTAACCCGCCTAACCACCCTGGGCATCTCCTGGAAAGCCTACGCGGAGGACATCAGCGGGACGGAGTGTCCGTTATCTTCGAGCGGCGCTTACGCGGTCAATCATAACCCCTTCGTTTATTTTGACGACGTGACCGAAAATCAAAATATCGGCTCGACGACCTGCATCTCCCATATTCGGCCGTTCAGCGAACTTCAGACCGACATCGCGGCCGGTACAGTCGCAAGTTATAATTTCATCATCCCGGACCTTTGTGACGACATGCACAACGCGTGTACGGGAAATCCTATCGCTCAAGGCGACACCTGGTTGTCGTTGAATTTGCCGGTTATCCTGTGCTCGCCGGCCTACCTCAAAGGCGGCGCCGTGTTCATCATCTGGGATGAATCCGAAAATCCAGACGCTGTTCTCGTTGCTGGATGCAACCCTCCCGACCATTCCATCGGGATGATCGTGCTCTCGCCCTTTGCCAAGCGCGGTTACAGTAGCTGGATTCGGTACGAACATGGAGCGACACTGCGGACCATGGAGGAGATTTTTGGCATTACTCCCATACTCCTCGGGGACATCGCGCGCGACGCTGACCTGAGCGATCTGTTTTCCACTTTCCCCTGAAGCCACGCGGCTCTGACATAACAGCAGTTTTTGAATTGCAAGCATTTCTCGGCGATGTTTTGGAGACGGGAAGCCGGGTACGCGCACAGATAACTGCATTTGAGTCTTGCCTGTTTTCGGCGCCCCTATTGGGGGGCTAACCGCCAAGGACGATCATTTCCATTTTGGGGTGTTGGCGGGGTTGGTAGCGGGAGTCTGTGAGGGCGACAAAGCGCTGTTCCGAGTAGCGGTCACGGCGCCCTTGCCAGACGGATTCGATGGCCTTGCGAACTTCCTGGTCGCTCGCGCCGGAGCGCAAAAGTTTCCTCAGGTCGTGTCCGTGGTCAGCGAAGAGGCAGGTGACGAGCTTGCCGTCGGCAGTGAGGCGGGCGCGTGTGCAGTCACCGCAAAAAGGCTCGGTGACGGAGGCGATGACACCCACTTCTCCCCCGTCTTCGAATTCATAATCCACGGCCGGCGAGCTTGGTTCCCCGCGGCCCTTTTCGGCCAGCCGAAAATGCGACCCAAGGGCGGCAAGAATTTCTTTTTTCGAGACGACTTTCTCCATGTTCCAGCTATTCGACCGCAAGCGGCACGATTTCCTGTTCGTTCACGCCGCGCTCAATCACCGCATTGAGCTTGATGGGGGAAAACTCCTCGCGTTTTGCGGCTTCAAGCCCGGCGAGGACCGGAGCAAGCTCGCCGCGTTGGGTGACGCGCCGGAATTTGGATGGGTCGAGCGTGTCGAGGCTGACGTTCAGCCGCCTCAGGCCCGCCGCCCTGAGCGCCCGAGCCTTTTCAGCGAGCAGCGCGCCGTTGGTGGTCAGGCAGATGTCTTTGATTCCTTTAATACCAGTCAACATTCCCACCAGGACTTCCAGGTCTTTCCGCACTAGCGGCTCGCCACCCGTCAGGCGTATTTTTTCTGCGCCCAGCCCGGCGAAGAGGCCTGTCAAGCGCGTGATCTCTTCGTAGGAAAGGATGTCTTCCTTTGTGATCCAACTGTACTCGTTGAACGGCATGCAGTAAGTGCAACGGAAGTTGCAGCGGTCGGTGACGGAGATCCGAAGGTCTTTCAGTGGCCGATGAAAGGCGTCTGCCAGCATAAGCGATCTTCCATGGTAGACCATCCGCCCAAGAACGGCAACCGGCGCGCCCGCCCTTTCAGCGCTCTTTATAAATGTCCGCGCCGCGGGCCTTCCGCCCGCGCAGGCGTCCAGGGCCTGGACCGACATCATCCCGCGCCGGAAAATGAGGAACACGTCGCGTTGACTTGCATGGGAGCGTCCGTTATATTGGCCTGGGGACGCGGCCCAGCGCCCCCAACTGCTTTGGCAGACTTGCCGGATTTTTCCAACTGGGCCAATTAAGATCGGCAGTCGAGGCCCATGAATCTCCCCCTTTCGCTGACGCTGCTCCGAATCTTCTTTGTCCCGCTCATCGTGGTTCTGCTTCTGACCAAGGGCCACGACTTGGACGGATGGGCGGTGGGAGTTTTTCTGGCCGCAGCGCTCACGGACCTTCTCGACGGGCAATTGGCCAGGCGGCGAGGCCAGATCACCACCCTGGGCATTCTGCTCGACCCGGTTGCGGACAAGCTGCTCACCTGCTCGGCGTTCATTTCGCTCGTCGAGCGCGGCTACGTCCCTGCCTGGATTGCCGTGATCATCGTGGGGCGCGAATTCGCCGTCTCCGGATTGCGCGCGGTCGCCTCCGCTGAAGGCTACGTGTTAAGTGCTTCCGAGCTCGGCAAGACCAAGATGGTTCTGGAAGTGGCCGCCATCACGGCGATTGTGGCGGAGCGGCATCTCCCGCGCATGATGGGCTGGCACCTAGGGGTCGTGCTGCTGTGGCTTGTGATGCTTTTTGCCCTGGTTTCGGCGGGACAATACTTCTGGATGTTTTGGAGAAAGATGGCTTCGCGCGCCGTGGGGCGCGCGAAAGTTGCCGCCGCGGCCGGCGCGATTCCCACGGCTCGCGCGAAAGAGCCGGACGACTCGGTGGCGGAAGAAAAGAATGTTTCTGCTCAGTGAATTTGAACAACGGCAGTTGCTGGAAGTTGCGCGGCAGGCGCTCGAAGCAACCTTCGGAGGCGGCCGGCCGCCGGACACTCGCGCGCCGTCCCTCGCGCTTTCCGAACCCCGGGGCGCTTTTGTAACCTTGCACAAGGGGATGCGGCTGCGCGGCTGCGTTGGGTACATCGAGCCGATCAGGCCCCTCTATAAAACTGTGGAGGATTGCGCCATCGCCGCGGCTCTGCGCGACCCCCGCTTCGAGCCCGTCCAGGCCGACGAGCTCGTGGAGTTGCGCTTGGAGATTTCCGTGCTCTCGACGCTCATGGATGTCCGCCCGGAACAGATCGAGGTCGGCCAGCACGGCCTGCTGATTTCGGAGGGTTCCTGGCGCGGCTTGCTGTTGCCTCAGGTAGCGGTCGAATGGAAATGGAACCGCGAGCAGTTCCTCGAGGCCGCATGCCGGAAAGCGGGCCTCAATTCCGAAGCCTGGCGCCACGGCGCGCGCCTCCAGGCCTTCACCGCTCAAATCTTCGGGGAGCCGGTCGGCGCGCCTCACATCCTTCATCACGCCCTGTGAACATACTCGTGACGGAACATCGTGGAAACACCCATGGCAGGCCGTGAGGTGTCGGGACGTTGGTTTCCTGTTGTTTTTGGAAACGTCGAATTGCCACAGATTCGGGGGGGAAAGAAAGTTTGATGCGCTACCGGCTATGGCAGATCTTATAACTGTCCCGAGCCGGTGGGTGAGGCTTGCCCTTGGAATGCCGTTGCAATGGTGACTTGAGGCGGGCTTTCCAGCCTCTCAACAATTAACTGGCAGATCCTTGTTCGGCCTGGACGCAGCTTCAAATCGAATGGCCCATGATTGATTATTTCGAGCGTAATCTTTCCGTTGCATCCTGCGTGGATCGTGGGGGCCGTGAGGTGAACTAATAGCCCGAGTCTGGCGAATGAGCTGCGACCCTCCACTCGAGCAGCGACGCGCGCACCGTGCTTCAAGTGCACGCGCTCCCTGGTTATTGCAAGAAGTGGGTGACATCGGGCCGAACCGTACGGAGGAAGGACTACAGCGCCGTCTACGTCAAGAGTTTCTTTGACTAAGTAGGCCCTTGCAGTTCTCTGGAATTCTTGGTCGGCGAGGTCGAGCACTACCCGTACGCCAGGGACATCGAACTTGCTCTTGTCCCACACCCGGTCTACCTCTATGTCGCCAGCCGCGATGGCCTGGCGGATGCCTTCGTCGCTCAGGATCACACGGGCCTCAGTTGGGCCTGCGGCACCCACGCGCGTAGGCCGCCTATCACCGGCTCTCCGGGGACTTCGACTAAAACTTTTCCCTTTTGCGGATCCTCGGCAACGATGTAGGCCAGAACGAAGCCGTCCACTTCCTTCCCCTCCTGAAGGGCCTTTTCGTTTCCATCTAGCTTCACGTGTTCCAGGCTCACGTATGCCGAGGAGTCGAGTACCACCACATATACCTCGCTGTCGAAAAAGCCGGGTAGGATCTTACACGGCACGAAACTTGCCTTAGCCGTCATCGTAAAGTGTTCGCTCCTTCCTTAAGATCAAGTCGGGACCGAGTTGTATGGCCGTCCGTTAAGATACTAAACATGATTTTGCCTTGACAGTCAAGTCGACGCCCAACTTGACGCCCAACTAGTTGACGCCCAACTGGCGTCTCGTGAGGTCTGCTGCGCAGCGCTCGAACGGCTTGAAAGCGTCGCGGAGCATTTGCTGGTAGGCGGCGATGTCGTAGCCGCGCCAGGTTTCCCAAAGCGTCCAGGCGCGGTAGCGGTCGTCGGCGAACGAAGCGTCGACGTCGGTGACGATGTATTGGACGTTTTCCCCCGGGCGGAGCCGGACGCCCGCGCGGTCGAGTTGCCGGGCGACGATAGCGGTGGCCGAGTTTTGCCGATAGTCGGCGGGCGCGCGCGTGAGGCGCCGGCTGATGACGAACTCTTCGATGGGCGCGCTCCCTGCCTCGATCCGCTCGAGGGTGCGCGCCAGCACCTCACGGGCTTCTTCCAGTTTCCGGCCGTAGCTCGCCCGGTCGCGCGCTTCGGCAAGAATCCCGAGCGCCTCGGTTTGCATGCGCACCACCAGCGGCGGCGTGTCGTGCCGGCGGCACTCGAGCCCCCGCACCTTCGGCTCACCACCCTCTTCCGGCACGCAGAAGAAGCGGTTTGGCACGGGCACTTCCGTCGACTGCTTCGAGGGCAGAAAGACGGCGAAGCGATAGACGGCTTCAAGCGCCATCGGCAAGCCGGTGCGCGCTTCGATGTCGCGCGCCAGCCGCTCGTAGTCTTGGCGTCGCGCCTCGGGCTTCGCGACGTAGAGCGAGTCCACCAGCGCGTGGAGCACGCGGTAGCCCTGCCACTCGGCGGTTTCCATCGCCACCAGAAGTTTTTCCCGCGCCAGAGCGTTGATGGCTTCGTGTGCCTCGATTTTGCCGAAGCGCGCGTTCTTGTAGCCCGTGTAGCCGAAGCAGCAGACCAGCAGCCATTTGAGCGAGGCGCGGCGGAGGCTGTAGCTGTCGGGAGTCGGGACTCGGGACTCGGGGAAAGAAGGATTCAGGATTCGGGATTCAGGATCCGGAGTTCGGAGTTCTGAGTTCGGAGTTCCGAGTTCAGTGTCTCTGAATCCTGAATCCCGAGTCCTGAATCCCGCGCCCCGAATCCCGAGCTCCGCTTTTTTGTACTGCTTTTGGCAAATGCGGTAGCCGAGCTCCGGGACGCGGGGAGCGTCCGGGCAGCACGGGCAGTTCACGGTTTCCGGCGAGATGTTGAAGCGCGCCATGATGCTCGGGTACCCGCTGACGAAATCGAGTTCGGCGACGTTTTCGAAAAACCCCAGGCGGGGGGGAAACACCAGGCCGCCGCGGTCGGCGCGCAGCAACTCGTCGGGGCGCTTGGGGCTTTCCGGCTCCGCCTTCTGCTCCGGGATGAGCGTGCCGTCGCGGTAGGCGATTTCCATCTGCATGTAGGAAATCCCCGTGCCCGTCGAGGTACGCGCGGCGTATTGGACGGGGAGCTTGGTGACGCGCGCCAGCTCCCACAAGCCGTCCATGCGGCAGCGGTCGGCAACGAAGGAATTCTCGGTGTCCACGTGCAGGCGTCCCGAAAGCGTCGTGGTGCTCTCCTTGAAAAGCATCCGGCCGTAGCTCATGTAGCTGCGCGCGCCCGCCCGCGTGATTCGGCAGGCGGGATCGCGGTTGAGAGAGAGCTCGACCTTGGCCGCGGCGGCGGCGCGAAGGAGGCCGGGAAGGAGCGTCGAATCGCCCCACTCGGTGACCACGAGGTCGGGGTCGGCGGCGCGAAGCAGCCGCTCGAAGCTTCGAGCCACAGGCTCTTCGGCGCCGTCGAGCACGCGCGCAACACCCTCCACTTCCACTTCGAGCGCCCCGTGCCGTCCGTGCTGCGGATTAACACGCCCCGCCCCTGCCTGTGCCAGCCCATCTTCCAGCCGCACGCGCATCGTCCGGAAGGGTGGCAGCTCGTAATCCATCGCCCACTCGTCGTCGCGGCATTCGATGGCGCGTACTTCGGGACTAGGGACTAGGGACTGGGGACTAGGGGATGCTGAATCCTGAATCCTGAATCCCGAATCCTTCTTTCCCCTAGCCCCTAGTCCCCAGCCCCTCGCCCCTTCTACATCCGCCTCCACTTTGGCCAGCGGGAAAAGGTTTTTCTCCCAGCAGTAAACCGGCGCGAGCATCAGATCGGAGTTGTAGAGGCGCAGGCTCGGGTCAAGCCTTCGGGCGAAGCACGCGACGCGGCGGAAATCCGTCGGCTGGCGGACTTCGATCCGCAAGACTCGAATCGGGCGGCCGGTCCAGATGTCCATCCGCTCGGTGAGCGTGCTGCTTGTTCGAGCCCTGCCTGCTCCAAGCCCGTCGGAGCCCGCAAGCGCCGGCAGGCGCGCCAGCGCCTCCGTCAGCCGCTTCAGGCGCGCTTCCGGCCCGTGCGCGTAGAAGCTCGGATGGAACGAGCGGTCAATCAGACGCAGACGTTGGCGGCCCGCCCCGACCTGGTCGGGGCTCCGGTTCTCG